>CAZKXU010000051.1:0-23826 GCA_964556665.1 uncultured Bdellovibrionales bacterium | reverse complement strand
CGGGTACCAAGTAAGCGCGGACACTCAAAATTCCATTTTCCGGTGAGGCAGTACAGCGTGCGATACTAAACTTAGTTTGAAAGATTTTCATATAAAGTTAATTACGGATAACGTCGAATAATAACCAAGAGTATTTTGTATTCTAGGGGAGTTAGATGGAACGAGAATCAGATAACCATTCTACCATAGGTAAAGATCTAGCAGGGAAATACCTTACTTTTTCTCTTTCTGAGGAGAGATACGGCCTTGAAATATTAAAAGTACAGGAGATTATCGGGGTTCCAAGTATTACATATGTCCCAAAGTCACCAGTCTATGTAAAGGGTGTGATAAATCTACGTGGAAGAATTATACCATTAATAGACCTACGCACCAAATTTAGTCTGCCTACTATAGGATATGATGAAAAGACCTGTATCATCGTAGTAACAATGGTTAAAGGTGAAACCAAGATCGCAGTTGGTGTAATTGTAGATACCGTTCTTGAGGTTATTGACTTTGCTGCTCGCGAGATCGAACCTGCGCCAGATTATGGGAATCAGATTGATTCGCATTTTATTATTGGCATGGGTTGTAAGGATGGAGGGGCTTTAAATATTTTAATCGACATTGAAAAGGCTCTTGAACCGAAAGAGATATCTCAATTAGTAGAAGTGACAAAGTAATTTTTTGTATAAGGGACTCTTATGTGGACTACACGTAGCTTAAAGTTCAAACTAACATTCTCCTTTCTATTTCTAGGTCTAGTACCAGCTATGCTCATGCATTTCAACGCGGAAAGAGCCAGTCAGATATTTGAGAACAAGTATCAGGAGCAATTTAAAGGGATTGCTATTGATTTAGCCGACAAAATCGATCGGAACCTTTTTGAGCGCTACGGCGACGTACAGGCATTCGGATATAATACTGTGATTTTCAACCGTGAGAATTGGTATAAACACGGCAGTCAGAGCAACGGAATAGTAGAAGCCATGAATAAGTACGCAGTCGCGTATGGCCTATATGATCTTATGCTCTTAGTAGACTTAGAGGGGAAAGTTATCGCTGTTAATGACAAGAATAGCAGCGGTAAGGAGTTACAAACAGAGTATTTATACGAAAAGAATTTTTCCTCTGAACAGTGGCATAAAGATACCTTAGCCGGTAATTTTTACACAATCGGTGCAGGTAGCTTAACAGGTACGGTAGTAGAGGATCTGTATATTGACCCAGATGTAGCAAAAGTATACGGCAACGAAGGACTAGTAATCGGCTTTGCGGCTCCGGTCTATGATAATACAGGAGCACTCATAGCTGTCTGGAAAAACTATGCGCAGCTAGCTCTTGTTGAGAGTATCTTGCTTGACTACTACAAGACACTTAAGGATTTGGGGTATCCCGGGGCTGAACTAACTCTACTTGATAGTAAAGGCAATATCCTCATTGATTACGATCCATCCAGAAGTGGAACCACAGAAGCTGTAAGAGATATGAATGTTTTTAAGAAGTCAAACCTAGCAGAGCAAGGCATGCTGGCTGCTAAAGAAGCAGTGGCTGGAGGGGTCGGGGCAAACATCTCGCAAAGTCCACAAGGCAATGTTTTTCAGGTTACAGGATTTACCCCACTAAAAGGGGCTATGGGCTTTAGAGGAATGCCTTGGAGCATATTAGTTAGAGTGGAACAGGAGCAGGTTTTTGGTTTTATAACTTCAATTAAGCGCTTTGGATGGATGATTTTTCTTATCTCTGCTGCTGTAATTTCAGTATCCTCATATTTGATAACTAGAAGGATTGTAAACCCAATTAATAATATTATTACTCAGCTTCGTGCCGGTTCAGCAGAGGTCCGTGCATCAGCTTCACAAGTTGCCTCAAGTGCACAGGCATTGGCACAGGGCGCAACCGAGCAGGCAGCATCACTAGAAGAGTCAGCAGCTACACTTGAGCAGGTTTCCTCAGTTGCGAAGCACAATGCTGACAACTCACATCACGCATTCGGACTAGCGTCTGAAGTCAAAGGTGCGAGTGAGCAGAGTGTGAGTTCAATGGGCGAGATGACAAAAGCTATTCTCTCTATCAAGACATCCGCTGACGAAACTGCAAATATTATAAAGATAATTGACGAAATCGCGTTTCAAACAAATTTACTAGCACTCAATGCTGCAGTTGAGGCAGCAAGAGCCGGTGATGCTGGTAAAGGGTTCGCTGTTGTTGCAGAAGAGGTGCGTAATTTAGCACAACGCAGTGCGACTGCAGCAAAAGAAACATCTGAGAAAATTATGCGTTCTAAAGATTTAGCAGATAGCGGAGTTAAGGTTACAGATGATGTGGCTAAATCCCTAACTCAGATTAAAGATAACTCCATCAAATCAGCCGACCTGGTTAAGGAGATCTCATTGCAGACTAAGGAACAAGCAACCGGTATGAGCCAACTAAGTATTGCTGTAGGAGAACTTGACAAAGTTACTCAGCAAAACTCAGCTGCTGCAGAGGAGTCATCTGCAGCTGCTCAAGAACTAACTGCTCAAGCAAATGTGCTAGACCAGATCATAAGTACGTTATCGCATACGATCTTTGGTGCTGCGAGTAATGTAATGATTGAAAATTCTGAGCTTCCGCGAGCTACAAAATTAGCCAAAAACTCCACTTATTCAAATGGTGCAAGTATAACACAGCACAGACGACAGAGCAGTTATAAGGAGACACCGATTCAGCTTAAAGCAAGTCAGATAATTCCACTAGATGATGGAGATTTTCAGGGCATGTAAGCGAAGGCGCCTTTCCGTATTAAGGCGCATGCACATCACGATGTGGAGCTACTATCTTCATCATAGCATCAACTCCACGTAACTTTTTTTTCTTCAACTCACGTTCTTTTAGCTCTTCACCGGCGCTAAGATAAGATCTGCCGTTATAGCTCTGCAACATACGTTCGAGAAACTCATGCTGCTCGTATAATCGCCTGAGCTTCTTGTTGCTCTGTAGTACTCTTTTGATAAGTTCCCTATCATTTTGTTCCATAGCGTGTTCCTAACTCGCAATAAATAACAATAAATAATGAATGATATCAATAAGCTAAGTGCGGTATATGCACTCAAAGAAAAGAGATAAGGGAGATTTCCCATTCAGTTATAATTTTAATACTGGAATAATGATAAGTCAAAGAGAAAAATTATAATAATAAATTACCCTCATTAACCTACTGAATATCCGACGTAATATTACACAAAATATTCATTCGGCCGACTATAGCGAGTGAGATAAGTCCGTAGCGAAATTCGCTACGGACTTATCTCACTCGCTATAGGCTGGCCATGGATGGCCAGCCGAGCCGCAGGCTCGGAGAATGGCTTAAAATGGGCCTTTCGGGACCCGTTTTAAGCCATTCGAGGAGGATTTTGACCAAGGATGGTCAAAATCCGACAGACAAAATAGCGCTTCGTTATTTTGTCATTCACTATAATTAATTTTTAATGGCCTGCTGCTCTCTTGCCCGCTAGCAAATCTACTAGCGCACTAAAGCGTGCAGGGAGTGGAGACTCGAATTTAAGCCTCTTACCAGTTAAGGGATGAGAAAATTCAAGAAGATACGCATGTAGCGCCTGTCCACCTAGTTGATCAATTAAGGCTGCCACTGTCGCGGGAAAAATCCTGCTACCTGTATAGACCTTATCACCTAAGAGTGGAGCTCCTATGTGCTTCATATGCACTCTAATCTGGTGGGTACGCCCACTCCAAAGTTTAAGTTCAACTAATGCTGCTCCGTCAAACCTCTGCAAGACTTTCCAGCCTGTTTTTGCAATTCTACCGTCTTGCTTAAGAACCATCATCTCTTTTCTCTTGCGCGGATTTCGACCGATCCTAGTTTCTATCAGCCCTTCTCCCGAGGCTAATCCACGATTTGATTCCACCAACGCGAGGTAACGACGATCGATACTACGCCTAGCGAATTGCTGTGATAAATCAGAGTGCACTGCCACACTCTTAGCAACAACTATGACACCAGAAGTGTCTTTATCTAAACGATGAACTATTCCAGGTCTCTGTGGATCTAAACCCCTAATCTTACCAAGATAAGCAACCAGTGCGTTCGCTAATGTTCGCCGCCGCTCTCCTGCTCCGGGGTGCATACTAATCCCAGCAGGCTTGTCTATTACTAATAGATCTTTATCTTCATATAAGATTTTAAGCTTATACTCGTATGGTAAAAGGTCAGAGGGTTCAGCCTCAAGCGGTACTACCCGTACCACCTCTTTCGGTCTGATAGAATGACCAGACTTAAGTACAACTTTATCATTTACAGTTACCCGTCCCTTCTTAATCCAACTCTGTATTTGAGAACGAGTTAGTTTGTGAAATCCTTCTAGATGCGAAAGACGAATAAGCAGAAAGTTGTCCAGTCTTTCGACTTGAGTTCCTGTAAAAGTAAGCGGCTTTATCACTTCCATGATCACAGTTACCTATCTTAGTGCTAAAGCTGTGCGAGCCGCCTCTATATCGATCTGAATTCTAGCTTTAAGCTCTTCAGCAGACTTAAATTTCTGCTCTTCTCGAATTGCAGCAACAAATTTTAGCTCGACTCTTTTATGATACAAGGAGGGCCCCTGATAGTCCAGAAGATGTGCTTCTACTACCTCCTCTACCCCACCGAATGTAGGACGAACTCCAACATTAGTTACAGCTTTATAGCTACATCCATCCACATCCATAAAACAGGCGTACACACCTCGCTTAATGCGCACCTGTTTATTTGGCAGTAAATTCGCCGTCGGTACTCCGATGCGCTGCCCGCGTGCATCTCCATGTACAACTCGTGCATCCAAGGCATAGTACCTGCCTAACTCCTCCTTAACACGGGAGAGATCTGCTACAGCAATTAATCCACGGATATCTCTAGACGCAATCTTAGTACCTGAAGGTGCCTCAATATAATTGAGAATATCGACATGCTTGCCGCCTGCTTTGATAACACGTGCAAGATACTCTGCAGTACCTGCACGTTCATGGCCTATGCGCGCGTCAGGACCTAAGATCAATACATCAAACTTCAACCAATTCTCCAGATACTGCTTGATAAATTCCTCGGCTGATAACGTTGAGAGTTTGGGTGTAAATCTAATTAAGGCAAGGTAATCAACCCCGATCTGATCAAGAATCTTTAGTTTTTGCCTTACAGTTGTGATGCTCGGCAAAACTTTCTTAGTAAGGACGGTAGCGGGATGTGGATAGAAAGAGAGAGCGACTGCAATACCAGCTCCTTTCAAAGCAACTGCGCGCTCAAGCAAGGCGCGATGCCCTCTATGTACACCATCAAAATTCCCGATTGCCACCACGAGCGGTGGCTTAATATGTATTTTAGAGGAGAAACTACGTATCAGCTTTATCTTCAAGCCAAATCCTTAATGCGCTCCTTTGCTACAATCGCTTCCGGACTCTTAGGAAAGTCAGAAAGAAGTTTCTGATATGTGACCTTAGCGGTACGAGAATCCCCAAGTCTTATAAAGACTGAAGCCTCTCTAAATAGAGCAAGTGCCGTACGTGGGTGCTTAGGATATTTAGATACTACTTCATTATATGCGGCAAGGGCGCGTCTATTATCACCTAGGCCATCATAGCTTACACCTAACCAAAAAAGTACATTAGCACGCCAATCCTGACCCAAACTTGCCTCAGCTGCATTACGCAAGAGAGCAATGGCGTCCGGATACTGACCTTCACGCAGCTTAGTTAATCCATCTCCATAGGCTTGTGCTAGATCTGCCGGCAGTGTACCAAGCTGCTGCTCATCCAGCTCTAATGCTTCTCGCGGCACTATTGGTGGCGGAAAAGCTGCAGCATTAGGCATCGTCACGTTATTTTCAATCTGAGCACCCGGATTTTCTGCATTAGGAGGAGGAAAGTTGCCTCCATTCCGATTTAACAATGCAAACTCCAACTCCTCTACTCTTCCTGTTAGCTGCCTCATCTCATCAGCTAGAGCAGAAAGATCTGCATTATTTTCGATCTGCAGCTCCCGTAGTCGATCAATCTCAGTCTTCATTGGCGACAGCGGCTTGCTTGGCTGCCCCTGAGGCACACATCCTGAAGCCACTATCAGTAGAGAGATTAAAAGCACTCTATGAATCATTTTATCCTCACAAATGCGGAGGGGCTGACTGCCGAACATATCGGTCAGAGCCAGCCCCTAATACAACCAGTTTACAAATGAGCTACTTCACGTTGAAGTGCGCTCTTCTATTCTTCGCCCAAGCAGCTTCGTTATGCCCAGGATCAAGCGGCAACTCCTCTCCGTAACTAACCATACTCATACGAGAAGCTTCTACTCCCTGCGCACGGAGATAATCTAAGGCTGTACGAGCACGATTTGCACCAAGCGCCATATTGTACTCATTAGTCCCACGTTCATCACAGTGCCCTTCTATCTGCGTAGTAGCGGAGGCATTGCTCTTAAGCCAAGCAGCATTTGCATCAAGCGTTGCCTTAGCAGCACTATCAAGCGCATACGAATCAAATGCATAATTAATATCTTTCAGTGGCCCGCCTTCATCTGCAACTGGCACATTCGGCCCCACTGCACCACGACGACAGGTACAGCCTGTAACTAACAATGATAACACTAAAACAGCTAAAACTCTTAAAATCTGCATAATAAAAACTCCCTCAAAAAGTTGTCCGGGATAAAAATATCCTCAATTAAAATAAAGCTCAATACATGATTTAAAAAATCATAAAAAAAATAAACAACAGATGTAATCGCTCCAAGTATCCGGGGGATCCTGTATGGCAGCTAGACTTCGGCGAGCTCTGTTGAGTCACGGCTGCCCTAGGGTGCAAGCTGAGCTCACACGACCCAGGCCATTAGTAGCAACTACACATCACCTAGTTATCTAACACACTCAAGGTGCTCCAGCTAGGATCAAAATCACCTAAACGGCTATTTGTAAGCTGGCGGATACTTCCCCCATCTGCTCGCATAAGTGTCAAATTTGAAACACCGTTCCAAAGCGTAGAGGAGAAGACCAAATACCTGCCATCTGGAGACCAGTCTGGATCCTCATTGGTACCTGACGAGCTCAGCTGCACCGGCTGCGATCCATCACTGTTAGATACAAACAGATGATGCCCACGATCGGCACGACAAACAAAAGCTATTTTATCCCCTTTCGGTGACCAGGCAGGTGAGGTGCAGTAATTCGAGCTTACAAAACTAATGCGGCGAGGATTACTGCCATCTGCATCCATTATATAGATCTGAGGTCCACCTGAGCGGTTTGAACAGAAAACAACCTTAGAATAATCTGGTGAATACCGAGGAGAGACATCAATTGCGCCATTACTTGGTGTCAGCACCTGGCTCACTGTGCCGTCTCTATTCAACAATACGATATCCGACTCCCGCCCCTTACTGACAGAGAGCAGGATCGATGATGCGTCTGCGGATAAATTACCACCGATCTCCATCGCCTCCCCTCTCGTTATCTGGGTTAATTTTCTTGTCAGAGTCTTGATTGAAAAAAGCTCAGGGATCCTGCTTCTGTATGATGTAAATATAATTTCATCTCCATTCGGACTCCATGAAGCGGAAAGAGCCAAACCCTTATCGTTAGTAAGTTGCCGGATATTATCTCCATCCATGTCCATTACGAAAAGCTCTTTAAAGCGTCCTATCTTTGATGAGTATGCGATCTTAGTTCCAAATACACCCGCCTCGCCGGTAAAGAATTTCATAATTTCATTTGCAAACTTATGTGCAATCGTAGAGAGATGAGTAGCATCACCGCTATACTCCTTGCCCAACACAATCTTCTGTCTCGCTACATCATGCAGATAAAGCTTAACTACCAGCTGCCCTCCTACCTCATCTACCGTTCCTCGCACCAGCCCCTCAGCGCCAATAACACTCCAATCCGAATAGGCAAGCGCCTCAGGAGCGCCACATTTGCCGGGTGTCTCTATAAAAGACTCAGGATTTAAAACCTGAAAATACCCTGAAAGATCTAGATCCCGTGCCAAGATACGCGGGATATCCCTAACAGCGGTCGAGGTCCCGCTTTGCAAGCATAGCTGCGGCACTGCCACAGGAAACAACTTGCCGGAACCGCGCACATAGATGTCGGTCTGGGCATAAGAGCGAGAGGCGAGCAGTAAGAGAGAGAGAAGTATTAATCGAATCATAGTATAAACAGATAACACAGAGAGGTTAGATCTCACAACCGTACTCGACCTGTTTATATCTAGCGATAACTGCCGGCCTGATCTCAGCTCTCAGACCACAGATCACCGAACTCAGCTCACCGTCACCGGTAATCAGATCACTGTTCCCAACAATCACTCCCGCGGATCAAACGTCATAACTACATCCTTAAAAAACTCATAGACGGACTGCGGTGGCGCAGGTACCGGGCTTGCCTTATTTACTGCGCGCAAGACAGACTGATCGTACTCACCCACACCTGAACTTTTCACTAAAGTTACAAGTGAGATCTCCCCATTTGGACTGATCTGAAACCGTACCTGTGCGATAATCGGCGCATTAGTATCATACCACTTCCAGCCCTCTTTAATGCTTGTTTCAAGTAACTTTTTATACATGAAGAATTCAGGCGGGCGAACCACCCCTCCTCCCTGCTTATTTCCGCCTAAAGCACCTGCTCCAAAACCAGTACCACCGGCATCTGTAGACTCTCCTAAATACCGTTGTACCGCTTGCTCAAGCTGCTTATTAAGAGCAGCACTTGGGTCTGCTTTCTTTGGAGTAGGCTTAACTTTTGGTGTAGGCTTGGGTGTAGGCTTAGCTTTCTCACGCTTCTTCTTATCACTCAATGAGATCTCTGCATCTTTAGGGGCTACCTCCATCTTCTTCTGACTTGCACTACTTACCATCTTAGGTGGTGCGATCTCAGTACGCTCCTTAGTCGGCACCTGTGCAATTTTACCGAGACTTTTTCCGCCCTCAACTGTTACAGAATAGATCGTCTGTGGAATGAGATTATTACCGGTAAATCCTTTGAGCAGAATTATGCTAAGAATAAGTAAATGGCCCACGACAGAGGCCAGCAGCCCAGTATAATTTTCTCGATTTAAATAGGTCACCTATCGTCTCGTGGTTAGCACACTTAATATGCAATCATTTACGCTTTACTGGCCCTTCAGACTCCTGCTCAGAAACCAAGCCTATACTTTTGATACCGGCAGCGTGCAGCTTACCCATAACCTGCATGATCTCCCCGTAACTGATGGCGGTATCAGCTTTAATATAAATCTTTCTATCCTCTTCAGCACGAGCAGCCATAATTGCCTGAACCTTAACCCCCAAAGATTCAGCAGGCACCTGATTGCCTGACCCCAAAAAAATCCTGCCATTTCGATCGATAGACAAGACCACTTGCTCACTCGATCCGGCCATCGGTGCAGTCGTAGCCTTAGGTAAATTTACATCTACACCTTGTTGCAAAATTGGCGCGGTAACCATGAAGATTACCAATAGAACCAACATCACATCTACTAATGGTGTGACATTAATATTAGCAACAGGACCTTCCGTACTACCGTAAAATGACATTAGCGCACCTTAAGAAAATTTCTCTTTGCGATTGTTAAAAACTCATCTGAGAAGCTATCCATTGACTCCTTAAAATTACGAAGCGCTACCGCAAAGTAATTGTAAGCTACTGCTGCAGGAATTGCGGCTGCTAACCCTACCGCCGTTGCTACCAGAGCCTCTGAAATTCCTGGTGCAACTGCTTGAATAGTAGCTGTCTTTGCAAAGCTTAGCCCATGAAATGAGTTCATGATGCCCCAGACTGTACCGAACAGCCCTATAAATGGTGCCGCACTGGCAACGGTCGCTAGAAAAGTAATACCGCTCTCCAACTTTGATGCTTCAGCTAATTCGGCACGCTTAATTGCACGACCGATAGCCTCAATATCATTATCAATTGAAACCCTCTCTTTTCCATCCTGAATCATCTGTGACAGCTCACGATATCCGGCAATAAAGAGCTGAGCCAAGGGGCTGGCTTCAAGCCTTCTTGAGGAGTCCTCGATGCGCGCAAAATTCTTGGTTTCCCAAAAAATAGTACTAAATTCAGCTGAATCATTTGACGCACGCCTCATTTGGAGCCACTTCGCAATAACTATCGCCCAACTCCCTACTGAAAGGCAGATTAAAAGTATTAGAACACTCTGCACCACCGGCCCTGAGCCAAATAGCATACTTATAAAACTTGGATTTGTTGCAATTTCTGTCGGTTCCAAATGTTCCTCCTAATAAGAATAACTTAGTCACAAATATCGCATAGAAACGCCGCCTGGAAAAGAGACTTATCCCTGTTTTTATTTGACTTTTTTATTGTTTACGAATAGAGATAAATCACACAATGAACTGTTTTTACTAGGGAATGGATATGAAAAGTAATATAGCGATAAATGGATTTGGCCGTATTGGAAGAAATATTTTGAGGCAACTTCTAACCTCCAAGCATGCAACCAATCTTGAGGTTGTAGCGATCAATGATCTAACTGATGCCAAGACGCTAGCGCACCTATTTAAGTATGACTCGGTACATGGCCGCTTTGAGGGCGAGGTAAGCCATACTGAAGGTGCCATTACTATTAACGGCAAAAGCATTAAAGTATTGGCTGAAAAAGACCCTAAAAATCTCCCTTGGAAAGCATTAAATGTCAGCCTAGTGCTTGAATGCACAGGAATCTTTACAACGAAGGAGAAGGCCTCCCTACATTTACATGGCGGTGCTAGAAAGGTTTTAATCTCCGCACCATCTTCCGATCCGGATATCACCATTGCATACGGCGTAAACCATCAGGAATACAGCCATGACAAACATCATATCGTAAGCGCTGCCTCATGCACAACTAATTGCCTAGCACCTCTTGCCAAAGTGCTCCTTGAAAATTTCGGCATTAAACATGGAACCATGACTACCATCCACTCCTATACCAATGACCAGCAGATCCTGGATCTCCCGCATAAAGATCTAAGGCGTGCTCGTGCCGCAGCATTGTCAATGATCCCGACAACTACCGGCGCCGCAAAAGCAGTAGGGTTAGTATTGCCAGCGTTAAAAGGTAAAGTCGATGGCTTTGCCGTTCGCGTACCGACTAGTGATGTCTCTTTAGTAGACTTTGTAGTCGAAACAGATCGCGACACCACTATTGAGGAGGTCAATCGAGCCTTAAAACTAGCCTCAGAAAATTCGTTAAAGGGGGTTCTCGGTTATTCAGACGAACCGCTTGTTTCAATCGACTATGTAGGCAATACACTTTCATCAATTACAGATGCACTCTCAACCATGGTAATTGAAAAGCGCATGGTCAAAGCTGTCTCATGGTATGATAACGAGATGGGTTTTTCGGCACGCATGCTAGATGTAGCAAACATGATCACCGGCAAATAATGAAGATTCTGATTGCCAATTGGAAGATGAACCTAAGCAGCGTCGCAGCGGCAAAGCTGGCCTCTGAATTGGCCGCCTTTTCAAAAAATCTGTTGGCTGCTGAAGTATGGATAGCACCCGCATTTACAGCCATCCCTGCCCTTCAGCAGATTCTATCGAAGTCAACGATCCGCCTAGGGGCTCAGAATGCACACTGGGAGAAAAGTGGCGCCTTTACTGGAGAGATCTCTACCGAGATGTTAGCGGAGCTGGGCGTCTCATTTGCATTGATCGGCCATTCAGAGCGTCGTCATATCTTCGGAGAAACTGATGAGCTTGTGACAAAACGCGCGCTTGGCATTCTACCTGTTTTGAAAACAGTCTTCTGTATAGGAGAAACTCTGGCCGATCGGGAGCAGGGCCGCACCAATGCAGTCCTCGAGAAACAGCTTCGCATATTTCTTACGGAGCTAGATCCGGCATTACACAACAACATAATATTTGCCTATGAACCTGTATGGGCAATTGGAACAGGTAAGATACCAGCTCTTGTTGAGATACAGGCTGCACATTCCTATATTTCTTCACTCTGGCAGCAACAACATCACAGGCTTCCAACACCGCCAATACTATATGGTGGGAGTATTACTCCGGAAAATTTTGCAGATATCTGCTCAATAGATGGCGTTGCAGGCGGCTTAGTAGGTGGCGCCAGCCTCGACTTCAATAAGTTTTCTAAGATCATCTCCGCTGCTGAGATTTCACGATCGAAGAACTATAGCACTAGAACGTCGTAAATTGCTGCTCAGATCTTGTGCCAGAACTTGTCTTAAATAGATCATCAAAATGTCGATCCGGTTCACGATACGGGAATCTATAATAACCTGTCCTATCCTTCTGAAAACGACGGGAACGCTTTAAAAATTCATAGCTCTTCTGGAAGATATTGCCCTGTCTATCCAGAACCCGTAATGTATAAACACCACTGACATCGTGAGTATCATTGAAATAAAAGTTATAGTAGAGCTCCCCATTTGACATACGCTTACGTGTTTTGGCAATACGACGGATGAAGATTCCGTTCCTATATAATTCAATCGTCTTAAGATCCACCACCTTTACATAACCCTTTACTCGCAGCCCACCAAATGTCCCCTTGCGATTTTCACGCATAGCCACACTTGTTAAATAAAGTGAGGGCTTAAATGAAGCCTGGATACGCTGCCGGACCAAAGCAACACGACCGCTATCAAATACCTTATCTAGAGGCATTTTCGACCAGTTAGCCAACAAGGCCGAGTCCACCTTTCCTCTTAGCAACGCAGCAGTGGCATTGGCGTGCAGGCCCTCTAAATAATATAATGCCTGTCCAACCGTCATGCGCTTCTTACCTTCTGACAATACAAAATTGATGCCATTAGCGAAATTATACAAGCCGTAAAGTGCCGCATTATTATTTTCAGACAATTTGGAAGCTATGCTAAGTGTGATCTTTTTTGACTCTAAAAGAGATTTATGGGCAGGTTGCGTTTTGAAGTTTTTCCAGGTCAACACCTCCTCTCCACTTAAATTTGCTCCACTATTTAGTGATGGCAAAAGCGATGCCTCAGGCGCCAAGCTAGCTTTTTTATCAAAATAGCCGGCATCAATCATAGCTGAAAGTCTTTCAAGCGGTGACGCGGTCTGTATATTAAGCCCATGCTGCCCCTCGGAGACAAAGTCCTCGTTATCTTCACCTGAACGGACTGAATAAATTCCCAGAATGTCAGGAATAAAATAGAGGCCAAGCACCACTGCGACTACTAAGCCAATCGTGACAACACTGCGTCGCTGTAAAAACGGCACATCAAGTGCGCTGGAAAATGCCATATAATGTTACTCCTGGAGACAAGTTTACCAAATGCAGATCTCTTAAGCGAGTAGATCGGCTACCATCAATTAACAATAATTTATCAATTCTCTTCCCATGTTATGGTAAGTATATAGATAGAGTTGCATTCTTCGTGGCGCACGCCTAAGTTGTTGAAATAACTAGCTTTGAGCCTCTGCTGACTTATGCGGGTAATTCAAAATTCAAAAGATCCTCCACCATTGTTTTTACAATGTAATCGATAACATCCTTTACAGAAATAATCCCAACCGGCAAATATTCGCGATCTACAATCGGAATATGCCGAAAGCCACCTTGGCACATCAGATTTAATACGTACCCTATACCACCATCAGGCGGCTGACTTATCGGATCAGGCGTCATCATAGTAGATACCTTGGTGGTCTTCATATCAATCCCTTTACCCAAAACCTTTAAGAGACAATCCCGCTCGGAGAATATACCGATCAGCTTTCCTTTCGAATCAGTCACCAATACACAGCCGATCTTATGTTCCTGTAATTTTTTTACCACCTCCTCAATCGATTCGTTCTCAGAGACACAGAGTGGCGTCTTAGGATTAAGAATACTAATACTCTGGCAGAGAAAATTCCCCTCTAGTACTCCAAACTTACGATCGCATGAGTATCTTAGAGCTTGACCGATCTGATCCTGCTCTAACTGATTATCCTTCTTTGTCATTTTCTTTCTCCTCTGCTTGGCTAGGCGTTTTATTGTCGTCAATCCGGCACTCAAGTGCCTTTAAATCAGCTACTGTAAATTTCTTTTCTGCTGTAACAAAATCTAGAGACTTCGGTCCTTTGACAGATTCATTTGGTCGAAAAACTTCCTCTCCAGCATGCACACTAACTCCCTCGAACAGCCAACCTGTAAAATTCACCCTTTGTACTGAGCTATAATGAGCTCCTGCAAGAAGCTCTGTTTTCTTCTCTACGAGCTTATCTTTGCTACTTTCGATGGCCTGAAGCTTTGTATAAAGCGCCTCCATCTTCTCACGATGTGGCTTATTTAGTAATTTAATACGTGCTGGATTTTCTGCAAGCGGACCTAGATGAAGCTTGATTAAACCAGCTGCTTTTTGATGACTCTGAATATTTAGTTCAATCTGCCCAAATTCAGAGCTAGCCTCTACATCACTACAAAGGAACAAATGAGTATCTTTACCTGCTTGGCTACCAATGTCTTTTGCCTCTACGCCACATATAGCGTATGTCTTGCCTCCCACTAAGACACCTTCCGGTGCAGTCAAATACTGTGTAGTTCTTATAACCGAGTCACGCGCCTCTTTTTTTATCTGTACGATCCCCAATGACTCTATATTAGCCTGCTGTGTAACCTTTGCAGTAAAGTTTTTCAAGGCTAAAATCTGCCCTCCCTCTGAGCCAATTACCCCTTCATGCACAATGATATCACCATCCGTGCAGATCAATGTTCCACCATTGACCATCCCTTTAACCTCGATACCTCCTTTTGCTTTTAACTTGAAACGTGGCAAGACATCACCTTGAACTATTACCTTTCCGATAAAGTCTATATTGCCATAACGGAAGTCTAGATTACCTTTGATCACTAGCTCGCTTTTAACAGCTAGACTTCCCTGCTCCTCTACTAAATACCCCTCCTCTACAGCAAGCAGCACCTCATGCTCTGCCTCTTTGCCAATCTTTACTGTCTTGTCATGCTTAAACTTGGCTGGCTTACCAAGAGGAGCTTTGATCACCTCACCTAACGCATTCCTACCATCAGTACCTGGGCGTGGTGCATAAATACGTGCCACCAACTGATCCTTTTTGACATTATCAAAAAGGTGCATCTCCGTAAGATTCGCTTCTCCCTTATCATTGGAGGTAATCTCTCCTTTGCCGGTATACTTTTTAACCAGTAATAATAATTTGCCATTTTCGCCAGGAATCGCCTCTAGCCCCTTGGCTATTCTGCGCCCTTCACTCTTCACTCCTTTATTGAAATTTAGAACTATATCATCAAGGACCTGCAGATCAGGGGGTAGCGAGCTGGCTTTAGCAATAATTGCAACCAACTCATCTAGGGCAACTTTTGCGTCAGCTGCAAGCGGTTTAAGATCAAGAAAAAGCTTCATCTTGTCCGGAGCTAGCTTGAGCTCCATTCGGAATCGAGCATTCTCCTCGACATGGACTGATTTCATGAATTTTTCGATACCTTATAATTTTCTCGGACTTATTGAGCCTCTTCCCAGTATGTCCGTGTGCCTGTATGCAACCTAGCACCAATCTGAGTAATTACCTTCATTGCCAAATAACACCCTGCCCTACTTGACTTGAACGGATCTAGATCCTGTGTAATGCCGTAAAGAAATGCTGCTGCAAGCATATCCCCTGCTCCAGTAAGATCTACGGGCTTACAAGCAAAAGCCGGAACATCTGAGTCCCTGCCTTGATAACGAACCTTGACACCATTGGCCCCTAGCGTCATGACTACATTCGGAACTAGCTTGCACATCTCGGTAAAGGCCTTCTGAGGATTCTGCTGATCTGTAAATGTACAAGCCTCTTTCTCATTAGCAAAAGCAAGCGTCACCTGAGGAAGTAGCTCTGAAAGTATGCCTCTAAAATTTTCAATCACCCAACTATCTGAAAATGTCAATGCTACCTTACAGTCATTACTAGCCGCAGATTGTATCGCCTTACGCACCGCCTGTTGACTCCTCTCACCGTTAGCCAAGAGATATCCCTCAATGAACAGCCAACGCGAGCGGCGAATCAGCTCCTCACTGACCTGCTCCGGTCCTAGATGTGCCGAGATCGCTAAATTTGTCATTAAAGTGCGCTCCGAGTCAGGCGTTACTAGTATAACGACAGTGCCTGTGGTTGCACCTACTAAAGGTTGATTATTAAGTTCTATACCAAGCTGCTCAAATTCGGTTAGATAATGCATCCCATAACGATCATCCCCGAAGCAGCCAGCAAAAGCACCCTTCCCTCCCAATTGCGAAAGGGCAATGATGCTGTTTGCTACAGAACCGCCACTAACGAGACTGAGGTCATAGTGCTTAAAGCGCTCCAATAACATCGCTTGCTGACGATCATCGACTAAGCGCATAGAGCCACGTTCAAGTCCAAGCTCTTTAAACTCTGACTCAGTGATTTTAACCAGAATATCTACAAGCGCAGCACCTAAACCGTAAACATCGATGTTCTTCATAAATGCGTTAAAAATAAAATTTGATCCTCTCCTAAGATAGATCTAATGCACTTTTACGGCAACTGAGAACAGAGACTCATGCTATCCCAAATTCGCTACAGCCCCAATATCAGCCCTTAGCTCATAAAGCTCTGCTATTTTAACCAAAACTTCCTCTACTACAGAATCAGGACAGCTCGCCCCTGCAGTAACAAGAATATCGATCGGTTCTTTATTTGGAAGCCAGCTTTGTGATGTGCGCACCTGCCCTGTAAGGTGATCAAGATGACGGAGCGTATCCCTATCGATAATCTCCTTAGCATCCTTGATGTGATAGGTAGGAAGATGTCGCTCACAGATCTCGACAAGATGTGAAGTATTTGAGGAATTATACCCTCCTACTACAATCGAAAGATCTCCACCCGACTCAATTAATCCATAAACAGCATCCTGATTTTCAGAAGTCGCGTAACAGAGCGTATCTCGTGTATCAGCGAAATGCTGTGCTGCCTTATCCTGACCAAAAGCGCGCAGCATACTAGATTTTAGATAATTACTAATCTCAAGTGTTTCAGTAGCAAGCATTGTTGTCTGATTTACCACCCCTATACGTTTAAGGTGTTCATTTGGATTAAAACTCGGCGATGTCCTTCCGGCAAAATCATCATTAAAACTGAGTAGACTCTGCCGCCCTTCAATATACATACTCAAGCGTTTTGCCTCTGTGATATCCCTGATAATCAAAGCAGGACCTGAAACCGAGGAGTGCGAAAAAGTTGCTCTAGTCTCCTCATGGTTGGGCTTGCCATGAATAATAACAGTAAAGCCTTGCGCGCTAAGATCAGCGGCGCGTTTCCAAACCTTCTCCACAAAAGGACAGGTCGTATTAAATTGATAAGGATCAATGCCAAGTTTTTTTAACTGATCAACAATTTCGATAGTTGTACCGAAGGCAGGCACGATCACTACATCTTCAGGGGAAAGCGCGGTAAACGGTATTAACTGCACTCCTTCGTTAGACATAATAAAACGCACACCGCGCGAGCGTAAATCCTCATTTACTGCTGGATTGTGAATCATCTCACTCAACAGGAAGACTCGTTTACCTACATTTTCTGCAAGAGCTTTATAGGCAATCTCTATAGCGTTTGCGACACCATAACAGAGCCCAAAATGGCGTGCGATCTTAAATCGCAGCCTGCCGAGATTCACTATCGAAGGGGTAATATCCCGTTTCCTGCTATCATGGGCAGCACGGTTTTTCTTGATGCTGGAGATAAGATGAGATTTATATATAGGAGGAATAGTAAAACTGCGCGCCATTTAGACAGAATAGCAGTAAGAATTTAGGAACTCAAGGTGTGTGTCCGAGAGGGGCCCTGCTCTAAATCTAAGAATATTCTTAGATGCAGCCACCATCAGATAACTTAAAAACTATCCTACATGCATGCACCACTAACTAAATTATCTGGAAGTCGGTTGATACGACGCATGGTAATATCTCGATATCGCTTCGCACGTCTAGTTCTTATGTTAAGTTTGCTTGAATTACAGTTACGTATACTTTGAAGAAAAGCATTGTACAAAGTTCGCAACTCACTACGCAATGCAGCCTTAGTACTGGCCAAACTTGTACTACTGCAGCCAACTGGTATCACATCATCATCGCACTTTACATGTTCATTCCCAAAAGACCAAGCATAACTCCAGCCTGAAAGATGTGCGCTATCTGCCTGCAATGTAATACTATTAACTTTCTCTGAATCCAATGCTGAACAGATACCACTTGGTGCAAGTACATTATTCCTAAGCGCTATTGTGTGAGTTACTATGTTAAAAAGCACCATATAGGCCTGATCAATTAAGGCATTTCTACTGGTCAGAGATCTTTCTTCACAATCAGTGCTTATAAAACCAAAATCATAGGTATGATTATTCTGGCCTGCCACTCCAGTAGTTACAGTTATAGAAGGGCACGCAGCGTTATCAAGGCTCGAATCCGAATCATGCCCATCATTGGTTCCACTATCTAGCTCAGTTAGCGCTAAGAAATGAAGTGCTCCGCCAGTAGTAAAATCAGAGCTATTACATAGTTTAATTGTGTATGTGCTATCAAAATCTAAATTAGAAAAAAGATACTGACCATTTGAATCTGTAGTAGTCGAGCTAATGAGCGTCCCTGATGAATTATATAGCTGTACAGTCACCCCACTTAATGGAGTTTCTCCAGCATCATATACCCCATCCTTATCAAGATCTAACCATACAATATTGCCGATCTGAATCGGAGCTGGGCCACATGCTGCTACAATATCCCCTAGCCCATTTGCTTTACCAGCTGTAGGATCATCGACATTGCTGGCTGCAGGAACTATCTCATATCTACGAATAGTGGTTCCATCTTGTCCATCTAGAAATATAGCACCACTTGAAAAAATAGAGATTGGATCCATAGCAATTAATGCCATTTTCCCACTTTGACGGTGATAGTAAATACCACCTTGAGAGGTTTCCTGGTGAATTTCTCCACCATCATCTAAAAGCTCCTGGTAAAAAAATTCTCCGCCTCCTGGCCCTTGGCTATTTCCAGCCCCAGATGATGTTAATGTTCCACAACTCCCATTATTTTCTACTTCCCAGACTCCCGACCCGTTCTTGTATGCACAAAGGATATCGCCCCCCGAAATTCCAGCAACATTCCATGTAGGAGCTCCTGGAAATCCAGCCACTGCAGGATCCCAAATAGGATCAATATGCGCATCAAAACGTCCAACTTGGCTAGCAAATCGGTCAAGAAAAGCAAGGTACATTTTACCATCGGCTGAAAAATCGATATCGCTTAAGATTGGAGTAGGATAAACTGCCAAGGGCTTAACGTACTCTTGAATATATGTTGATAGGGCGATAATATCTAAGCCTCCATTAGCATCGCTTGTCCATGGAAACCAAAACCTACCACCTAATTCCGCATTACTTATATTTAAAGGACGGTGAGGGGTAATCGATGTGGAGGTAGGAAATACTGCGTAACCCTTATTATAATCTAAGACAAAATTAAGCACTGTACTAAAACTTGGAGTGCTTTGATCCGGGTCTAATGTTAGTATATACGCCTTAAGATCGGCTCTACTTTGAGATGTCTCAGCAGTACAAACAACCCCAACATACACAAGACCATCATTGAAAGTAATCGCCCATGGTCTATATTCAGCATTACTACAGCCTGGATCTGGTATGGAATACTCTGTTAAGTCGCTACTTCCTGGCGTACGAGCAGGGTTGTCAATAAATAGTTTAAGAAGTGAACGCTGCTCAAGGTTAATAATCCATAATGTTTTTTCATCTTCAGAGATTGTTATCCCGCCAAGCGATGTTTTTCCAACTAAGGCTGAATGAGGATCAACTCCAGTGTTATCATCCCAATCTACGCTCAAATCACCACCTGTACGAGGATTACTGCCTGTATCGGCACCGATCGTCTGTAGGTCAATAAACTGTGTTATCGCTGGCGTGGAATCATCTAAATCAATACTGTAAATTCCCCCTGTTCCTAGAGGCCCTAAGCCCATAAAACGGCGAAAATTTGCTGCTACAAAAACCTTATTACTAGAGCGTTGATGTGCAACTCCCCAGGCGCTTCCAATTTCAGACGCCACTGCAAGATGTGTTGGCGCTGGACCACTTGCATCGCTTGCTGCACCTGAAGCTGAGAATGGAAAAGAGACTAAGGCATCCAAAGCACCAGAAGTACCTGCTCCTAAAGGATCACCACGTACAAAGCACGCAGTAACTAAAGTTGGATCAGCCTCACAATAATCACTAGGATTATTGAGGGCGAAGTTTATACCACAACTGGCTGAACTAGAAAATGTTACAGCTGCGTTAGAGCCTGCTCCGACTGCACCACTATAAAGATAGTCAGGAAATGAACTAATTTCTATTCTAAGAGCGCTGCCCGCAATATCAGAGATTTTCCAATCGCCTGTAGAATCAGTGGTAGCAGTTCCTTGCACTACTCCTGCACTATTTGAAGCGCTAACAACCACACCAGAAATTCCAACTTCAATTGTATCCTGCTCGCCATCAGCATCGAGATCTCGAAAAACTGTACCGCCGATATCATTTGTGTCGCATGTAGGGGCAGCAAAAACATTGTTTGATATAAACACAAAAGAGAACAGTATGAAGATATATAAATGTGCCATAAACCGAGGTTATATTATAGCAATACACCCATCAATACGTTTTCTTTGATGAGAAAAAGACCATATAAGTACCAACTTTGTTCTCTCCCGAAGATATTTCTGAGAGTTAAAGATAAGGTAGTCTTAAGCAATCAAATAGCTTCTCTTCGGTAATCTTGTTTATTCGGCGCATCGTAGCTCGGTCACACAATAGGACTATTATCCATAACAGATATAGCTTAGCTAAAAAGTGACTCAATTAACTTGGCACTTTAATAAGTATTTTAGTAGTGAGGTCTATGATTAAATCCATCAGTTATTCACTCCTCTTATTCCTTAGTATTTCCATTCTAACTCATCCTGTCTTTGCCGCCGGCTGTGTTAGCGACACTGATAATATAACGGTATTAGATAAACCTGGAGAATTATGCCCGGACGTCTCTATTAGCGTTGATACTACATGTGGAGCAACGGATAAGTCTGAGAGTGAGGCAAAGAAAGAGGCTAAAAATCAGTGTAGCGCTGATCGCTCCGCAATGCAGAGCGACAATCCACCTGCTGAAGTAGTCAAAAATACTGACGTAATTGCTGATTGTAAACATCTATGCGAGGCAGCAGGCTCGCATGGTGGTGGTTCAGGTGATGGGATGAGCAGTGACAGCAATGCAGGTTGTGCGCTTCAGAAGATTACAGCTCTCATTACTGCATGCGAGGAAAGTGGTTGTGCCGGAGATCCTTCGTTGTGCACATCATCATACACCTACATAGTGACTTGCCAATGCGATCCATCTTTAAGATAAAGACAGATGGTCACTAGTGCTTCGCCAAATAAGTTTTTTACGTATAGCGCGCAGCGTTGCCCCAGATTGGCACGCCTCGGAAGGAGGAAATCCGAGGATTTTCCGACTGAGAAGCGTGACAAGGTGGGGCAACGATGTGATGCTAGGCGTGAAAAAACTTATTTGGAGGAGGTCTAGGTCTGCTCAAGCGCCGCAAGCATTGCGCTCATGATAGTATGCTTGGCTCCCTTAAAATCCGGCTGGTCTTGTGGAGGGCCTCTTAATAAAGTTATTAGTAATCCTGCATTAGCACGAGCTTCAAATAAACTGCAAGCAATCTCTCTCCGTATCCTAGCTACAACCAATGCCCAATCTACTCTCTCATTTAGTATTGCTGGCTCGCTGTCCGCGACCGAGGTAGCGTCGTTTATAGCCGAACGGAAAATATTTGCTGCTTCATTTTCGATTGAACGACAAAGAGCCTCTATTTCAACTACGTTCCCTTCATGAGAATTATTACTCCAACATTGCCGTAACGCCTCCTCAAAATCAAAGCTAGATCTATCAAAAGCATCGATTATTCTAGCCTTAATAGTTAAGAGTTGTTCTGTAGACAATTGTCGACTATCGGTGGAGGCAGCGCTACTCAAGTCGGCACAATAGCTCTCTCTATTCGGCAAACTACTAGCAGACAATGACAAGGCCGCAACCACTGCGCAAGCCCAACGTCCGAGGACTTGCTGTTGGAAATTTACAATCTGAGTCATTTTCATCTCAATTCTACCACTAAAAGTAGCCTTAGCAAAATCACTGAATTTCAAAGGCAAATTCTCATTTTTTGATAAATTTAGCCCCATCAGAAAACTTAAGTTGAAGCATCTTTTCATAGATTGTCCATAGCCTTCTAATAATTGATCAAGTTAGTAGGATAGAGATTGAACTTAATGATGGCAGCATTCATCAAGTAAGATTTGACAGAGCCAGCTCTACTACTGTAGAGGATACGCGCACTACTTGGGTTTCAAAATTTAACGTGGCTGTGAGACCTGGTAGCCTTGGGGATTATATAAAGTCGATCAAAGAAGCAGCTAAATAGCCTGTATGGCGAAGCACTAGACCTTCGCCAAATAAGTTTTTTCACGTATAGCGCGCAGCGTTGCCCCAGATTGGCACGCCTCGGAAGGAGGAAATCCGCAGCAATACTGGAGTATTGCGAGGATTTTCCGACTGAGAAGCGTGACAAGGTGGGGCAACGATGTGATGCTAGACGTGAAAAAACTTATTTGGAGGAGCACTAGCTTACTTTATCATAATTATTCCACTGCAATGCAATCATTGATAAAACGGTAATTATGTGTAAAATCAGTAATCAAAGTTGACTTTTTAGGAGCTTCAGATGGTCCCATTCAATATCACAAGAGCTGCCCATGCCGAATTAAAAGTAACCGACCTAATGGCTGCTAGGGCATTCTATATCGATGCACTTGGGTTCCATGAGGTTTACTCTGATAGTCAGTGCCTCTATCTAGGTGGCTTTGAAGAACTGGATAAATATTCTTTAATTTTACGTAAAGACAAATCACCAGGACTAAACCACCTCTCATTTCGAGTGGCCAACCAACAGGATCTGGAGTTAATCGAAAAGGTTTATCGTGAAGCAGAGCTCCCAACTCGCTGGATCGAAGCGAACACTCTTGAAAACGGACAGGGCCGTGCCTTACGAGCCCAAGATCCCTCAGGACTTCCAGTCGAGTTTTTCCATCAGATTGAGCAGCGCCCCTGGCTCCGTCAAAAATTCGAGCTGTTTAGAGGCGCTAACATTATGCGCATTGATCATTTCAACTGTCAGATCCCGGATGTACAGAAAGGATTTGATTGGTGGACAAAGAAGATGGGGTTCTATCTCTCAGAGGCCTTTGTTACAGATGGATCACCAAAGCATCTATGGGCCTCCTGGTTGCATAGAAAACAGAACGTGCACGATCTAGCCCTCATGTGCGGCACTGGACCCCGTCTACATCATGTCGGATTCTGGGTGCAGGATACATCAAGCATTCTAAAAGCCTGTGATATTCTAGCTTCCCTTGGTATGCGGGATAAGCTTGAGCGCGGCCCTGGGCGCCACGGAATTTCAAATGCCTTCTTTCTATATATTAGAGACCCAGATGGGAATCGGATAGAACTATATACAAATGACTATATCATACCGGACCCTGATTTTAAGCCTGTTTTATGGAACTTATCAGACCCCGCCGGTCGCACATTCTGGGGACACCAAGCTCCTAAGAGCTGGTTTGAGGAGGCATCCCTAGTTGAAGACATCAAAGACGGCAGATGGATGCCTGCTAGACAGGCTAAGGAGGATCACCGGCCGGAGTTTGTGACCTAGTGCTCCTCCAAATAAGTTTTTTCACGTCTAGCATCACATCGTTGCCCCA
>CAZKXU010000050.1:0-23943 GCA_964556665.1 uncultured Bdellovibrionales bacterium | reverse complement strand
GTGTGTTTTCGGGCATTTTTCGCCTTTTCTTAGTTCGAACTGCTCTTTCTAGGTTGAAAGGACGAGGATTTTTTGTAAATACGGGCGAAGCTGGGCTGTAGTCCAGCGAGGCCGTGAGGGATGCACGCTAGCGCATATACCGAGCGATGGATTAATGCGTCGAATAAGTTCTGAAAGTATTTCAAATATATGAGTTTAGACTGTAGCAGGGAATCTGAAACCATCGCCTGCTTGCGAGCGGTAAGACCCCTGGGATAGCAAAGCTTGCGCCTTACTACCCCAGGGGGAGGCCCAACCGCTAAGCCCTGATGCATTACTGGATGGTGCGAAACCCAGTTGAATCAGGCCTCTCTCGATCATCCGTGTCTGGTTTCCCAGCACGGTGGATTTTTAAAACACGACGACACGTCTTGGGGCACGCGCCGTCGCATTTGTTGGGGAGGGGTCGCTCTCAGCCAACTTCGGACAAGGGGGGGGGGTTGATGAGCGGGGAAGAAGGTAGGAGACCCTGTACAGAAGACTTGCGACCCTAAGTCTTCAACAGTAGAGGGATTATTTATTTGACCGCACCAAATAAACAATCCCTCTACACCTCTTTCACTTCATTCACCCTGTTACCCTACTACCAATCGAAACAGGAACCAGAAAAATCAATAAAAAAACCTTCTGTTCCCTAACTACAGTCTCATAACTGGCTAAAAGCCATTTATGAGACTACTTCTGACCGTGAGAAACAGAAAGAAAAGAGTAGGACAACAGACTCTTATTGTACGGTTTTACAACTCTTAGTCAAGTCCACGGCAAAACTTATTTATCCAATTACTTGCGCCAAACAGCAGGGTAATATTACTATTGAGTGTTCCTCATTCACTTAATTTAGTGAGTAGGAATACCTTTTTAAAGCATCATATATAGACCGGCGATTCTTATTTATGTCCCATACACATTCAGAGTTAAAAGAGCGCATTTTTACCTACATCAAACGCCACGCCCCATTCTCGGTCGTCGATACAGGGCTTAAGTTATCTAGTGATGGTCATGTAACGGAATGTTACCAGTCCGGAAATAAGATACTTGGTGCTGTTAAGCAGGACGAGGATACTATTCATAGTGTTAGCTTTGAGATGCTCTCCGGTCAGGAGTTGGATGCACACTGTAGCTGTGTGAGCCATGATGAAATGGCTGAGCAGTGGTGCGCTCATGCAGTAGCACTACTATGGCGAGCCTCAGATCTAGGTTTTTTCGATACACATGCCGGATTCGCTGATTCTGAATCCACATACCGCATGAACATGAAATCACCGCAGGAGATTGCTGCGGTTATCGGTGAGATTAGTAAGGTTGAATCCCGCGCAATGACTGCTTTAAATTACACACCTGAGATAGCTATATTACTTGATACTAGCAGTGATCGGCTTGGAGTACAGATTCTATTCGATGACGAGATACAAGGTCCATCATTGTTTGATAACTACCGCCGCCTGAGCGCACGCGCGCTCGACAATATACTTTATGATATTCTAGATGAACACGGGTCTTGGGATGAACAGAAAAAAATATGGTATGTAAGCTCTAGTAACAGTATCAGCACAGTGCTCGGCTTAGCTCAGGAGTACAAAAAAATAATCTCGCTAGCTAATAAAAAACCGCTGCACTTCGCCAGCTCCATGCTCGATGGAAGTTTAATCATAAACTGGCTTAGCTCTGGAGCTGAGCTCTCCATGAACTGGTTAGGAGCCGATGGTTTGGAAGTCGAAAAGGATACTGATCTTATCGGCACAGGCCCTTATTGGACCTGCATTAATGGCACCATTTTTAAGATAACTCCAACGGCTGCTCGTATAGCTACGATCTTTCCCTATTCATCAACAGTTACACTGACACGATCACAGATAGGTCCGATATTAGAGGCTCTTAATGCTGAACTGATTGATCCTACCCATATTAAGGTTCTAAATCCTGAGCTGCAGCCTGAAACAGAGATCAAGATTCCTAAGCCTACTTTAGAGCTAGAAAAAAGGGAGAATAAACCGGACCATTTTAGTTCTAATTCAGCCTTTGAACTTACGGCTTCATTAGAGTTTGATTATCCATCCCCGCCTGAGAGTAAAAATATTGTATATCTTCCGGATCGAGATAAGGAGCGGGAGTATATCGATTATCTAAAATCATTGGGCTTTAAGACCGAAACACAGAGACGCCGCTTCGTAATAACTGGAGACGACGCTTTAGATCTTCTGCATAAAGGCAGCAAGGCATTCCCTGATGTCTGGTCAGTAGAGGGCTTAGATAAGCTACGAAAGTCGGTACGATTTGCTGATCTGAGTATTAATGTCTCGATTAGCAAACAAACAGAGGGTGATTTCGAAGGGCCAATTGACTGGTTTGACTGTCATGTCTCACTCGTTCAGAACAACTCCAATGTGCCGATTAGCACGATCTTTAAAAATATTGACTCCGATACAGTGCGCTGGATCAGACTCGACAGCGGCTCTTACGCTCGTCTTCCGGGAGGCTCAGCCGGCACTCTGAAAACCACCTTAGGAATGTTGGATGCCAACTTCAAGTTGAGTAACAGTATTAAAACAAGACTTAGTCCGGCACAGGCAGTCAGTTTCTCACGTATAGACGATGAGAATTTTCAGGTAACTATTGACCGCAAGCTTAAAGCTCTCTCTAACAAGCTTGGTGATTTTACACATGTTGATCCTATAAAGCCGACTAAGACCTTTGGCGGCAAGCTGCGCAGCTACCAGGAAGAGGGCTTAGGCTGGATGGATTTTCTAAATGAATTTGAGTTTGGCGGGATTCTGGCAGACGAGATGGGTCTCGGAAAAACGGTACAAGCGTTGGCCCTACTTCAGTATCTAAAGGAATCAAAAGATAACAATAAGCGCTTAAAGAAGCCGGCCTTAGTGGTTGCGCCAACCTCAGTAATCCGCAACTGGGAGAACGAAGCTCAGCGTTTTACGCCAAACCTAAATGTCTTGTTGCTACATGGACTTGGCCGAAAGGAGCTATTTCCTAAGATCAAAGATTCAGATCTTTGCATTACCTCGTATGCCCTTTTGCGTCTTGATCGCATGGAGCTACAACGCGAGGAATTTAGCTATCTAATAATGGATGAGGCACAAAACATAAAAAATCCTCAGGCTGCAACTACCAAGGCTGCCAAGGCTTTGAAAGCTCGCAATCGTCTTGCTCTTACAGGAACTCCGACCGAGAACCGGCCGCTTGAGCTCTGGTCTATTATGGATTTTCTGATGCCTGGCTACCTTGGGACATATGATTTTTTTAGGACCCAGATCGAGCGCCCTATTCTAGAAGGTGGACCAGGAGTCTCGATTACTAAGATTTTAAATATTAAAACTAAACCTTTTATTTTACGCCGCACAAAAGATCAGGTGGAGAAAGATCTTCCACCTAAGATTGAATCTACACTATATGTCGACATGGCTCCATCTCAGGCGAAATTATACAGTGAGATATTGGCTGAGGTACGGCCACGCGTATTTGACGCGATTAAGAAAAAAGGGGTCGGTGGCGCAAGTGTATCGATCCTAGCAGCGCTGCTACGTCTCCGTCAGGTATGTAACCATCCAAATTCAATCGATGCCTTGAAAGGTGTACCAGACTTTGAGTCAGGCAAATTCAATGCCTTAAAGGAGTTGGTTACAGAAGCAATTGATGGCGGCAAAAAAATACTACTGTTTGGACAGTTTCGTGAGATGTTGTCAATTATTAGACGCTGGCTAGAGGAGGAGAAGGTAAATCATCTTTACCTGGACGGAACGACCCGCGATCGACAGAGCTTAATTGATCAATTCAACAATGATCCGACGGTACGCCTATTCCTAATATCGTTAAAGGCCGGCGGTACCGGTTTAAATCTAACCGCTGCTGACACAGTTGTAATTTATGATCCGTGGTGGAACCCTGCGGTCGAGAGTCAAGCTGTGGATCGAGCACATAGAATCGGCCAGAGCAAAACGGTAAATGTCTACCGTTTAGTTACTGAAAATTCGATTGAACAGAAAATCATGGCTCTCAAAGCACGCAAAGCAAAGATCGTTGATGCACTAATTAACGAAAATGGACTATCAACTCTTAAACTCTCAAAAGAGGATCTGGAGAATCTATTTAGTCCGATACCGTAGTGCTCATGTAACTGCTTAGATAAGCCTACTCTGACAACATCATTGCAATATCACGACAGGCATCGGTAGCTGTATAAATTCCTACAAGCTTCCCCTTCTCAACGATTAACGCACATCCAATTCTATCGGCGGCCATCTTAGAGGCTACTTCTGCTAATCTTGCTGTTGACTCAACCATATACGGTTCTGGCGTATAGATATCAGACATATCCAAATTTTCCTTGATGCCTAAACAAAGATTGATATCACGCTCTGAAACTATACCTACAAGTCTCCCACCCTGCTGAACAGGTAGATGCCGAATGCCGTATTTATTTAGCATATCACGTGCAACTTTTATCCCCTGATCTAGACCGACAGAGTGTGGTTGCTCAGTCATAACATCTTTAATAGCTGTATTTTTATTCATATTTATTCACCAAAAAAAATATTGTAATCAGTTTAACACAACCCATCCGTACGATTCCAGTCAAACACATTATAGTTGTTGAGTAATGCACTATAGAATAGCTTGTGAGCTATCAGGGTGAGTTAGTAAAGATCGTTCAGGTATAGATATCCTTAATTAACTCTGGAAATATGCGATTTCAATGCTTATAATTATGAAATAAACCAGTTAGCAAGGAGGCAAATATGCATTTCGACAATATTGTTGTAACAACCGATTTTTCAGGACCATCAATCAAGGCTTTTGAGTGGGCTGCCTATCAAGCAAAAATGGAAGGAACAAAGGTAACCCTACTGACCGTGATATCAGACTGGGAGGTTCCTATCTCTTTTTACCAATATCTACCAGAACCAGATAAGATTAATCAGTATCGAACAGAGATGATCTCCGCTGCTGAGAAAAAGTTGAGAGATTTAATAGGAAAATATTTTCATGGTCAGAAAGTTATTCCTCAGGTAATTTCATCCTCAAAAAATCCTGCCGAAGAGATCTGCGACTATGCTGCAAAATCAGGCTGCAACCTAATTGTGGCATCTTCCCAAGGCAAAGGTGCACTTGGCCACCTCTTCTTAGGTAGTACTGTTGAAAGCATATTAAAGATTGCTACGTGCCCGGTACTAGTAGTGCCTACACATAAATAGGCTTATGATCTCTTGTATGCGCATATAATTTCGTATGTCTGAAAGAATTGGAATAATTATTAGCGGTGGACCGGCCCCAGGTATCAACTGCGCGATCGCCTCCTGTGTAATCGAAGCAGAGCGTAAGGGCTTCACAGTTATAGGAATAAATGATGGATTTGAAGGTGCAGCTGCGGCTGATGCATCGGCTTTTAAACCTTTAACAACTACGGACGTATCTCGGATTCATACAAGCGGCGGCTCTATTTTGGGAACATCCCGCTTTAATCCCCTGGCTAGCGCTAAAAGGCTAACTAGATTTAAGCGTAATCTTGAGTCGCAGCATATCACTAAATTAATTGTCATAGGTGGAGACGGCTCGGCCTTTATTACTCATTCACTCTGCCGACAAATAACAGCGCTTCAAGTACTGCACCTGCCAAAAACAATAGATAACGATCTTCCTTTGCCTGGCACTATTCCAAGCTTTGGCTTTGAAACTGCACGCGAGATTGGCACCTCCATCGTAGAAACATTAATGGTCGATGCAAAGACTACTAAACGTTTCTTTATAGTCACTACAATGGGACGACGAGCCGGATATTTAGCCTTGGGAATCGGTGTGGCCGCCGGAGCTACATTAACTTTGATTCCTGAGGAATTTAAAGAATCTACTAGTATAGAAAGCCTTACACAGCAGATTTTAAGAACAGTTGAAAAGCGCCTAGCTAGCAATAAACCTTACGGAGTAATTATTCTAGCCGAGGGAATTATCCACAAACTAGACCAGCACTGTCCTGAGCTTAGTAAAGTTCCTAAGGATGATCTAGGTAGAATTAAACTCTCTTCAATCGAACTTGGGGAGCTTTTACTGCCATATCTAGCTAGAGGCTCTGCAAATCTAAGTACAACCCCTGCCTTCACAGGGAAAAACATCGGATATGAGTTAAGATGTCATGACCCTTTAGCCTTTGACATTGAATATACCCGTCTACTTGGGTTCTATGCTATTAAGTATATTAGTTCAGGTATAAGTGATGCCTTGGTGGTAAGAGATCATGATCGCTTTTACCCCCTGCCCTTTGCAGAGCTTTTCGATAAAAATGGAGTTATTAAGACAAGATCTGTGGATCTTTCCTCTGATTACTACCGAGCAGCTGAGGCCTTTATGATTAAGTAGATTCTGTCCTGGAACTATCTATTTTACAAAAACATACTAACTAGAATCAGGTAATTACATAGCTTAGGCTAAATCCTTGATCCTAAATTCGGCAGTTGCCGGATTTAGTTCACCTAGAAAAAGCAGTTCTAACCCTTTTTTAGGCCGAAAAATGCCCGAAAACAGTTCGACAGCAGGCTCACCCTTCGGGTGAATTCGCAAACTTGATAAAGCTGTGTGTTTTCGGGCATTTTTCGCCTTTTCTTAGTTCGAACTGCTCCTTCTAGGTTGATTTGACTAAGTAATCGCATGTGCTAAAATTAATCAGTTATCCATAACAATTCATAAGCTCATTATACTGCATTTAAACACGTATTTAGAGATGGAAGATGGCCGATGCGACTGTAAAATCTACCCCTGACATCAGGCCCGGTTCCTCCGCCATCACCGCTTCACCCTTAGATCGATTGAACAATCCAGGTGCGGACCGTACGGATCTGGATCTCACTGATGAGAATACCCATCTGCTGGACAAGGATGAAAAAAAGTCTCCTGAAAAAAGTGCTGATAAAAAAGCTCGAGATCTTCTAGATTTAGATCCCGATCATCGCCTACCCACATCCACTCCCACAGTAGTTAAAAAAATCACAAAGGAGCAGGAAGCTCCTGTAAGAGCGACCCCCTTTCGTTCGTCATCAACTGAACACATGACTAGAGATAGGCATGCGGCCCCACCGAATACCCCCGTGGTCGATCCACGCTCCTTACAGCAGGTTACTACATCGATTGCCAGACCAACATCACTGCCTGAGCCACCACGACCAATTGATCTTGTTAAATCCGCTTTATCGCAAAGTGATCCTCTAAAAGATGCACGTCTGCGTGATCCCTCAATCATTCCGCCGAAACAAGATAAGAAGGATACGGAACGTACCAACCTGACCAGCACTTTGCTTAAAGAGGAGCGTGCCACACTGCTGCAACGACAGGGCATCATGACGCAAGCCCAGATCGAGCAACAAACCATTAATCACGTGCGGGCTTACCTGGCAGAGAGTCGAACGACCCAGGATAAACTCCAATCAGTAAAAAATATTGCGAACGGCGGCTCAGAGTTCATTGATTGGCTTAAGAAAAAGGAAGGCTCTGAGGCTATCATTGCTGTGCTAGGAAGATCCATGATGAGCAGAGAGAGCTCTGTCTCCACATTTTCACCTGCCTTACTAGCAAGCAATGAAAAAAGAGTAGTAAATAATTTAAATCAAACAACACCTTCACAACTAGAGACCCTCTCACCTGCCCGCATCTCTGAGCGAAAGGAGTTACCGCCAGCTGAGAGAGCAAGCCGTCTAAACCCAAGCGCTACTACAAATGGTACTAGAGCAGAGAATACTGCAGCCCCGAACTTGCCACCTAGTAATCGTTCTACTCCTGCTGCCGGATTCAGTAAAAAACAGGAAGAGACCGCGCCTACTAATGCCTCCGCTGTGGATCGGGATGGAGTCAGGATAGACCCTAAAAAAATCCGCGGCAAAGTCGACCCGCGCACTATCGTTCCTGGAGCCAAAGAGGCAGGGGCGCTAATTAATGACCCATACGAAGGTACTGTAACGCTTATTAATAAAGATCCGGCCTTGACCATGCAGGAAACCCTGAAAGAGCTTTTCCCTAAATTTGCAGTCTCCATAAGAATTGATCAGGAAGACGAGCGCTTCAAACAACTCATAGATGAAATAGAGCGGGAGATGATTGCAGCGCAGCATGCTATGGATAGAGGACAGGATCAGCTCTCACTACTGATCACACAGGAAGATCAGGAGCTTGCTGGAACCGCCTCATTGGAATCTCGAAACAGGAGAAAGCATCGAATCGACCTACTTAAAAAGCTAAGATTTATGGCCCTTGAGCAGCAGTTCGATCTGGAATTTTTCATGAAATCCCGCGTCAAACTAGTGAAATCACCACTTTATTTGGAGAGTATTATTCTGGCTCTCTTACAAGCATTACAGATTGAGCCGTACCAACGTGAAAAATTTATAGCAGAGCTTGGATTGACTGATGAGGAGATCCGCTCTACCAAAGCACTTGAGGAAAAGCTGACAGAATTAAAAAATAAACAATCTGAAGAGGAGCGGGGGGATAGGACTGACCTCCACTGCTCATAAACTATGCAAACTGGGCCGCTAACTGTCCTTACAATTTTACCTACACTTTTTAGCAATCACTAATTAGTTGCTGTCCGCGAACTCCTTTTTAGTAAAAAGTCACCTTGGCGACCTGTCCAGAAGCTGCGGGGCTCCCTGTCGGTCGCCAAAGGGGGTGATTCGATGCTACATATTATCCTAGAAGGAACAGTTCGAACTAAGAAAAGGCGAAAAATGCCCGAAAACACACAGCTTTATCAAGTTTGCGAATTCACCCGAAGGGTGAGCCTGCTGTCGAACTGTTTTCGGGCATTTTTCGGCCTAAAAAAGGGTTAGAACTGCTTTTTCTAGGTGAACAAATCCGGCAACTGCCGGATTTAGGATTATAATGAATGATAAAATAACGAAGCATTATTTTGTCATTTAGTATAGTATAATTAAATCAAAAGATTTTGGATTGTCGAAACTCCAATCCAGTGTTATTTTCCTATAAGGTTTATCTGCTTCGAAACCATATCAGAAGCAACTAATTTCATCTCCAAGAGGTTTGTTTTGGATAATGTTCTAACCCAGCTAAAGTCAGATTTATGCAGACTGGCTCGCTTTGGGGCTAATATTACTGATGCGCATAGCTGCCTGATCTTTCTTCCTCATCGGCTCTTCCGTTCCTACCTTACTGACAGGGAGAACCTTATTGAACTTAAAACCACTGGCAAAGGAGCAGAGGTAGCTGATCATCTTGAACTTGGAGGATTTCATTCTCTAGGAAACGCCATACTTAAAGGGTGTCGTATTGAGATCTCATCGGGGCTAGTTGGCTGGGTGGCAAAACACAAACGTACTATCCACGTATCGCCATTTGACCATGATAGCCGCACCCTTGGGTTTTACAATGACGAGCAGGGGCTAAAAAGTTTCATAGGAGTGCCGATCGCCCTTGATGAAGTTGAAAGTTACAAAGGGAGCTTAGCCGGTGCCATTGTATGCGACAGCAAGAAGTCTTTCGCCTTTTCTAAGCTACAAGGGAAATTACTACATGACCTTTCCTTTGAGGTTTCAAATCTATTAAAATTGACAGCCTTGAACAACAGCAGCTTTAAGCAGGATAACTCCTGGCAAAGCTTTATATCGAAAGCGCACGCCCTAGCAGAATCACTGACTCCGCATGCAGTAGAAGTTTTACGTTTACGACCATTAAATTTCCATGAGTTAGAGCACAGCCTAGGCACAGGCAAGGCATTAAGAATGGCAGATCAGATATTTCGCCTGATTGCTCAGGCACTACCACCGCACTCACCTGTAACCAGACTCCCAAATGGTGACATTATAGTGGTTATGGATAACATGTTGACTGCTTCTTTCGAGAATAAAGTAAGAGCAATGGCTAATCATCTAAGCATAGAAGGCGGGCAATTACAGATTCAATTTATCAGAAAGAACTTCAGGGAGAATCGCAGTCGTAGTTTTGACTTAATGCGATTAATCTCCGAGAGCTGCGAAATTTCAACCTTAACTCAGCAGAGGATTGCATTATGAGCTCAATTAGCGCACCGCTTCAATTTCTAAGACCTTTTACCGTGCCGCTCTCATGGAGATGGCTCGACACCCTCATAAAAAATGACATGGCGATGGATTTAGGCACCGCAAATACCCTTATTTATATAAAAAATCGTGGAATAATTCTAAACGAGCCATCCGTAGTAGCGCTCGACGAAGAGAGTGGCAAAGCAGTAGCAGTTGGGCAAGCGGCTAAGGAGATGTACGGCAAGACCGGTCGAGGCATTAAGTGTATCCGTCCTATGAAAGATGGGGTTATAGCTGATTTTGAGATGACCGCTCTGATGATCTCATATATGTTAAGTAAAGTTAGAGCTCGAATATCATTGCAAAAGCCAAGAATAGTTATCGGTGTGCCCTCCGGAATAACGCAGGTCGAAAAAAAAGCTGTTATTGACGCTGCAACCTTTAGCGGCGCACGCTCAGTTCTTCTTATTGAAGAACCGATGGCTGCCGCTCTAGGAGCAGACCTTCCAGTGGACAAAGCGGTAGGAAATATGATCGTCGATATAGGGGGCGGCACTACCGAAGTAGCTATCATTACTATGAACTCTACTCTATATTCTCACTCTATCAGGGTAGCTGGCGATGAAATGGATGAAGCAATCCAGCGCTGTCTTAAATCTGAGTACGGGTTACAGGTAGGTGTATTTGAAGCGGAACGAATAAAAATAGTTATCGGCTCTGCTCTCTCATTTGGACGCACACGCACAACTACTGTTTTTGGAAGAGACATCACTACGGGATTTCCAAAACAGGTAGAGGTTAGCGATGAAGCTATCAGACAGTCTTTAACAGAACCAATCTCCGCAATCATATCCTCGGTCGTAACCGCCCTAGAGCAGGTAAGTCCGGAGATCGCACAGGACGTGATAGCACGTGGGGTACACCTAGCCGGTGGCGGCTCGCTGCTTAAAGGGCTGAGTGAAAGGCTTCAAAGAGAAACCGGTATTAGATTCCATCGGGCTCAAGACCCTCTTAGTTGTGTAGTACGTGGAGTAGGAAAGGTCATCGATAATCTAAAGGAGATGCGCTCGCTCTGCATCTGCTAGATCGATTAATGCTTCGCCAAATAAGTTTTCTGCTAAGTGCTTAACGTCCCTGCCTTCACCTGCCCGCTATACCAATCTATCGGCTCTTTTACAAAGCGATTCATATCTGGCCTTATAACGCGCACATAATGAAAGAGGTCTGCCGCCTGCCTATGAACTCCAAGAGATTTAAGTAAAGCAGCCAAGCGAAAGGCCGGCTGCCAATTCGTTTGACCACTCAATTGAATCGCCTGACCGTATAGAGTCTGTGCCTTATCGATCTCTCCGCACTTCTCAGCTGCTATACCCAGCCAGAGCTTTAGCAACCACTCACTATGGTGAAGCTTATCGGTAGCCCGCATCTTCTCAACCCACTTATCAGGAATGCCCTTAAGGGTCTCATGTGCCCATAGCACCTCGTCTACTACATAGAGGTCCTCATGCGAAGTCATCATTAATGAGACACTCCATGGCCAAGAGTCTTTTATATAATTTTGTGCTAAGCCATCAGCAGTAACTCTATACCGAAACAGCTTCTCACGGATCGTATGTACCTTTAAACCATGCCGACTGCACGAGAGCCAGAAAGCCCAATCCTCATTGAAAGCTAAGGCTAAATTATATCCGCTTGTCTGATCATATAAATTTCGATCCCAGATTGCCAATGTTGGAATCATGTTTTCATATCTCAGGTAATACGGATCGAAATTATTTGGCGACCAAGAACCTGTTTCATCACCAAACAGCTCCACTTCGCAGGTCACCAAATTTACATCCGCTCTGCGCATCTCTTGAAGCGCTCGAATTATAAAGCCTGGCTTCATTACATCATCCCCATCTAACGTAACGACAAGCCTGCCTTTAACATGCTTTAGTGCAAAGTTTCTTGTATCCGAGATCCCTCCATTGGTCTTTTCAAGCAATCGTATTCTAGAGTTTGGATTGGACTGTATAATCTCTTTTGCAACTTCCGCACTATTATCTGTGCTTCCATCGTTCACTATTAAGATCTCGATGTTTTTGTATCCCTGAGCTAGGGCGCTACCCACCGACTCCTTAATAAAGTTGCCTTTGTTATATGTAGGGATAACTACCGAGATTAATGGCTCATGCAATCTAATAAATTCGGAAAGTGGAATATCAAGATTCGGCATCTCCGACTCCGCAGCGGAAGCAACAACGACCTCTGTAAACTTGGTGGTCTTAGGTGTAACCAAGAATTTCTCTGCCCATTTAACTAATTTTTCAGGTATTGGGCGAAGAAAGGGCATGGTTGAACCTTTCTTATCCGTACTCATTTTAGTATGAAACGAGCGTGGTCCAAGCGCATCCAGCTCTTGAGCTTTTTTCTCTATATCCTCATCCGTTACTTCTGCCCAGGCTTTATTAAACATTACGTTTCGTTCTGGGCTATCAACTTTCTCAAGATTGTACATCGAAGCATGAAATTTCGGCCAAAATTTACGGTAGTGACGGATCTTTCGGTCTAGATTTAACCAGGAAAGATGCAGTACCGTTGGTAGCGCCTCTATGGATTGATTAAAGTGTGCAGCATACTCCTCTGCACTCATATCCCAGCGTTCAACCTTTGAAGGGACTAAGGATCGAATCTCTTCACGTGTATCAGCCCAAATATAGTTGCAGGAGTCGGAATCGAAGGGACGTGGATACTCATTGCCTGCCTGATCTAGCACCCTATGTATAGTTGGTATACCATGAGTAATTCGTTTATCATTAATACTAAATCGCTGCTTCCATGTGAAAAAGTCTGCACGTATTCTTTGGAATGAGCCCCAAAATTCGGCCATCGGCAGGAATAGAATTGGATATTCAGGATAACCTTCTAGTATTGATGGCAGAATTCTAATCTTAGGATAATCTTCCTGCGCAACAAACTCATCAGTATCTGTCTGCCAGCAATACTTGGAGGTACAATAGGAGCGAGCTTTGGCTTTTAGATATCCATCCATATGAATGGCCCAACGTGGATGGGAGAAATCAACAGGTTCGACATAAACCTTTACTCTAGCATCAGTGGCACTGAGCTTTCTTAACGCCTCAATCGTTCCATCATTACTACCAGCGTCAACAACTACTACCTCCTCACAAAATCCAAGCAGCGATTCAAGGCATTGAATAAATGGGTACCCCATATCAATACAGTTGTGAGTAGTCGTATACCCGGAGATTGAAAGTGGCGTATCTGTGGTAGATGAATTCATAGATATTTAGACGAGTTCTGGGGGTAATTAGGTTTATGAAACTGTGTATAAAACAGCTCTTTGTTATATTATATCCGTAATAGTTTCAATATGTTACTCATTGACAATGTAATTTCTCATCAAGTACATCCTCTACCGCATGAATTTAACTCCCTTAAGCTCATTTCTTACAATTACAAACGCCGCTAAGCATAGCATGAATACCGCCAACCAGCGTTCTAAACCATCAAAGTGCCATGCTATCCAATTAAATCCTGAAAGCCACAGTATTGAATCTCGTAGAAAAAGAAGTAGCGTAGCTACACCCTTGATCAGATAACCCTCCGGATCCAATCCTACAAGGCATGCGATTAACGCAGCAAAGCCTCCCTGAACACTAATTACTGAGGCTGCTGGAGCAATAATCGGATTTAGCAAAAATCCAATTAACGAGAAATTACCAAACCAAATTAAAACTACAATTGAGGTAAAGAATGAGGCAAATAAACATCCTTTAAGGTATTGGCCGAATTGACCCTGAAAGCCCTCATTGACACCAAAGGCAAGCCCTAGCAGCGCAGCAAAAGTGAGCTGTACTCCCGGATCAAGAAATGAGCCTGGCCAAACTATACTCAGCGAGATAAATGCTGCGATTATTCCATTCAACATACCCCCTCTCCGCTCGAAAATCTGCGCTAGCACCACAAATAGGACTGCAAAGGCTGCTCGTAAACTTGAGCCCTCTACCCCAACAAGCAGCATAAATAGAACTGCGGCGATTAAGCCAAGCAGTCTTGATAATTTCGGAATTGAAATAAAGTGCGGAGCAATCTTACAAAGAAATAATACTCGCCAGAAGATAGCTAGCATTAGTGCAAACACAATCGTCACCTGATAGCCAGAGACTACTAAAAGATGAGCTAATCCAGTGCGCTTAAATGCCTCCTCTGTATTTCGGCTAAGCTGATCTCTCGTTCCTATGCTCATTGAAAGGAAAAGTCCACTATCTTCATTGTTACCTAAAATTTCCCGTACTCTGCTCTTAATATGCTCACGCCAACGCGTAAATGTACCTTCATCCTTTATTCCTGTGGCACTGGCATAGTTGAGATTGCAACTGCCCACATAACCATCACGAATTATACCATTATCAAAAGCAAATGGATTTGCATCCCAGCGCAACCCACGAAATTTACCCTTAATTACAATCTGATCTCCTTCCTTTACTTTAGAGGCAGCTCTCCAAGGAAGGTCAGTCGCTCGACACAGAAATCTAAGCGGAACTGGCAGGTCGACCCAACCACCATTTACATTATGAACGGAAAAGATCTGCAGTGAAAGTTTAACTACTCCTACTGCTGGCCTTCGAGGTGGAAGATCAACCTTTGCGAGATATGACCTGTTTTCTTCGAGAGCATTTGCCAATAATGGCATAGGGTAAGCCAACTTCATCGCTAACGCACCTAATGTAGTCGACAGATAAAGCGCCCACGCAATAAAGCCTAATCTTAAATTAAGTTGGAGAATGAGTATCATCCCTAACAACAATAGAAGCTGCATACTAGAAATATAAGGACTTAGAAGCTCTCCCAGTACAATTCCGGGGATGTAGAAAAGCGCCGGAAATCTTCCTCTGGTCCAAGCACACACCCTCCTATTTGTTTTTAATCTGGTCCTGCTTTCTCTCCTTGTTAGCTGTAATTCCAGTGAGTTATATTGACTCATAAAGACATTCCAGAATGTGGTTTCAATATATGTATGTTTCGAGAATATTACTCATTTGTTGCTTACCGTTTATAATTGGCTGCGTGGTTGCCAAGAGCGGCAATTCCCTGAATGGGATATCACGCAGTTTTGCACTAGTAAAAAAATATGGAAGACTCTCTGGTGAATTTGAAATAGCCTATCTAAAAACTCTAGCTCAACGTATTGGCAAGGCAGCCTCCACCGTTACCTCCTCCATTGATCCTGAAATTATTATTCTAAATACCGACACTCCATTAGCCATCTCATTTAGGCCAAACTATATTCTTATCTCGCGCAGTTTGATTGAAAGACTGGAGAATGAGGCACAATTAGCTTTTATAGTCGCTCATGAAATGGCGCACAATTTGTTCCTGCATGAAGAGCAACCTCACCGAACCAGACGTGAGCTTGAGCTAGAGGCCGATCGGTATGGACTTAGTATCACAACACGCGCTGGATATAGTGCTCAAGCTGCAGCTAAAGCTCTGTTGATATTACAAGATAGCTCTAATAGTGAGCCATTAAATGGATACCCTACACTCAAAGAGAGAGTTGCGTTACTACGTCCTCTTGTAATTCAAGTTACTACGTGGCCTGCAACTATAGATCGAAGAGACTTTACTAAACTTAAGATGCGTCTCAGTGGTGGGGTATCCACTTTAGATTAGGGTTCATATCACCATTTTACAGCGGCTGCCAAGCTAATAGCGCTAAGCTATTGAATTTTTAAATATTTACCACCACAGCTACTATTCCTATATTCCCGCCATAACATATCCAGGAGGGATCTATATGGCTCGAAAAACCTCATTTGGGACCTATCTGATATCTGCCAGTGAAATCGGCAGCTATACAGTCTGTCCGGAAGCCTGGAGATTAAAGGTTGTAGCACGGGTAAAATCTACTCAGTCGGAGAAATCCGATAAAGGTCGGGTACTTCATCAGGAATGGGCAGATCGCTACTACGAATCGGTGCGGCTTCTTAAGTTTTCAAGAATCATAGTCCTCCTACTCCTTCTCACGATCTCCATCTACATTTTGAGCTTAAGGGTATAAATGTTCATACAGATACAGAATTATTTTCTAAGGTTGTGGCAGGATCTGGCAGGGCTTGAAACTGAGGTAATACTACTCGCCATGCTCGTGATAGTCACGATACTTCTGTATGATAGTTTTACGATCGGTTCCAGAAAGATTAGTAAGAATGCCGGCATCGGCACATCGCAGACAATCAGCATAGATGGTACAAAATCCGTACCTGTGAGGGAGTATGTATCAGAGATTCAAGGATTATACGGTCGCCCTGATGCTCTGCTTAATGAGAATGGATTTTTCATACCGGTCGAACGCAAACCGTTAGCTCGTAAAATTCGGGATAGGTATGTCGCCCAACTCCTCATTTACATGCGCCTAATTGAGGAGTTTGAAGGTAAAAAACCTCCCTATGGATATTTAATTCTAGGATCAAACTGTCGTCGTATTAAAATAGAAAACTCCCCTTCTCGCCAAGCTTGGCTACAAGAGATGCTCGATCAGATGCGTTCAATTCTAAAAGGTGCCGAAGCTCTGGCAACGCCACACCCTAATAAATGTGCTAAGTGCGAGGTTAGAGGGAGTTGTAAATTCATGGTCACTAAGGCTGAGAATCCGGTAGTTATTCAACCAAAAAATGTAGTTCCCGGCCAGAAACTAGTCTAATGAAGATCCCCTTTGCGCACAGCATTTAGCTTCTCTACACTTAATTTAACGGCATCTATATTACCTAAGACCGGCTCGCCGGTGTCCATGCTATCCTTTTCTACTGCTCGTCTGAGCTCTTTTGGATTGATGATACCTAATTTCTGTGTATCTGGAACAAATATCTCCCCACAGCTCTTGCATTGAACTACAACGATTATGCCTTCAAACGTAACTTTTGTATTTTCTGTCGAAAAATTGTTGTCATCTGAGCTACAAGAACCACAGCCAGGACATGAGATTCTTTCTACAAATGTCTCTGCCAGCCCTTTCAATCTAAATTTCAATCCCATCTATGGCAACCTTATATCAAGTATCATCATGAATTATCTGTTCTAACCTAATCTCGCGACCGCCTTTTGAATACACTACCTTATCAATCGTACCATTAATGATTGTCAGCCCACGACCAGAGCAAACTAACCCATCTCCATCCTGAGCTTTTTTACCCATAGCTTCCTTCACATCAAATCCATTTCCTTCATCGCAAATCTTTACGACAAGACGCGCACCGTCATATTTTGAGTTCATGAAGATCTTTCTCTCGGCGTATTTTTTCTGATTAAGACGTTCCTTCTTTATTTTGGAGTATAGATCAATACCCTGATTGTCATAGCTCTCTTTCCACCGTGACTCAAGCTCAAGATTGCCGTGATCTATATTATTTGTTAATGCCTCCTGTAGAGCCAACAGAATCTTTAATTTCTTATGCAGATCAATTACACCGGCATCAAAGAGCCGATCTAGAATCACGAATGGGTTGTCAAGATTAACAATATCCTTGGTATGTATCTCGTAAGAAGTTTCTTCATGCTTAATGAAGGCATAGATCTTATTTGCTAGTTCATGTTTGCGCGTCTCAGCGGAAATACGGCGGATTGCCTGCGTAAGGAATTCAAAGTCGATCGGCTTAGTAAGGAAATCGACTGCGCCCTCACGCAGAACTTTTATCGCCATTTCATTACCGTATGCACCGGTAATGACCATAACATTTTGGCCAGGATTATTTTTTCGTATAGTCTTAAGAACCTGCATGCCGTCTACATCCGGCATCATCAGATCCGTAATTACTACATCATATGCACAGTGCCCCGCTGCCTCAATGCCCTCCTTGCCGGACGCGGCGAAGTCACAACGCCATCCGTTCTCCTCAAAGAACATCGCTAACGTCTCACGTATGAGGTGATCGTCGTCAATCAATAAAATATGAGGCGCGGATGCTGGAAGATTATCCATCTTTTAGCCCCCTCAACCAACCGTCTCGTAAATGAGCGGTAGATTTTTATTGGTCAACCGGCAGTATCTTATCTAGCATGAGCAACTCAAAGGTTTCTTTAACAAAACCTGCAAGCGGCTTTACCATAAGCACTCCGTTCTCGGCCTTCAAACGCTTATAGCACATAAGCACCTTGCCGATGCCGTAGCTGTTGATAATGTTTACACCGGAGAGATCTAACACTATTGTGCGCTTCCCCTGGTCAAACACCTGGTTAAAGGCTTTACGAAGAGCTTCACCTGAAGCTTCCGAATCAAGATCTCCTTGAATGCGGATAAATCCTTTATCTCCATTAATCTCGGTAGGAAATTCCATAACCCCCCTCTCTAATTAAATGAAAAAAGTTGTGACAACATGTTTAGTGCTATCCAACAGAGAATCATCTCAATCCTATTCAGCACCTATTTACTGAGCAGAATTAACGAAATGACTTAATCTTAAGGTTATAATCGGCAGTCTACTATTTTCACTTAAGAGTTGTTCCTACATCTTCTTATAAATTCTAGAAAACACTGTTTTGCCAACAATTAGATAACTATTGAATTTAGCTGACAATTTGCATTCTGGTACATAGACTCAACTGGTAACCTAATGGTAATGTAATTATAATCAGGTGACGATATCATATGAGTGGTCTTTTATTAAATTGATCTCACATATAATGTAGAGTAGTCGGTTTGCACAGTAGGAGTATCGCTAATTTTCATAATTTAGGCTTATTAAGTAGTTAATATGGCAGAGGGAGAAAACGCACCTCAAGAATTCGAGGGAAGGATAGCAAAAGGAAAAGACTGGAGAGAGATTGTAGCATGGGTAGGAGATCTGCCTCCAATGCCGCATGTAGCTTCTCGCGCGATCAGCATGGTCGAAAATGCAGATACAACTGCAAACGAACTTACAGAGTTACTATCCCAGGATACAGCACTAGCGGCACGCGTTCTTAAGATTGCAAACTCAGCTATGTTTTCAAGACAGCGTGAAATTACTACCCTTAATCAAGCGATCATGATCATAGGCTTCAAAGCTTTAAAGGGTATCATAGTTGCAGCTACGCTTCGTCAGCTCAATCGCAATTTTGGCAAACTAGAACGACTAGTTTGGGAGAACTCAATGAGCACTGCAATGTGCTCAACCCTACTTGCGAAACGGCTGCGCAAACGGTACGTAGAGGAGATTTTCTTACTCGGACTACTACACAGCCTTGGACAGATCGTTTTATTATTCCAAGCCTCCCAAGATTACAAAAAGGTAATAAAGGTAATTGAAGAGAAGCACCTAGATTATGCAACAGCCGAGCAGGAGGTGCTAGGGTTCTCACATCCACTTATTGGCGCGCTAGTAGCAAAGAAGTGGAATTTTTCAGCTGAAACATGTCAGGTAATCTTACACTACCGTGACCCGTTTGATAGTAAATCACCAGAGAATGAAACAGAGGAGAAGACAGCACTTGTTCAATTAGCAGACCAGATAAGCCATGCCGCAGGTATTGGATCCCCTGCTGGCTATCCAAATCAGATGGAAAGTATAACTAAATTAGCTGTATATGTAGGGTTTAATCCAAAGACCGTAACAGCCGATTTAGAAGAGATCATTAATCAGACCAAAGATCAATTCCAGAAAGAAAGTGCGGTATACGGGTAGTTACTTTTGCTCGATAAAAAGTCTATTAGCTTAGATCTTAATCGACTCTTTCGCACAAGTGATAGAAAAGATACAAACTTGTAAAAAATATTGATTAATATGTTGCTTCGAATTACTTCCCTTAGCGACCGTCAGGGAGCCCCACAGTTTCTGGACGGGCCTCAAAGTCATGTTGTTGCAAAAAAAGAGTTCCCGGACAGAAACTAAACTAACTGTTTGACCCCCAAGGCTTATCACCTGGGATATGGAAAACTTTCTGATCGGCCTTAAGTAACGGATCGACCTTTACCGCCCTACAAAGCTCATCTAAAACATATTTAATCCGCCTACCGCTCTCATCCACCAAGTCAGCTGTCTGACGCTGCTGCGGATCATTGCTATCTTTATTTCGAAGAATAAACGCTGCACCTAAGAGCGCGCCTAGAGGATTATTAATCTCATGCCGCAATGTTGAGACAAGCGTCCTGACTGTGTCAACTATAGTCTCATTTAACTGCGCCTGAAGGAGCTGAGCCTGAAGCTTATTACGCTCTATTAATCCTTTTACCAAAGGCTCAAATAGCGGCTCTGAAATACATGATTTACTTAGAAAGTATGTAGCTCCTGCCTTTAGCGTTGCACCAGGCATCTCCGGAGCCTGATCTGAGCTAACCGCTAAAACCGCCAGATCCCGGAACCAACCCTCATTCAACAGATCTAGACCTTTACCATCAGTGAGATGCTGATCGAGTATCACAAGATCGAAACGCTCTTTGTTGGTGCGGAGAAAATCACGCGCTGAAGTCACTGAACTCTGATATGTTACCTCTAGGCCTTCAAGAAAGGATTTCAATCGTAGCTCCAGGAGCATTTTAAATGATGGGATATCATCAATAATTAATACTTTGTACATTACAGTAGTTCCACCTCCGCTGCCTTTTAATCCTGACCCTTACAATGCAAATTAATATTACTATTTAACTTATCGTCAGATAATACAAGAACCTGCACAGTGAAAAACAGATACAGGGCTTTCTTATTCGCACCTTTTGTTCTCAAACCATCGTTTCATATTAAAAATGAACCGATATGAACTGAGCTATAAGCTGTCAAATTCTTTGCCCCTCAACAAACTCCCTATATAATCCATTATAGCCCAATAATTCAATATGATCGCCACGCTCAACAATCTCACCATTCTTCATTACAAGTATCTGATCGACATTCTGAACTGTAGATAATCTATGGGCTATTGTTAAGCTGGTTCGACCTAGTAAAAGTTTTTCCAAGGCATCTTGTACTAATCCCTCGCTCTGACTATCTAGTGCTGAGGTAGCCTCGTCCAGAATAATTATGCGCGGGTCTCTTAATATAGCACGCGCTATAGCAACGCGTTGCTTCTGACCGGCACTGAGCTGCACGCCTCGCTCTCCAACATAGGTCTTAAAACCTTCCGGCAGCTCTTTTATAAAATCAAGTATGTTTGCCTGTGCGCATGCCTGCTCAAGCTCCTGCAAAGTAGCATCCTCTTTACCGTACCGCAAATTCTCCTCGATACTAACAGCGAAAAGTTGCGGCTCCTGCGGGACTATTCCTATAGCACTACGATACCCGCGCGGAAGCTCAGCTATATCCTTACCATCCAGCAAGATTTGGCCTGAATTTGGGGCATAAAAACCGAAGATTAGTTGGACTATCGTGCTTTTCCCGCAGCCTGATGGACCGACTAGCGCATAACTTTTCCCTTGTTCCAATCTGAAGGATATATTTCGTATCACCTCGCCTACTCTGGTCGGGTAGGAAAATGTTATGTTTTTAAACTCTAGCTCACCACGCAGAGGAACTCCCACCGATCCTAGAGAATCTATCTTAAGAATAGGATCCTCACTTAACTCAAATATTCTATCAGCAGCACCTAAGGCCTGTAAAAGCTCAGAATATCCATTTATTAAAAATGCAAACGATACTGCTACAATAATGCCGTATAAAACAAATGCTGAGAGATCTCCTGCGGACATGCGCTGCTCTGAAACAAGAAAACATCCGTAAGCAATGACTGCTACAAAAGCAAGATTCAGGAGCAAGCTTACAAATGAGGAGAAAAAGGCACTTATCTTCGCACGATCACAGCTCAAGCTCAGCACTTCATTGACAGAGCGTGCATAACGCGCAATCTCAAAATCCTCTCGCACGAAGGCCTTAACAATCCTAATAAGATTAAAGCTCTGCTCTGCCACAAAACCACTATGCCCTAAGGCTGCCTGTAGCTCCTTGGAAGCTCTCTTAAGCTGTTTACCAAGCACAAACGCTAGAAATAGAATTCCTGGAAGCAGCAAAATAATTGCCGCGGTTAGCCGCCAAGAGATAGCCACCATCAGCACTACTCCAACTAACACCTGAATGGCATACCTAATGACCACTGAGAGATTTAAACTTACGGCGTTCTGTATCTGTAAAACATCATTAGTTAGTCTAGATATCAGATCAGCTACACGACTTTGATCGAAAAAAGATACCTGCCGAAATACTAAGACTCTAAACAACCTCATACGTAAATCAGCCGCCACCTGTTGACCTGTTACCAAAAAAAGATAAGAGCGCAGATAGAATGCGATGGCTTGGCTAGTAAAGAGGAACGCAAATAAGACTGTTATGTAGTAAAGATCCTGTGAAAAGGAGAAAATATCCTGAGTATCAACTAGTTTTCGAACAATCTGCGGAAGAAATAGATTTATCGCGCTGCCAATACCGAGCGCCAACATACCAAAAGCAAACTTAGCTAGATGTGGCTTGAGAAGCGCTGCGAAACGGTAAAATTCAGAGCGATTTTTCATGTGCAGCTCTACCTGACTTGCTAAAGTTCGTATTTACGCCCTCTGCAACAAAGTAACTTCTCAGCAGCGTCGAATTAGCAATAAAAATAGAAAGATTATACGTTTATAAAACGGCCCCTGACTGTATCAACTTTCTATAATATTCACAATTTTTAGCCAGCTCCTGATGCGAACCTGCTGCTAACAAAGCCCCATGCGAGATGACAAATACTCTGTTGAACCTCTCCATTTTACTTATTCTGTGTACAATTGAGATAGCTGTGCAACTACTATGATTACTCTTTAACTGATTGTTAATAAGGCACTCTGTTTCCGGATCGAGGTGCGAGCCGGCTTCATCCAAAAGCCATATTTTTGGAGATTGATATGCCGCGCGATAAAAACCGACGAGTTGCCTCTCTCCTACTGAAATATTTCCACCCTGTTCAGAGAAATCAGCACGTTTAATGCCGTCATTCCTAATCCCAGCCAGAATATTATTTTTAGGCAGATCTTTTAAAAGTGATAGATTGTCTTCCAAGCTACCTGAGAAAAGAAACGTATCCTGATCTACGACACCATAGCTTGTTCGCAAATTTCTAAGAGTAAAATTCTCAATCTCGCAGTCGTCAATCCTAATTACACCACGTTGTGGTTTATAATAACGCAGTAAGAGGTTAAAGATTGTTGATTTTCCTGCACCAGTTGCCCCCACCACTGCAACATGTTCTCCAGGAGCTATTACAAATGAGAGATCTTTGATTATCCAACTATTTTCATACTGAAACCATACATTCCTAAATTCGATCTTGCCTTGCGCGGGGGACTTATCGGAATGTTCTGCCTGCTTGTCTAGCTCAATCGGCCATTCTAGAGTTTCAAAAATTCGATCAGCAGAGGCTAGACCTGACATCAAGGTGTTCCAACGGTAGACGATATGCATAAAAGGCCAGAAGATCCAAAGCACATAGGTCAACGCACTTACCAGAACACCGACCTGAATCTCTCCTGCCTGTACTAGAGCTCCTCCAACTGTAACAATCAGCAGAGCACTAACTCCATTGGCTATGGTAACCAACGGATGGAGAAATGAGACTATTCTAGGCGGTTTTAATTGTGCCCTGCTCAGATCGGAGCTTGTCATAGTTATGCGGCGACTCCAATCCTCAACACCCAAAAGTTTTAGTGTGCTCTGCCCATGTATAGTGTCAGCCAACATCGAATTAAATGCTGCAACAGACTCACGGATCTGTAGATAACTTTTATGCAACATCCAGCCAACTGCTATAGCAACAATGAAAAGTAGAAGAAAAGGTGCAAAAGCGATAAAACCCAAGTACGGGTTGAGTGAGAGTAGTCCGCAAATTATTCCGATAAGCACCAAGACTTTTTCGAATACAGAGATAAATCCAGCACTAAATAACTCAGACCAAC
>CAZKXU010000049.1:0-24622 GCA_964556665.1 uncultured Bdellovibrionales bacterium | reverse complement strand
GGGGCACCCGGCTCGCTGTCGTAACTCAACAACACTCCATACTTGAGCTCAATCGTCAATTTGTGTGCGATCAGATTATGCAACTGCATGCGATCTGCATGGCTAGTCATGCCGTTAGCAGCTTTCAAAGCTGTGAGCTCTAAATCAGCGATGCGCAGATGATCCTGCACATATCCAGTCTCTGCCATTGATCGATCAGCGCGCAGCACTTCTACCACCTTCTCAATGCGTAGTTTTAGTTCAGCGAGTGCCTGATCTACATCTGCTGCTTCAGCTTTTCTATCAATAGGAGCTATATTCGATAGTTCCCGCAAGATCGGGTCAAGTTTTGCGACTAGCCCAATCTCACGCAGCTCAGCATTGGCAAGCAGATGATCTACTCCGATGCTTTCAGAAAGCGAAACTAGGGCTGCAAGATCTTCGGCCGTGGACAGTATCGCAGCAACCGTATGTGCTGGGCCGGAATTAGCGAGAACTTCTAATACCACCCTAATCTTTTCATCTTCACTTAAATAGCGAGCAACATTATCAAGCTTACCTGCTATAAATTGTTGAACCTCCGGCTCAGATTGCGGGAGCGTGGTTAACCAATATACGAATTTTATATTTTGATCAGAGGAGCTGTGTTGCAGCACACCTAGTAAATTCATCAGAGAGATCTGTGGACTGTTATATTTTGCCGTGACTGCAGGGTCCTTGATTGTTTCTACAATCCTCATAAGCTCTGCTCGTATCGACTGCTCATTATACTGAATGTTCTGTTGAACCTCCTCTTTGCGCATTTTATAGATGACATCGCCAAGGTCTATCTCCTCCGCGCTCCATACGATATTTAAGCTGGCGTCTGCATGATCAGTATGTCTGATTGAACGAACTTCTATAGGTGGGTGCTGTGGAGGCAAAGCCTCCTGTGACTCAAGTTGAAGCATAAAAACCTCGTTAAAACGTTAAAAATAGGCTTAAACCTGAGGAAACTATCTGAACCTGATGCGAAAAAACCTGAATAAAACCGTGCCTGAATTACAACTGATTTGATTCCGTAGAGTGAATAAGAGATGTAAGAACTGTGTAAAAACTAGAAAACCCCAGGAAACTTGAGCCCTTAGCGCTTGTATTTTTGACTAAATCTGGTATATTGCTGTGATACATTATTTATCACACCCTTTCAGGAGAGGAGTTACAGTGGCAGTTACTTTAAGATTATCAAGACACGGAAGAAAAAACATGCCGTTCTATCGAATAGTGGTACAGGACAAAGCGCGCTTCCGTGATGGAAAGTTTCTCGAAATTATCGGCACGTATGATGCTCTTTCAAACCCTCCGGTAGCCAAAATCAACGATGAGCGGGTTAAGTATTGGGTTTCGAACGGGGCAACACCTTCAAGCAAGGTACGAGATCTTATTCGCAAAGCTATCCCAAACTTTATTGAAGCGCGGGAGAAACATCAGAGTGAGAAGATCACTGCCAAAAGACGTGCTCGAAAGCAGCGCTTGAAAGCAGGTACTAAGGCAAAAAAATCGTAATATTTTAAATGCGGATAGAGATACTAACTCTCTTTCCGGAGATCTTCTCCGGCTTTCTCAATTCAAGCTTAATAAAAAAAGCGATCGACAAGCAGCTACTTGCTGTAACCCTTACTAATTTTCGTCAGTATGCAGATCCTCCACATTACTCAGTGGACGACTCACCGTACGGCGGCGGAGCCGGAATGGTATTAAAGCCAGAACCGCTTGCTAAGGGAATTCGAGAAGCCAAGTCGAGACTGCCAGCGGCAAAGGTGATTCTACTTTCAGCTGCTGGAATACCATTTAAGCAGGCACTAGCAAAGGAGTTCAGTCAGGATCAGGATCTAATTCTGATATGTGGACGGTATGAAGGGGTTGATCAACGTGTTATCGATCTCTACGTTGATTATGAGATAAGCATAGGTGACTATGTTTTAATGGGCGGTGAGATTCCTGCCATGGTGCTGATAGAAGCAACAACTCGCCTGATCAAGGATGTAATCGGCAACAGCGATTCATTAACTGTGGAATCGTTCGCAACTGAACCTTTATTAGAAGCACCGCAGTATACGAAGCCAGCAATCTTTGAGAGCCGCGCAGTACCTGAGGTACTGTTATCCGGAAACCATGCTAAGATTTCCGCTTGGAGAGCTGAGCAATCACAGAGTATTACAGCCAGTCGCAGACCGGAATTAAAAAGAGGGAAAAATGAGCCTTAGCGTAGCCTTACTTCATGACAAAATGCTTAACAAAAAAGGGGAGCTTATTACCGCATCCCTTACACTTATTGATATTCATGATATTGCTCGAAGCTCCAGAACCTACGGCGCCGAGAGAGTCTATATAGTACATCCGGGCGAAGCATTGCAGCGATTGGCAAATGTATTAAAAGGACATTGGGAGGAAGGATACGGCGCTACTTACAATCCAAACCGTAAGGAGGCGATTGAAAATGTAGATATTCTTTCTGACTTAGATGCTTTAAAGGCAAAGGTCGAGGAGCGAACTGGTAAGAAGCCAATCCTAGTCGCCACTTCGGCTCGCCCCGGTGAAAAGCGGGTCACCTTTAAAGAGATGCGTAGCATTTTAGAGTCCAGCGATCATCCATATGTCCTTCTACTTGGCACTGGTTGGGGAATGTGCGATTCATTACTTGCCGAGGCACAGTATTTTCTTGAACCGATTAACGGACCTACCGAGTACAACCATCTTTCAGTACGCTCAGCTTGTGCAATTATGCTGGATCGGTTGAGAGGGTAAATTACTGTATCATAAGCTTACCGGGAGCGCGGGCTTCCAGCCCGCAAACCAAACTGCAGACACACCGTTGCTGGCTGGAAGCCCACGCACCCAGAAACTAATCAATCTCACCAACCGTGAGATTTATTCGATCACTATACCCAACAATATCTAGCACATCACTAAGTTTATCCTCGGAGATATTATGTTCCTTCATGACAGCAAGCAGATGTTTTCTCTCAACACTTTCCCGAATAACAAGATCTGCGATCTCAGGTAATTGGCTACGTACTTTGCCTACATTAACCTCTGTTTTCTTAACCTTTGAGATATCCGCTTTGCCATATGGACCATCATAGGACGGCTCACCATTAACAAGTTTATCCCTGATTGCATCACGCAGCATCTGCTCCCGCGCATAAAGTAATGCTAGATCATTTGCGATCTCCCAAGTAAGCGCATACCGTTCTTTGATAGTAGTAGCAAGCTGACCCATCATCTCTCCTATAGAGATTTTAGGATCCAGTACTAACTTATCCTGCATGGCTGCAAGTATATTGAAGAGCCGAACTGTAACCTCCGCATCGAGCGCTGCATACTCTATCTGCTCAGATGATAATGGACGCAATGACCAATCACTTCTCTGCTCAACTTTGCTGATCTCAAGCCCTAGCAGAAATTTACAACAGGTCCTTAAGGTATGGTTAGGAAGTTCAGGCCTCAATGTGCGAGCCAAACTTAAGGTATCTATAATTCCACGGATTTTAATTCCGTGACGTTCAAGCTGTCGCACCTCGAAGGAGGCGTTGTGACATATGATTTCAGGAGTTGCATTACTTAGTATGGGCTCTAATGCCTTGAAGTTGCTTAAGGCCAAGGCGTCAACTATAAACACATGCTCTTTGGAAGGAAGGCCAAATTGAAGAAGACATAATTTCTCGTTACCTGTCTCCCATCCCCATGTCTCAGTGTCAAGAGATACCCTTTCCTCCTTTAACAGCTGCGGCATAATCTCTTCTAGCTTCTGCTGTGATTCAATCCAGGTAAAATCCCATGTGAGATTCTTGCTCATATTTAGTCCAATTAATTTGATATTTGCTGCATTATGGCAGAGATCTGCTACTACAGGCAAAATAAAGATAAAAACTTACCGTTACCAATCTTTACGCAATGATACTGATAGGTTAGATTCTATAGTCGTAATTGCTCAAAAAGAGTGGGTAAAACATAAGTCACACTGGGAGCGCGGGCTTCCAGCCCGCAAAGAAGTAGCAGTGAATTCGTTTGCGGGCAGGATGCCCGCGCTCCCAGTATCCACACTTTTTGAGTAATTACCTATTGTCGTAAACGCTACTTTTCAAGATTTTGTAATGATCGTATCGGTTGTCAAAAAATTTGCGCCCTGGATTATCACCTGCCTTGCGCTCTATTTTGCATTTCACAATGTTGAATGGGATGTTCTGCTTGATAAGATCACTAATGCTGATTTTTCATGGCTAGCGATCGCCTTTTTTCTCACCATATCTTCCTACCTAATGCGCGGTAGGAGGTGGCAGTTTTTCTTTCCAAAACCTTGTATAGATTTTTTCGCTGCTGTGCGCGTTCTAATCCTAGGATTCTTTATGAATAATGTCCTGCCGGCTAGAACGGGGGAGTTGGTGCGTGCGCACATGGGCGCCAAAGTAACTAAAGAGTCCGGCACCTTAGTCCTAGCAACGATAGCAAGCGAAAGATTGGCAGATGGCCTGACATTGAGTCTAATGTTCATGGCCTTCGCTTTAGGTGTAGGCAAGCAGGAGTTCTCACTTAACCTTTTTTATGTCGCTCTTTTATTTGCATCTGCAACTGTAGCCGTGGGACTGACTCTAATATTTCGAGAGCGTCTTTTTGCCTTGGCCGAGAAAGTCCATCTGCGCTTTGATAATCGTGCCAGCAACTATACCTTTAGCCGTGTTAAGATTTTCATCGATGGCTTAATACCACTCTTTAGTCCGACCCGACTCCCGATCATTGCATTATGGTCAATAATTATATGGTCAGTTGAGTTAGGGGTCTATTACTGTGTAGCACTTGCCTACGGTACTCCCCTAACTCTGGCGAATTCAGTATTATTTCTAGTAGCTGTCAACTTTAGCTCTCTAATCCCAGCAGCACCGGGCGGACTAGGCGTAATTGAAGCGCTTACAAGTGCAGTCTTGGTCTCTGTCGGAATCGACAAAGAACATGCTTTAGCAATGGTTATTAGTCAGCATACGATTCAATATCTGGTAGTTGGTATTCCTGGTGCGACAGTTATGTTAACCTGGAAACGTGCATTAAGGGAGATTCCAGATAACCAATAAGTATGCAAACCGATATAGAATTGAGTATCGTAGTTCCAGCCTATAACGAGGCGCATCGAATTACCCCCACTCTGATAGAGATATTCGAACATTTCAAGAATTACACCGTTAATTACGAAGTGCTAGTAATCGATGACTGCAGTACTGATAATACATCGGAGGTGGCAACAACTCTGAGCAAGACAGATCCGCGTATAAAAATTCTTAGGCTACCAAAAAACTTGGGCAAAGGTGGCGCCGTACGGCATGGTGTCTTAAACTCTAAGGGTAGTTATATACTATTTACAGATGCAGACGGATCTACACCTATAGCCGAGTACCATAAATTACGAAAGGAGCTGGTCTCATGCGAACTAGCTTTTGGCTCTCGAGCAATCGTATCTAGTGATTCTTTGGTAAAGGCTCGCTGGTATAGAAAGATTCTTGGACGTTGTTTTAACCTAGCTGTAAATTTTCTGATACTTCCTGGAATAGCTGATTCACAATGTGGCTTTAAACTATTTCATCGTAACGCTGCACTCTTCTTATTTAATCGTCAAACAGCTCTGCGTTATAGCTTTGATGTAGAAATTCTATTCCTAGCGCGTCAAAGCGGGATGCGCTGGGTCGAAGTACCTGTAAATTGGCACCACGTATCTGGCTCAAAGGTAAATTTAGTGCGGGACTCCCTGAGAATGCTCATAGATATATTACACTTTAGAATAATCCATAGAAGCGTACCTGCATTTAAAGCCATCGGAGCATAACGCACAAGATTTATTCCTATCTTTTCAGCTAGTTATAAAAATTGTACGCCAATTCCGTTTTACAATCTTTTTACAATTAAATGACTTTTCCATGACAAGCTTACTTAAAAAAGCTGTCAAACTCAGCGTACGAAATTAGGTAGTTCATTTTTTTGAAGGTTTTTGAAAGTAAAGGAGATTCGTCATGAAGGTTAAAAAAATTACCGATACGCAGCTAGTCAGTGAGTTCAAAAAGGGATCAATGGAGGCTTTCGAAGAGATTGTCTCTAGATACGAAGCAAAGGCATTTAATCTTGCAATGCGCTTTTGCAGAAATCCGGAGGATGCCGAGGAGGTACTTCAAGATGTATTTACAACAGTATATAAAAAGATTGATAGCTTTCAGGGCAAATCAGCTTTCTCCAGTTGGGTTTATAGAATTATAGTAAACGCGGCTTTTATGAAACTTCGTAAGCGTAAACAACATAGCACCGTTTCGCTTGAGGATCTTACTCCGACAGCCAAACAACACTGCATTGAAAAAGATAATCTGCAGTCAACACGCTCAGATGCGATAGTATTGAATCACGAGCTGCGTGAAATTTTGCAGAGCAGTATTAATAGACTTCCGGAGCAATATCGTGCAGTTTTTATCCTAAGAGATGTAGATGGTATGTCCAACCAAGAAGTCTCTGAAGTGCTTAAGATCTCAATACCGGCAGTTAAGTCGCGCCTGCATCGCTCGCGCATGATGTTAAGAAGAAAATTGCAGCGCTACTATGGAGATTTTGTAGAGAAACGAAACGATGGTGAACTTGAGTCTACGAGTTTAGCTTACTACTACTAGGATACGTATAAGTGTTCATTAATGCCGGGCTTGTGCGAGCTGCCGCTCGCACCTGGGGCAGATTACCATCTGCCCCTACAGTTTTCCCCGGGGTTTTTGAATATACGAAACTGCTATCGGTGCCATTGCATTGTGCAGAACACACTGCAATTCAAATTGTCCTTTTAACAAACCACCTGCTCTAAGATGGTAATACCTTGGTATACAGACCGGATCGGACTCGATCCGATCCGGTTTGTAGGTATTTATTAGGATAATTCCTAGTATAGGTTTTAGCGGGCTCGGCCATAACCGGGCCCGCATCTTTTACTGCTTTTCGATATCATCGATCTCTATTATCTTTTCGCCTTTGAAATACTCCTCACTCTTTGAAGCATCCGCTAATTTAAGGCTTTCAATAATATGCTTCATCCTCTTACAATCCGATTTAATAGCCAGGAGCGCTTTTTTTGCTGTTTCCTCAGATGCAGCAACTCCCTCAAGGAGATGACAGTTTAAGATCATGGCAGCTAAAGGCTGCCCTAACTGATGAGCTGCTGTGCCAGCTAATTGCGTTACTGCTATCTTTCGCTCCTGCTCTATCAATTTCTCCTGGAGTCTAAGGAGCTCCTCATTCTTGTGTGTTAATTTTTGATTAAGCTCCCGAATTCGCAGGAAAACTTTAACGCGCGCCTGAAGCTCCTGAAAATGGAAAGGCTTAGTTATATAATCATCCGCTCCTTCACTGAGGGAATCTACCTTATCTCGCAGATCAGCCCTGGCCGTCAGGATAATAACCGGGACGGCATGTCCCTGCTCCGAATCCTTGATCATTTTACAAACCTGGTTACCATCATAGCCAGGCATCATCAGATCCAATATAACGATGTCGGGCTTTGATGACTGAAATAGCTCCCATGCCATTGTGCCGTCAACAGCCTCTATGACATTGAGTCCAATATCAGTTAGGACTGTGGATATTATACTGCGAATATCCGCATCGTCGTCTGCAATTAAAATAGTATGACTTGATATCATCATTTTTTTAGCCATTGGTTTGATTTAATCACAGTAGTGCGGACAGGCACAGATAGATCTTACAGATATAAAAAAACAGATGGGTGAAACATAATTTGGTAATTATTCAAAAAGTGTGCGCACTTAGAGCGCGTGCTTCCAGCCCGCAAACGAATTTACTGCTACATATTTGCGGGCTGGAAGCCCGCGCTCTAAGTCTGAGTTATGCTTTACCGACTGAGCTAAGACTTCTATTTAATCCCTAATATCCTACCCATCTCATCTTTTAAGACAGGGTCCGTATCAAACATATTAAAAAGAAAGTCTCTTAATTCCGTCTCTGAGGTAGACTTATTATTAATTCGCTTCATTACCTGATCAATCATTGCATATATGGCATCATCTATAGTTTTGAATTTCTTGGACTCTAGTGCATCCAACTCCCTCTGCCAAAACGTGGCGCGCCCAGCTCGGGCCTCTGCTTTTTTACTATGTTTGACTACTCCATTTTCTAGCTGTCTACGTTTTGGTTTATTAACTACCGCTTGTTTACGTTTCGTTTGAGCCATAATTACTCCAGGTTTTTAATGTTATTCTGTATTAGCGGATGGGGCAATAATGCTTCCGCCTTGAGAAGCTCCTCTCTGGCCTCATACAAGCGCTTCTGATTAGCAAGAAAGCCAGCAAAATTATTGCGGGCTTCCACATCTTCGGGTTCCAAAGCGAGGACTTCTCTGTATAATCTTAAGGCGCGCTCATGCTCACCCTGCTCCTCGTATAGAAAAGCGAGATTAGCAAGCGGATGATTATACTCATGATCTAAATGATACGCTTCCCAAAATAGTCTTTCTGCATATTTTATATCTCCACGCCTATATGCCACACAGCCTAAGCCATCTACAGCTAGTGCCGAATTATTTATCTCTCTAGCTGCCTGATACGCAGCTTGCGCCTGATCAAGCTTGCCGTTATGCATTAAAGCAGTTCCCTGATCAACAAGACGCAGTGAGAGCTGCTCCTTATCCGGATGAAATTGTTGCCTAGCAACGCAGCCGACGCAACATATAAGAAGCATGATATAATAATATTTCATAGTTTAAGCCGCTAAACTTTCTAACCTCTCTGTCAGCATCTCTTGCCGCTTTCCTTTTTCTAGAGTGATATGCCCTACCCGCTCAAATCGAATCTCTGGAACTATCTCTTCGAAAGCCAACACCACAATCGAGATTTTTCTGAGTAATAGACACTCTTGCAACAACTTTCTTGCTCCTCTTGATACCACTAACACCTCCTCTGTAATCGCGATCTCCCGTATAAACCCCTCAATACAGTCAAAGCACTCCGTATCTAGCGGATGATTTTCCTTCTCTGCTTTGACTAAGGCCAGATCTATAACAGGATCTAGGGTAAACCCTAGTAGCACTCCTTGCGGGTTTGAATACTTCGCAGAAATAATTCGTCTAAGTGCAATCCGTACCTCCTCATACAGTGCGCGTTCCCCTATCGCCTTTGGACCAGCCTCAGCTATTGCCTGTAGAATCATATCAAAGTTCCGGATAGATAGTCCTTCCTCTGCTAAGCGCTTAAGAATCTCAGTAAGCTGAGTAATCGTTATAACTCCAGGGACTACAACAGCTGCATCAGGCGACTGCTTCTCAAAACAATCTAATGTACGCCTAGTTAGAATATCATCTATAAATTCCGCCGGGCGTGAGCACACTAGACGCTCCATCTCATTTAAAATCTCACTTAAAGCATTCTCAGGAATAGGATCTACTAATCTATCTACAAAATTAACACCACGGGAGTTTATGCGAAATTGAAGCTCAAGCTTCTGATTGATGGTGAGCTCAGGAACTCCTAGTATTATTCCTAGCTTCGCATATATATTATCTCTAAGTTCATCAACGCGCTTCGTAAGCTGCCCTTTATCATAAAGCAAGCGCGCGAGCTTATGACCAACTTCAATCTGAATTATAGCTGGAGTTTTAGGATTGAACCTAGAGCTCTTTTCAGCTCTGTTTTTTTCTACTGCCACTGCAGCAGGGACTGTCGAGGTTAAAAGAAGCAGTACTGCAACTGTAATAAATGGCAGGATTGGCATACCAGGTATAAAACAGAGCAATAAAGATACTGCACCGAGGATTACCTTAACCTTACGCACCTGTCCAAGCTGTGAAACTAATTCGGAGGCTAGCGAATCACCGTTACCGCGGACTACCCTAGTGACGATCATACCCGCCGCGAGTGAGTTAAGAAGAGCCGGAATCTGGCTCACCAGGCCATCACCAATAGTAAGCATAGTATATTTTGCTACTGCTACTTTTATCTCTAGTCCTTCTACCCCGACTCCCACAATTAATCCGCCAACTACGTTAATAGCTGTGATTACGATGCCAGCTATGGCGTCTCCTTTTATAAACTTCATGGCACCATCAAGAGCACCATAGAAACGGGATTCAGTTTGAAGCTCCTGTCTCTTATTACGTGCATTTTCAAAATCAATCAGCCCCGCTCGCACATCAGCATCAATGGACATCTGTTTTCCAGGAAGCGCGTCCAAAGTAAATCGAGCAGAGACCTCTGCTACACGCTCAGAGCCTTTGGCGATAACGATAAATTGAATCATGGTAATAACAAGAAAGATTACTGTTCCAACTATTAGATTTCCGTTTATAACAACGGAGCCAAATGCTTCAACTATCCTGCCACCTTCTCCGCTACCTAAGATTAAACGAGTCGTCGATATATTTAAGGAGAGCCTATATAAGGTTGCAAGTAACAACATAGTTGGCAGGGCTGAGAGCTTTAGCGGTTCCGATATATAAAGAGAGCTTATAAGAAGTGCCAATGCCAAAACTAGATTAATGACCAGCAGAAAATCTAGAAGCATTGGGGGTACTGGCAGGAGCATTGCACCTAGGATAGCTACGATTGCGAATGGAATGATTAGTTCTTTGAACATTTGAACCTGGTTACAATTAAAAACTCACTGGGACCGCGGGCTTCCAGCCCGCCTATCACTACTGCAATTTCGATCAAGCGAGCTGGAAGCCCGCGGTCCCAGTGTGCCTATTTATCCTACCCAGCTCGTATATTTCTCACTGCAGCCATCTGCGTTTCATGTTTACTCTTTTCTATATTCGAATAGAGAGAGACCAACTGCATCTGCGTTTGCACCTCGATTTGCTTATTAATTAAGTCGGCATACTCCGGATTTACACCACTAAATGCCGACACTCCGGTAGACACAAGTGATTTAACCCCGTTCATGACGGCGGAAAATATCCCCTTCCTGCTCTTTGGAGTTGGTAGAAACTGGGACAACCCGGCAGAATTAGCAATTATATCCGATACTCTTTGCGGCCTTAGATCTGACATACCTTTCTCCTATAAATTAACGGTATATCTATGTATTCGGAGAAAAGAGCGAAATGTTTCCTGGAGACACTAAAAAATAATATTTTCTCCTATGCTGCTGTTAGACAGGAGAGAGATTCTACATGCACCTCAAACCGATCCCCGCTTGGGCGACACTTAACCCGTGCTATTTCCCCGCCACCTAACTCAAGACATCCAAGCAGCTCCTCTACTTTACCAAGACTGATAATAGTTCCGGGGCGAAGCGTCAGCGCTTCTTCCAAGCCCATTGAGATCTCCCCCATAACAATCTTTAATCTTACCTCTTTACCAGCATTCATCTTGCACTCCTTTAAAATAATATTTCTAAAACAATCTCCCTGCTGCATTTCAAAACTTTCACCGTTTAGAGGGTTAAATAAATAAAGCCAAGTATCGAGCACTCCTGCACTGCCTTGCTTTAGCTCCCTTACCTGATTAATAGCGATCAAAAGGTGAAGCTTTAACTTTACCGTGGTTTGGGCCAGAAAATTTACGACCTCTGCGCTTAATTCCTCTAACTTGCCCGTTCCTTGATATCCAAAATAAAGTTCACTATCGAAGTGATGCGGGGACTTAGCGGAATAAAGTTTAAATCGGTTTATCACTCCGGGCACGAAATCATTGCTCTCTATAATACGACAACCTGCTCCAACTTGAGTCGACAACCTCCCTCCTAACCTTGCTATCTGGGTATGGAAGTTAACCTCAGTGCCAAGCAACATTCTAAAAACTGAATCACCCTCTCCTTTAAATAAGATCCAGCTCCCTATTGCTCTAGCGTACTCGCAATCACCGCAGTAGATCGCCATCAGGTCGCGCTTTAAGATTGAAGAAGCCAGCCCTGTTAGAAGCCTCTCAAACTGTACAGCATCATGATTTTGAATTGTTACCTTCATTTATAGTCTCTAAAGCAAGAGTACGTGCCCAAGCCGGCGGCAAACCACGTAGCGCCTCCAAGATTAAGAGAATCCTCTCTGCATGGCCCTCCTCAAAACATTCTTTTTTAAGGATCTGTGCATCAAGCAATGCCGCGGCCGCCACCTTCTCTTCCCAAGCACTGGCGCTGGTATTAAAGAGTAGACTCAACAACATCATTTCGCCGTTTTGATATATATAAATATGAAAGCAGGCCCGCCCCCAAGACAATAAGAAATGCTGCCATTTTTGTTGCTATTCCACGATCAAGCATGATCTGGTTCTGGGGGACTGTAATACGGGTCCCAATATCTTGCTCAACGTTTTTAATTTCTTTATTATCCTTTTCAGTTGGACTGCTCATAGTACGGTTAATAAGAACTGAGATCCCGGCTATCTCAATACCGGAGGCTCCTGAGACTAAAGCTGATATCTCATCCTTACCAAGAGTAAACTGCTGCAGCGCAACCACCAATACACTAGCTGTCCCTTTGCTATTTGGCAGTACATTACCTAAAAGTGGATCAAGCGGTGCCATATTAAGATGCACCCGTGATTCAAGTACTCCATCAATACTAGAGAGCGTGGATTCTATCTCCTTACTAAGAGCTCTCTCATATCTAAAACGTTGCTCTTCACGGCTTGATAGCACAGATCCGCTCTCCGAGATCGCCACACTCTCCGCTCTAAGCATACGCGCATCACTAAGAAATTTAATTGCGACTACTACCTGCCCTTTCTCCACCGCCAAGGCCCATTTACCATCAGCTTGTTTTACCTTCTCCGATTCTATTTTAGCCTCATCCAATCTAGTTAGTAGTCGATTAGCTTCACTCTCACTTAAATTATGAATAATCTGCTCTTTACAGCCAGTTAAAACTAATGCCGCGCAGAGGAGCATCCGCAACAGAGATTTATTCAAATAGTGTCTGTATATTTCCATCGTAATACTCCAGTAAGGAGGCTCTAAGATTTGAAACCGCCCTACTATGCAGTCTTGATATCCAGGATTTTGAATCAAAACCCATAAGATCTGCTATCTCTTGCATATCTCGATCTTTAAAATAGTATTCACGGATAATCTTCCGCTGCTCAGCGGGAAGTTTGCGAATTGCTTTTTTAATACTATGATCAACCTGTGCCGTTTCAATCTTGCTCTGTGGATCTGCACCAGCTGCCTTCACTTTTTTTAACTCCCGTTCTGCCTCTCCCATACAGAGCTTATAGACTAAGGTACCATCAACTATATAATCCATGATTTCAGCCAAACGCTCCTTTTTACTGCTGTGCGCAGTTGGCTTTACTTTACAGTTGGCTTTATCAAGATCATTTCGCAGTTCAGCCATCGCCTGCATGGCCTTAGCTCTATAATATGCACGCCCTGAAAGCTCATTGCATTCCCGCAACGCATCTATCATCGATCCGCGGATGCGCGGATAGGCAAAGGTCTTGAACTCCGTATTAGCTTGCGGATCGTAACGTTCGGCAGCTTCAACTAGACCTAGGTTTCCAGCAGCAACCAATTCCTCGAACATCTGAACCGGGAACCTCATTCTATTGATCAGGGTAGAAGCTATCTTACAGACGAATTCCTGGTAATCCTCGATTATGATATTACGCCTGATTCTATTATGAACTGCCTCTGTCACTGACACGCGCCTAGCTCCAAAACAGATAAACTACAGACTGTATATCTATGTAATCGAGTAATAAGTGAAAAAGTTTCCCGACTTGATATTATAGAACAATATTTGAGGGCAAAGATATAACGCTAACTATTTGAAATTATTTGTAGATAAAAATTATATTAATCTACTTATAAACACTCATCTCTATTTCCCATTGCCCCAAGTGCTCCAGTTTCACACGGTAATGTAGTTGTAGTTGCACGGTGTGAGAGATTCGCGCGTTCTTCACTGGCTCGTCGTAGATAGATACTAGCAGCAAGAAATATCCCTGCTAATAGACCAAGAGCCATGGCATATTCAAGCATCGCTGCACCACTATCATTTCTAATCAACTTCTGCATAAAACACTCTCTTAAAAAGTTAAGCGCGGTACAAATATTAAACGGGAGATATTATCTGCTATTTCACTTATATTGCCGGCAGCACCACCTAAGAGTACATCCTGCCAGTAATCCCTGAAACATGTTGTTTCATCATTCGGGAAATAAGGATCGCCCGGATTACCTGCTGGGTCATATTTATATTCCGGACAACCAGTTGGTCCAATCTTAAAAATGAAATTTGAGCTAACTACGTCAGCATTAGGATCAGCATTAAAGGCCCATTGAAAATCAATCATTACCTCATCCCTAGTATCGATTTCAGTGACCGGCATAAATATTACAAAGACACTGCGTCCGACTGCGTTTAGAGCTAACACCTGATTTCGAATATCTTGCATCTCCTGACTTGCAGTAGCTGCTGTAATATCTGCAGGAGTAGTAGGCATACCTTGGGAAGGGTCTAATCTTTTTGAGGTGAAAAGGAGAACCATACTTGTGTTATCCGTATTCGGAAACTGCGGAGGTGGGCGAAATGTAGTATTTAGCGGCACTGATAAGTGAAGACTTTTTGCATCCAGTGCTGAGGCGACACCATTAGCAACTTGCAAAAAAGACACGATATCGGGCTGGAGCCCTGGTGCACCCTGCGCCCCAGGTAGGTCCGCCGAGGAGTCACGATGCACGGAAGGGCCGGCAACTTCCTGTGTCTCATCGCAGCGAGGCTCCACCGGTGGATTGGCGCCCTCTGCCCAAACATACGGACACTCCTCCGCTCCCGGCATCCAGCGTAGTAGCTCCGGAATACTTACACGATCCTGTAATCTATTTGGGTCCTGGTCCCAATATAGATCAGCAGGCATTCCTCGATAAGCTCGTGCGACCCGATCTCGCGAATCAAACCATCTATCATCCTCAAAGTCATCGTTAAAAATCCGTGGATCCGAGATAGTCCTCACCCCATTAAGTCGATTATTCACATAAAAACCATCTCTTAGCTGACTTGCTACCATCATCTGTGGACTAGCACTACGACAAAGTGGGTGTTGGTATGGACATAGTCGATCATCTGGCCTAGAACCTCGTGTGCCGTTATGATCATAGCTTATATAGGGCATTACAAATCCACGTAATCCCCTCTGTGTTATGTCATCACCATATCGTGCTAGCCAAATTGGTGGATTCGGAGCTACCGGTGCAACACCCTGATTTTTTGGAGAGAGTAGAAGCATACCGGAATTATTTCTTGTACGCGCATGTCTTCCCATACGCTCAGCCAATGAGTAGAGCAGTTCGTTACGAGCTGCTAAATATAAATTATACTTCTGATTCAGAAGTTCCTGTCGAGATCCGTCGTTCAATCCTAAAGCTGGAGTGTCAGACAATGTTCTACCAAACGCTAGCGGATCTAGGCGAGCATTACGCTGCCTGGTAAAAGCTCGATTCCTTGGTCCTGGAGGAAAGGTTGGCCACCCTCTATTTACATTGCTATTAGTAAAACCCGGATCTGTAATTTTAAAACGGAGATCATCATTAACATACTCAACATAAGGGGAGATGCCAAAGAAAATTCCGCCTCTAGAGTTTGGAGTAGCTCCGCTAATCTCGCTCCGCCATACCGATTTTGCTAAGGCTATCTGCTTTTTAGTACCAAAGATGCCCAAAAGGGTGTCGTACTCAACATCAATTTCACAGCCCAGATAGGCGTTATAGTCATAATCATCCCAAAAACCTGCCGGATAATTCTGACTTGCGTCTGTCACTGTTACATCCCCAGCAAATGTACACTCTATATTGGAACACGTAAGGTCGGCGCTGACAGCCGTTAATGGAGTTATTCCCTGACGATAAGGTTCGGGTGGACGGGGATTTGGGTTATTGAGATTTATAAAAGATGTTGGTGCAACAATCCTGAGTGTCTTAGCACGTGCATAACTACTAAAGCGAAATCCATCCGTCGCAAGCTGTGCAAGCTTCTCAACACTTTTTCGCATAAAGGGCAGTTCACGCGCGGCGATATTGCAGATCTCGTCGGCTTTGAGCTGACCCAAGGCACGCGCCTCTTTGCCACGCTTAGCATCTACTCCCAACGCCACCACAATAAATAACAATGTTGTTATAATTATAGCGGTCAGGGGAAGAAAGATGCCCGATTCGGAGGATAGGTGGTTCCGTTGGACCACTAATAACCCACTGGGACCGCGGGCTTCCAGCCCGCATACAAATAGGCAGCAGCTTCTTTGCGGGCTGGAAGCCCGCGGTCCCAGTAACGCCCATTTTCCCATAGTCCCAACATTGCTCCTCATATCCCCGCCTCGAAAAATCTCTGCTGAGTAATTACTAAGGGTTGATATCCGTTCATAGATCCGCTCATTAAATTTGCAAGCGCATGCAGCGGCTTCATCAGACTGCCGCCAATAGAATACTGACAACGAATACCGACATACAGTTGGTTATAATCAGGCGATCCTGGTGGTGGTCCTAAAGGCGGAGGAGCAGCGAGATCAGTGTTATCGCTCATCGGATTCAGATTCCAGCAGCGCATACAGCCACTTCCATCTGCTTGTGTTGGGTCACAGGGGAACTTCACATCACCCACACTCTGCAGCATCGTTTGCAGGGTATAAATCTGGGCATAAATATACCGATCATCAAGGCTTTTAAAATCCAAGTTTGCTCCAAAGGCGTCATTATTCCCAAATACCTGCACAGCCTGATGATCATACCAATTTAAATTAGTATCTGCCGGAGCAAGGTTATGTGTAAGTAGTTCAATCAGGCGATTAGCGCGTCCTTGGCGCCAATCATTCACTGTACTAATAATATCATCTCTGCCTACACGTGTAGAATCCCCTCTGGTAAAAGCGAGCCGTACGCTGCCAACGGAATACTGCAAACTTGACTTAGCGTTATATGCAAATCCCAAGAAGAGCGCAAAGAAAACACAGAATAGAAATATCGGGAGAAAAAGTGCTGTCTCCACCATAGTTGCGCCATGTTCGCCATATATTCGTTTAGTTCGGATCACAACCTTAACTCCGTACAAATCTCTCAATTGTCTCAGGTCAGTTTATTTAGAATAATGATTCACCGTCCCCCAACACCACCATCTACTGGAGCCACTAGACTCTTCTTTGCAAGAGAAATGCCAACAATTTCAGGCAGTAAAGTCACCTAGGGGATCTACGTACCTGATAATCTAGTTCCCACTATTCAAAACGGATGTTCTAAATGCTGGAACGATAATTGCTCATACCTATCATAACATTAGTAAGTATGTTGCTTAATTAAGGTTTTTTAGGTTTTTCACAGGTATCATAATATGCAGAAGGTAAATGCTTTTTTCACAGCTACGCTGCTTACCCTATTTACAGGAACACTCGCTCAGGCGCAGGTTGAGACACTTGATAATTTTAAGTCCACGAACCAAAGTAACGGAGATAATTTTGGCGGCGGCTTGGCTAATCTCAAAGATCTCAATAACGATAATATCGATGAATATATAGTTGGCGCCTCAAATGCAACAACCGGATTTTCAAACACCGGTCAGGCAATTTTGTATGATGGAAGTACTAGAACAGAGATCCTAAAGATTAATGGAACATTTACAGGGCAGGCTTACGGTAGCTCTGTGGCGTCTGCTGGAGATGTTAATGCAGATGGCACGTTAGACTTTGCTATCGGAGCAGCAGGATCCTCCTCTGGAAAAGGTGAGGTCTATATATATTCAGGGGCCGCGGCCTTAACTGGTCAGGAAGATCTTCTCTGTACATATAAAGGCGAAAGAAATTTTGACAGCCTTGGTTCAAAAGCTATTCAATTAATAGATAGTAGCGGAAACATCCTCTTGGCACTCTCTGCACCTTGCCATGATCCTCAAAATAAAGGTTACTGCGTTGGCAAAATTTATACAGTTAATCCCACTAGTGAATTTGCCATATATGGCAAGGGAAACTGTAATATTAGCCGCAGCATAGGAAGCGCTGCCGGTACTAACAAGACAAATGACACATTTGGATCTTCCCTTGCCAGCGGCGATTTTAATGGTGATGGAGTTGAAGACATTGCGGCTGGCGCACCACTAGCTAACAGCTCCACCGGATATGTACGTATCTTTAGTGGCTCTACTTTTAGCGGTAGTAACGCACCGTATATAGCTCAAATAAGTGGACAGAGCAGTACAGATCAATTTGGCAAGAGAATAACTAATGGTCATGATTTAAACCCACTCGATACCAGTGTTGTTGCCAATGCTGATGAAATAATTATTGGAGCGCCTTTTGCTAATATTGGAACCTCTACAGATGCAGGTGCAATATACGCCTATACGCTCAGTACCAACGGAAGCTTTGTTGCTTATAATGGATGGAACGGCAGCAACATAATGACAGGAGATCAATCATATGATCAGGCAGGATTCTCGATTGCAACACTAAAGGATCCAACCCAAATTTTAACTCTTATGGGAATGCCAGGCTCACGTAGTAACGAGGGCACAATCCAGGTAAATAACGCAATAAATGGAAATTTTCACGATCTGATAACCATCTATCCATCCTTTACGTCCAGCGAAAATCAAGGAACATCTATTCTTACAGGATTAAACTTTGATCCAACATTAAGCGGAATTATCACCGGAGCATCTCCTCTTGCAGCTAAGGCAGGTGAAGTGTTCAGATACTTAATACCTGACAACTCACTTGTGAACTTAGATCCGTTCGAAACTATTGGAAATTCATGTATCAAAACAGATAGCCAACATAATACCTTACTTGCTCCTACTGTCGATGCCTCATTTGACATAGGAAACTTTGGCAGAGTCAGTATCAACAATGCACCTGCCAATGTGCCGTTTGAAGTTTGCGCCGGACATGCCACACCGGATGGTACTTATGATCCGATATCTAACTGCCCGCAGTATGCAACGAAAGAATACTGTTTTAATGGGATAACTAAAAAGAAGGGCAAAGGGGATGGAATAATTTTTGAACAGATACCGGCCGATTGGGATCCAGGGCTTCGTATTTATGTTCAGGGATCATACACCATCACTGATGCTTTTACAGGACAGCCTATCACAGTGCTTACCGATGGTGGAGTAGCACGAGTACAATAATTTAAAGGGGGAATATAATTATGAAAACTATTAATCTTTTAATCTGCGCAGTAACTCTTCTAATTATTAACTTTAGTGCGATGGCACAGACAAGCCCAACAACCAGTACTCCAGCAGCTTATACAATTACCACCTATTGGATCTCAGAAGTGGGAGAGGTAGGGACAGTTGAGACAGTACCGGATTTTACTCATGGGCAGATTAACTTGGCGCGCATAGATAAAGCGCCTCCTAAAATAACAGCTGCTATTTGGGAACTTTATATGAACCCGTCCAAAAATTCCTCCTTCTATCGTGAAGAAGACACCGGAATTGCATATTATATAATGCGCGATCGTGCAGACTATAGTAGGAAGAGGTTCTTCGTAAAAGAGGTAATAACTTATTTTGGAGATATACGCCTAGAGATACCTACCAGGTCTCGTCCTTAAATATTTTTAATTGATGGAGTTGGAGATGAGGTCGCGGCTAATTATTAGGGAAGAAGGTTCGACATTATTGAGTGGTGCTATTCTATTTTCGATTCTAGGGATATTAGCAATTACAATCATTACGAGTAGCGATGCACACAAGATCGTATCGGACGATACAGTAGTACGTAGTCAAGCACTCTCGGTCAATATTGCAACAGGCATTGACGGTATTTACTCTAATGAGGACGGAAGTTTCAGTGCTAGCATACCAGCTGGCGCTCTTAGAAGATTACGTACACAGCTAGAGGAGAATGGATATCCGGATCCCAATAATGTCTGCTTTCAGTCCTATATAATTACAGGTACTGGACCAGGTTGCGCGGTTCCGATAGCTGAACTTTTTCAGTATGATTTAAGCTATGCACCCTGCGGTGAAGGAGCGGATCGTCTGGAATGTCGTACTGCCGTAGAAAAAGCTTTCAGAGGCGGCTGTAGGCAAGATTGGAAGATCTGCGCTATCAACTTAGGAACTGGGAATGTTGCTGTTATCCCGATAAATGAACGAACCTTTTAGTCCATTTCTCTGAAATTCTCTAATAACAGTTCCAGGTACTTACCAAGTTAGGTAGGATTTGCCTAAGATAATAATACGGATTTAAAACGAAACCTCAAAAAGCTACGCGCTTTCTATCCCCCATAAACAGAGTGCTCTTAGAATCATCATTCACTGCTGACTTTTTTCCTTGATCTTCCAATTCACCGGACTTATAACCATCACAGAGTAGGCAAAAAAAGTTACTTTTTACGATTGACGCCTCTTTAACTAAACTTGTGGCAAAATATATTAATCTGTATTTTGACCATGTTTTTATAGTTAAAAACTATTCCTCCTGTGAATAGCATATAAACTATTTAGGCGCAGTTGTAGAATGTAGTTTTTTCGGGCAACCGGTCTTAGCTCGAAGGTACTTTGCGAGTGACTCGTCTAAGATAGCTTCGGGAAAGGATTTCCTGCTTTAGGCGTTTCAAAGAGAGGGCACCTTCTCCAACAAGACGCCAAAGATAATGAGTTAGGTCCAATCAAGGGGGTTAACTTATTATCACGTGCGCGACTAAGCCAAAAACTTAGTCGCGTTTTTTATTTTTATGCAACCGCGTTTTCTTTCTTAATGCAATAGCCGATAGACCTTACCGTTCTTCTCCAGATTAACTGCAGCTCCTAAACTTGATGCCAACTTAAGAAAATTCTTAAGCGTAATACTCTTGCGCTTGCCTGACCGTAAGTCCTGCACCAATGTTGGTGAAACGTTCATTGAACGAGCTAACGCACGCACAGAGAGCTTCTCCTGCTGCATTAGCCCTAATACAATCTCGGATAAGAGAAAACGTGCATATTTCTCCTCAAAGAGATCCTTCCGCTTCTGATCTTTCATTTCACGATCGTAGGTTGAGATGGAATTGAACTTAGCCATAGTATTTACCCCTTTTAACTCTTTCTTCATAATCAGCTCTGGCTCTCAAAGCGCGCTGTTTTTCCTGACCCGACAATTTCTGCTCTCTCTTTTCAAAGGCATTGCTAACAATTATTTTTCGCCCTACAAAAAAGAAACATAAAAATCTGTCAGGTTGCGGCTTAAAAGCAAATATTTTATCACCTTCAGATCTAAATTTCCTCTGATCGAAAATCTTGCCGTCTTCCCCCATTCTCCTAAAAAGCATCAACACCCGTTCACGTCTGTCTGGCGACAGTGAGCAGTAGTAATCTAATGCCTGACTTCTACCGTCACAATCGAAATACCACTCAATCGTAAAAGTCTCTCCCGCAAAAGCAACATACTCACGTAAACGATCTATCTTCATACTATTGTACCTAAATATTGATACACAATCAAATTAATTTTGGGCATGGCCTCTCGAAGCAACACGTCTATAGCCCAATATTTACTATTCGAAAAATTTCTAGATTTGTTGCTTGGCAATAAATGAGCAGTTACGAGCAGACAAAACAACCCCCTGAAATCACTGTATATTCACTCAACTTTGACAACCACCCTACTCCCCTATATCATGTGTACTCTACTTTATTTTCCGCTCTCTAGAGTCCTTAGCGTGTTTGCTCATGTGACCTCGGCGTGCGGCCCGTTTATTTTTTTGGAGGGAACGTGGGTAAGCGTCTATTTATTGGTAATCTGCCATTCTCGACCACTGATGACAGCCTAAAAGGTGTATTTCAGGGCGTTGGTAATGTTGAATCAGCTAAGGTCATAATGAATCCACACTCAGGCAAAAGCAAAGGTTTCGCTTTTGTAGAGATGGATACAGAAGAGACTGCAAATGCAGCAATTGCTCAGCTTAACGGCTTTGAGCTTGAGGGTCGCAAGATCACTGTTGCAGAAGCTCATCCTCCACGTGAAGGTGGTGGCGATGGCGGCGGATATCGCGGCGGTGGTGGCGGCGGTCGTGGTGGTCGTGGTGGCTACGGCGGCGGTGGCGGACGTGGCGGCAATGGCGGTGGTCGCGGTGGTTACGGCGGTGGTCGTGATCGCGATCGTGACGGCGGTGGCCGCAGAGATCGTGGTGGATATAGAGGAGAGTAGTTCTATAACACCTGATCGAATAAAAGCCCACTGGGGGAAACCTCAGTGGGCTTTTTTATTTACTGGAAGTAGAAGCAGAAATAGAACATCTAAAAACCCACTGGGACCGCAGGCATCTTGCCCGCAAACGAATTAGCTGCTAATCCGTTTGCGGACAAGATGTCCGCGGTCCCAGTAATACATGATTATTAGTTATCCGCTGGATGCCCACACTCCCTGGATCTCTACGCATCAAAACTTGAACTATGTACTGAATGCCGAACTATTTTAAGAAGCTCATCCGGATTGACAGGCTTACTGAATGCCGCAACCGGGTCAAGCTGTGATTGTATTCGAGAAAGGTCAGAGGGTGCCGCAGCACTTAGAGCAATAATTGATTGATGCGGCAAGGCCTCGGCAAGCTCTCTAATGGTCTTAATTCCGACTTCGTAAGATCTAATAAACTCCTCCTGCGCATGCCCCTCTGTAAACGGCATATGCAGATCACATATAATAAGAGAGTACTGGCCATCAAATAAAAGAGGGAATGCGTCATCAGGACAGCTCGCTGAAATTACCTCTATTCCAGCATCTTCTAAAACAGCCGAAACAGTCTCTCTATAATCCTTGTCATCATCAATTAGTAGAATATTCATAATTTAGCCGACATTTCTCATAAGCCTCCTACTGCGAAGGCTGATCTGCATGAAATTACTTCGGATTTTTTGAAAATCCTCGTCCTTTCAACCACATCAGCCTTCTCGCTACGGAGTTTATGAGAAATGTCGTCTAGAGATTAAATCGTCATAAATCGATATGCTCTAAAGGCGCATTTTTCCTTTTTTGCTGAGTTACGTTATAATAACTAAACCTATGATTACTGTTAGAAAATCTGTAGAACGTGGCTTTGCCGATCATGGCTGGCTAAAATCGCATCATACATTCTCATTTGCTGACTACTATGATCCTGAGCATATGGGCTTTAGATCCCTACGTGTTATTAATGAAGACTATGTTGAACCTGGCCAAGGGTTTGGCACGCACCCTCATCGTGATATGGAGATCATAACATATGTAGTAAAGGGAGCAGTCGCTCATAAAGATAGCATGGGATCTTCAGCCACCGTAACACCCGGCGAAGTGCAGGTCATGTCTGCAGGTACCGGGGTAACACATAGTGAATTTAATCCCTCTGATATGGAGAAGTTACATCTCCTACAGATCTGGATTAAGCCTAAAGTACGCGGCACTAAACCAAGCTATAGCCAGAAAGCGTTTCCAGATAATGAACGTAAGGACAAACTAAAACTAATGGCCGCAGCTGATGGACGCGCTGATGCAGTAAGCATTGGTCAGGATACCTCGCTTTATTCATCTCTTCTAAGTGCAGCTACAACATTGAAGCACCAATTTAAGACAGGCCGAGCTGGCTGGCTTCAGGTAGTAAGCGGAGATTTAACCGTAAATGGGATATCTCTTCATCCTGGAGATGGTGCTAAGATTGAAGAGGAAGCGAGTATTGAAATCTTAGCTAAAACTGCTTCGGAGTTTCTTTTATTTGACCTGGCTTAAATCTTGAATAAAAAGAAGGACGACACTACTGGCGGGATAAAAATAATCTCTGAGAATCGACGTGCGCGATTTGAGTATCATTTTATCGAAAGGTTTGAGGCTGGTATTGTACTTAGCGGCGCCGAAATTAAATCAGTCCGTCAGGGCGGCATAAATATCGCTGAAAGTTATGTGCGCCCCTTTCAAAACGAACTTTTTCTGGTTGGCGCTCATATTAAACCTTACGCCTTTAACGCCGATCCAGAATATGATCCGACAAGGTTTAGGAAATTACTCCTACATCGGCGTGAAATTGATAAATTACGTGGCTCTATCGAGAAGGAGGGCTTAACTATTATCCCAACAAAGATATACCTAAAGGGCGGCAGAGCAAAACTTGAAATAGCCTTAGCTAAAGGCAAGAAGACACATGACAAGCGTGATGATATTAAGAGTAAAGATGCTGCACGCCAGATTGCGCGCGCGATGAAGGTAAGATGAGTGATAATTTCAAAATTATCCTCTCCCTTAATAGCTTAATCAAAAAAGGGATATTATGCAGGAAATTAACTGGAGTGATTTTGAAAAGATAGAGTTACGGGTCGGCACGGTAGTAGCAGCCGATCTATTTCCACAGGCTAAAAAGCCGGCCTATAAATTAAAGATAGATTTCGGTGAATTTGGAGTGCTACAATCCAGCGCTCAAATTACAGTTCATTATAAGCCTGAAGAATTAGTAGGTAAGCAGGTTATAGCGGTAATCAATTTCCCTAAAAAGCAGATCGCAAATTTTATCTCGCAATGCCTGATCACGGGCTTGCCGGACGAGAATGGCGCTATTGTACTTATCTCTCCGGATAGGAAGGTGCCAAATGGTGCGAAGCTTATCTAGTGCTTCGCCAAATAAGTTTTTTCACGTATAGCGCGCAGCGTGCCCCAGATTGGCACGCCTCGGAAGGAGGAAATCCGCAGCAATACTGGAGTAT
>CAZKXU010000048.1:0-25322 GCA_964556665.1 uncultured Bdellovibrionales bacterium | reverse complement strand
TGGGGCAACGCTGCGCGCTATACGTGAAAAAACTTATTTGGCGAAGCACTAGAAACTCGTACAAAGCGGGGCTGGAGCTCCGCGCTCCCAGGGGAGGTTGATTTAACCAACACACTCTACTATCTTTAAATAGATGCAAAATACATTTGCTGGCATTTACCGAGACAAGAAAGTATTAATCACTGGAGATACCGGATTCAAAGGGGCCTGGCTCTCGATCTGGCTTAATCAGCTTGGAGCAAAGATCTATGGGCTAGCTAATGGAATTCCTACGCAACCTTCACTCTTTGAAGCTGCCGCAGTGGCTCAGCAATGCACACATTACACCCAAGATATAAGAGATTTTGCAGGTGTTAAACGAATTATCTCTGATCTCAAACCAGACTTTGTATTTCATCTAGCGGCGCAATCCTTAGTAAGACGCTCATATCAGGAGCCACACCTAACATTTGAAACTAACATGGTTGGCACACTTAACCTATTAGAGGCGTTACGGCTTAGCAATCACCCTGCCACTTGCATCGCAATTACTAGTGATAAAGTCTACGAGAATAATGAGTGGGTCTGGGGCTACCGTGAAAACGACACTCTAGGAGGAAAAGATCCGTACAGCAACTCTAAGGCAGCAGCCGAGATGGTGCTTAAGAGTTACGCTGCCCTATTCTCTGCACCTGGATCAAACATTAAGGTAGGTATTACAAGAGCTGGTAACGTAATTGGGGGAGGTGATTTTGCTACTAATCGGATCGTGCCTGACGCTATGCGCGCATGGGCATCGAATGAACCGGTTGAGATCCGCTCACCTAAGGCTACCCGACCATGGCAGCATGTACTAGAACCGCTAAGCGGATATCTGCTACTAGGACAGCGCTTATCTCAGGATCATAGACTAAATGGGGAGGCTTTCAATTTTGGTCCAGCTGCCACTCAGGATGCCAGCGTGGTAGAGCTGCTTGGAGCAATGCAGGAGCACTGGCACGGAGATTGGATAGTAGCACCTAATTCAAGCAGCCTTACAGAGGCAAATCTGCTAAAACTTAGCTGTGATAAAGCTCACCTTCTATTGTATTGGATGCCGGTTCTTAATTTTAAGGAAACCGTTAGTTTTACAGTCGATTGGTACAGAAGCTATTTTAACTCTGAAAAATGTGCGCCTAAATGCTTAGAGCAGATCAACCGGTATGTCGAGCTTGCAGAGGAGCGCAAACTTGGATGGATCGGAGGTCAATGATAGAAGGTGTCATTATAACTGCTCTTCGCACCGTTCAGGATGAACGTGGAAAACTTATGTGCATGCTGCGTAACGACAAAGATCCGTTTACACAGTTTGGAGAGATATACTTTTCATATGTATATCCAGGAGTAGTTAAGGGTTGGCATCGACATAAAAAGATGACTCTTAATTACGCTGTACCGGCCGGAGAGATCAAGCTTGTTATTTTTGACGATCGCCGCGGCAGTAAGAGCGAGGAGCAGATCATGGAGCTATTCATAGGTGAATCCAACTACTCATTGGTTACTATTCCTCCGGGTGTATGGAGCGGATTTAAGGGGATCGGAACAGAGAGAGCGATGGTGGCTAATTGCGCTAGCATACCCCACGATCCTGAGGAGATTGAACGTCTTGAACCGCTTAGCCCAAAGATACCATATAACTGGAAGTTACAGCAGTAATAGGTATTTTACCTAGATTAAAAACCGAGTATTTCTTAGAAAGATTCCTAACATTTCTGATTTACCACTTATGCAAATCAGTCGATTTCTGTAGCTGAAGGTAGAAACTGTCTGAAATGTTTCTAATCAGAATAGAAGGCTTAATCGCAGAGGATGGTTGTCTATTAAAGGATTTTTATGACAACTGCAAAACAACCGCTTCTTCTTACAGTAAAAGAGGTATCAGAGCTACTACGTATTCATCGTCCTAAGGTCTATGATTTAATTAAAAACGGCACAATTGCTGGTTTTAAATTAGGTTGCGACTGGCGGGTAAAAAGAGAATCAATAGAGGAGCTGATAGGTCCTATACCTGAGGATTTTTTTACAAAAGAAAAGAGTTCAGAAGCACAGCAAGAGCCGACACTCAAGGTGGCGTAAATAGACAGGCTACTGGGACCGCGGGTATCCTGCCCGCTAGATCGATCTTGCAACGGCTATCAAGCGTGCTGGAAGCCCGCGGTCCCAGTAATTAAAAGTGGTTAAACGCGTCCTATCCTATGAAGCCGCTTTCTTTAGCTGCGTAGCGTGCGGGTGACTTACCACATCAGCGCCAGACTCAACCTTAATGCGCATACCATAGAAAGAGCGTGCTACAAAGAATAAGCCAATTACAAAGAATACCGTCCCAATCCAGAGCGCTATATCCTGAGCAGAGACTGCAATCTCTACAGCCAATAATCCAAACAAAGTAGTAAACTTAATAATTGGATTTAGTGCTACTGAGCTTGTATCCTTGAAGGGGTCTCCCACGGTATCACCAACAACTGTTGCGGCATGCAGCGAAGTACCTTTCTCTCTCAGATCAACTTCTACAAACTTCTTAGCATTATCCCATGCGCCGCCAGCATTCGCCATAAACATCGCCTGGAACAGTCCAAATAGCGCAATTGATATTAAGTAGCTTGCAAAGAATCTCGGATCAAAACATGCAAATGCCAAGGTGAAGCAGAAAATAACAGCGAAAATATTAATCATACCAGCCTGAGCATACTGGGTACAAATCTTAACTACCTCCTTTGAATCCTCTACTGAAGCCTTGGTAGCACCGTCTAGTCGTATATTTTTCTTGATATACTCTACAGCACGATAAGCTCCTGTTGTTACCGCTTGCATAGAAGCACCGGTAAACCAATAGATTACCGCACCCCCCATAATAAACCCGAGCAGTACATTCGGATCTAATAGATCGAGTTTTAAATTTAGCAGGAGAATAATAGAGAAGATCATCGTGGTTGCACCGATTACTGCGGTTCCAATAAGCACAGGCTTTGCCGTTGCTTTGAACGTGTTACCGGCTGAATCATTCTCCTCAAGTGCATGCTTTCCACCTTCAAAATCAGGTTTAAATCCGAAATCACGCTCTATCTCCTTACTTATCCCGGAGATACTTTCAATCTGTGAGAGCTCGAAAACGGATTGGGCGTTGTCAGTTACCGGTCCGTAGCTATCAACCGCAATCGTAACCGGGCCCATCCCCAAGAATCCGAAAGCAACTAAGCCAAAGGCAAATATTGCTGGGTAAATCATGAAATCAGAGAGACCTAAATCTGAGGTAATGTAGGCGATAAACATAATGGCCGCCATGAGAGTCCCCTTCCAGAAGGCGCTGAAATTGCCGGCTACTAATCCGGATAGAATCGTCAACGACGCACCACCCTCGCGGGATGCATTTACTATCTCAGCAACATGCTTAGACTTAGAGGAGGTAAACACCTTAGTAAACTCTGGGATCAGAGCTGCCGCCAAAGTTCCACAGCTAATGATAGTTGAGAGCTTCCACCACAAACCGGCACCCATATCACTAAGCAAAATATTGCTAACAGAATAGGTAACAACGATGGAGACAATTGAGGTAATCCAAACAAGTGAGGTAAGCGGAGCCTCAAAGTCAAATTTCTTTGCCTGTCCGTACTTAGCTTTAGAGATTGCACCGTTTATCCAATAAGAGACAAGTGAGGTAACAACCATAAGAATGCGCATTGCAAAGATCCAGACGATAAGCTTTGCCTGCAGTAGCTGAGCTCCTTCGCCAGCCACAGGCTTTCCATCTACTCCCATAGTCATGCCTACAGCAAGAACGATAAAGCTGATTAGCGCTACACCGGTTACACCATATGTTTCAAATCCATCAGCAGTTGGGCCAACTGAGTCTCCGGCATTGTCACCTGTACAGTCAGCGATAACGCCTGGGTTACGAGCATCATCTTCCTTAATATTGAACACAATTTTCATCAGATCGGAGCCGATATCCGCGATCTTGGTAAAAATACCACCGCAGATACGCAGAGCAGACGCTCCCAATGACTCACCGATAGCAAAGCCGATGAAGCAGGCACCAGCACTCTCAGGTGAAACAAAAAGAAGGATTGAGATCATCATCAATAATTCAACAGCGATTAACGCCATACCGATCGACATTCCAGCTCTAAGAGGGATATCCATAACTGGGTATGCTTTACCACTAAGAGAGGCAAAGGCGGTTCTGGAGTTAGCATAGGTATTCATTCTGATACCGAACCAAGCAACACCAAATGAACCAAGGATCCCTAGAACCGACCAGAAGAGAATTAAACTAACTTTTGGAAGTGGCAGGCCAAGCAGCACGTAGAAATAATAAAAAATACAGCCGCCGATTAAACATTCAAGCAGTGCGAGAAATTTCCCTTGCTGGAAGAGATAGGTCTTACATGTTTCATAAATTAAAGCTGAAACTTCAAGCATGGAGCGATGGGCAGGAAGATTTTTGACCGCAAGAAACTCTATCCATCCAAAAATCAGGGCGAGAACCGTAACTACTATGCCTAAAGAAAGTATGGTAACTCCGCTTACCTGTGAGCCAAAGATATTAAAGGCGACATCAAGTGAAGGTATGTGGATTTCAACCTCACTGGCAAAGCCACTTGTCGGCAGCGCCAACAGTATCAAAACAGCTAAAACAGTAAGATAACCTATGGAGTTCCCGAGTAATTTTCGCATATCTATAGCCCTAAAACGTAAATTTATAACGCCTTTTTGCCCATCCTAAGAAAACGGCAAAAAATGACGGAAAACGTAGATAATATAGCTTGGATGGGAATTGTCAAGGGAGAGAGTTGGTCACTATATGAAGGCTCCCTCTGTGCACGCTCTACTCTCTATGGTAAAAGACTGGGTCGCATATAATCAATTTACATGTATAAATCATTAAGCTCATCCATATCAGAAGCTTCTAAGCTTGAACCTGATCTAGTCGCTAAAATCTTAACTAGGACAGAGGATCTAAAGCACGGGGATTTTGCCTTCCCCTGCTTTATACTTGCCAAGGCTTGGAAAATGAGTCCACCAGAAGCGGCGAAGAGACTTAGTTCTGAGATAAAGCTACCTGCCGGATTCTCAAAATTTGAGGTTTCAGGACCATACCTGAACTTCTTTATCGATCGTACTGAGCATACAAAAAAATATGTGCGCACTGCCTTAAAAGCAGATGCACGCTTTGGCGCTCAGCCTGCGCGGGAGGAAACATACTTAGTTGAATACTCCTCTCCTAATATTGCAAAACCGTTTCATGTCGGACATCTACGCACCACACTAATAGGGCTCTCTCTTGATCGCGTGTATCGACATCTTGGTTATAAGGTTCACAGCATTAACCACCTCGGTGACTGGGGCACACAATTTGGATTTGTATATGCTGGCTGCGAACTGTGGGGACGACCTGAAAAACCAACAGTAGATGATTTAGTGGATATATACGTAAAGGCAACCAATCTAAAAAAAGCACAGGAAGAGAATCAGGAGAAAGAGAAGCCGGATGTCAACCAGATTGCGCGTGATTACTTTAAGAGACTAGAGGCGGGCGAAGCCAATGCGGTGGAGTTTTGGCGCTGGTGTTTAGATCTGACCGTAGGCTACCTCAAAGATATATATGCTCGACTTGGAATTTTCTTCGATCATTATACAGGCGAATCATTTTACAGTGATAAAATTCCAGCTACTGAGAAGCTTATTCGTGAGAGTGGGATATTAGAGAACTCTAAAGGCGCGCTGGGGGTGGACCTCGGCAAGGATCTGGGCTTTGCTAGAATCTTCACAGAAGATGGGCGCTCACTATATATCACAAGAGATCTGGCCGCTGCACTTTACCGTTACGACACGTATAAGCCAAAAGAGATCTTATATGTAGTAGCTGCGCAACAGTCACTCCATTTTCAGCAGCTAGTTGGAATATTTAAGAGGATGAATCATCCGGTAACTGACTGCATAAAGCATGTCTCATTTGGCTTTGTACCGGGCATGTCGACTCGTGCCGGCACTGCAATCTCACTGCACTTATATCTAAAGGAGGCTTCCGAGCGTGCACTTAAAGCCTACCGCGAAGAGGTAGAAAAACGACCTGAAGGAGTAAATGAAACTGAAGTTGCTGAGAAAGTGGCGGTTGGTGCTACCTATTTCTATTTCCTCTCACACAGCAATATTAAGGATTTTAATTTTAGCTGGGAACAGGCTCTCAGCTTTCAGGGAGACTCCGGACCATACGTGCAGTACGCTCTAGCACGGCTAAATAGTATTGAAGCTAAGGCTAAGGAGGCAGGCATCGCTGCAGACACTGACTTCGACGCTAGCTTAATTGTGGATGATCAGGCCTATGAATTGACAGCCCTACTTGGTCAGTTCGAGGAGACATTACAACGTATAACCAAAGACAATGAACCGATATATCTGACGCAGTGGTGTTTGGAGACAGCAAAAGCCTTTTCACGTGCCTATCGAGGGCTGCGGGTTATCGGTGAAGAGCCTGCATTAGCCAAAGCAAGGCTATCCTTATTCATGGCGACTCGAAACGCGTTAAGGGTAGGATTATTCCTAATTGGGGTCCCTACCGTAGAGAGGATGTAGCGGCGCGCAAGATTCTGTACCTACCTTAGCCTTTTCCATTTTCTCGATAGGGGCTCCATCCCTTTCTTCGACTAATAATGAGGAAGAAATAGATCCCCTTCTTCAAGACGAAGTAGCCAATGCTACCGAGTTAGAGTTCTCTGATCCAGACGAACCGGGGTTTATTCGATATGACGACGAAGAAACATTCTGCGGAGAAGAAGGTGGAACAGGTATCAACACATTCACAACAGGCACAACTATAGATCAAGCAACTCTTCAAACGATATGTCCAAAATGTGTGCCAAATTTAGTGAGCAAGTATGGGAAGACTCTAGATAAATGTATCTGGTCTGAGGATGGCAATGTGTGTAACGACCCTGAAGGCAAGCTCTCTTTTGAGGAAAAAATGTGCTGCGACTGGGAAGATAAAACCAAAACAAAATGTGCGTGCAATACTCTAGTTGCCGGACCATGTCCTGATGACAATGAGGCATGTCTCTGTTGTATGATGATCGCCGAGGCTGCAAACGAAACAAGTGCTGCATGCAAAGGCGCTGTAGCCTGCGTAATAAAAGCAAGATCCCCTAACGGCACCGATTACTGTAAAGGCGGCGCCTCTCAAGTTGGCAAAGGAGGTAATACCGCATCTTTTACCCCAAACAAATGCACCTGCGATCGGTATGGAGACGGTGACGGAAACTATAACCAAACCTACTGTGACTGCCGAGAGAAAATCTGTGCCGCTGGTGGCGATAAAAAGGCTGTGAAAGGCTGTCTAAAAATGTTAGACATAGCTAGTAATACTGACTGTGACAGCCTAGGTGGAATTGATTCATATCAGGTCGGCTCCTGCCCAGCTGGCTGCAAGACTGTGTCCGTAGGCGCATGTAAACATACCTTTTGTGACTGTTACTAAAGCAATATACGAGGATGATTATTTACCGATCTAAATAAGAAATATTTCTTGACTTGCGTAATTCTTCTGATAAGCTTTTGCCTACAGATGATAAACAGATCTAATTTCATTGTTTTTCACGCCCCCTCTCTTTGGGCACTCCATCTCCGTCTCGGGGCCTAACCCCGATATATTAAACCTCCGCATCTATTTCCATATTTTCTTTTTAATCCAGTAACAGACCACAGACTAAGGAGTTCTGTTATGTATCCAGACATAGCTCCAGGAGAAATTCCACAGAAGCAGCTAGATTTAGCTACAAGCCGAATTAGCTGGCCATTTTGGAATAAGGCTGAGAGCCCATTGAAGCTACCACCTGAAACTAAAGCCTGCATTTTTGATTTTGATGGAACAGTCGCAGACACAGCGCAGGTTAGAAGAGCTGCGCTTAACACACTACTTAATAGAGTACTGACTGCATGGGGCATGAGATTAGAGCAATCTGAATTGGCGCTGGTAAGCGCCTCCTTAAGCCAATCATTTTACGATTCATGCCTATTAGCTGCAAAAGTAATCTATACCTCAGCACAAAATCAAAGATCTGAGATAGTGGAGCGTTTTGATTCAAGCGAAGCACTAGCTGGCGAGCTTAGGAAGATCCGAAAACTAGCATTTGAGGAGGCACTTGCTGGCATCGGAGCAGAGTTTCTAATAGTTGCAAATAGCGATAAATTTGCCCTTAGCCTGAAGGCTCGCGGAATGAGGTTAGCAATCTGCAGCGGTAGTCCAGGACATATGATCAATGGAGTACTAGATAAAGTAAAGTTACGTGATTGCTTTGAAGTTGTAGTGTGCTCTGATGACCATGAGACGCGCGGTAGAAATAGGAAACCAAGTCCGACTCCGTATTTATGTTGTCTAAACAGACTCGGAGTGTCCTCTGCTGAAACAGTAGCATTTGAAGATTCTTTAATTGGAGCACTTTCAGCCGCACGTGCAGGGATTACCACCTATGTTCGAACTGCTTCTGATTTTCGGCATCTTAAAAGCCCAGCTAGCGTTAATCTAAAGTTACGTGCCGAGTTAAGCGATCTTAAGGCACGCTTTCATTTCTTAGGCGCAGAGAGTGCTTGGTGTCAGTAAGGATTAGTATTGTATAAACTCTTAGCGGCCGCTACCTCAGCTTCTCACAATACCCCACATCATACTTATGACTTCTATTAGTACTGCCCTCACCTCGATATTCCCAGACAATCTCTTTTTCCGGTGTAACTTCAAAGGCTCTAGCGTTGTTGTCCTCAGCTATAAAGGTATTTCCATTGCGCAGACGTTGCACTGATCCTGCAGCCTCTGTGAAAAACTCCTTACCAACGTCATAGATCCAGACCGGCTGTTTTGTCAGCGGATCGATCTCCAAGATAAATGATTCATCCTTGTGGTTGCGGCTGCCATTATCCAACAGTAGAATATTCCCCTCCCCCGGATAGCCTTTTTCAATCATCTGCGGTTCATGTCCGCCGCCAAGCCCTCCGCGGTAGTCGCCACTATAATCCCAAACTACCTTCTTCGTACTTTTGTCAATAATCATTGCTGTCCACCAGGTCCTAAGAAACGTAACTACATTGCCTGGCTTAAATCGTTTGTCACCGTTGTCGTACCACTTATTCTCTGGCAACACGCGGGTGGTATTCATATGAGTCCAGTCGACGATCGGAAACAGCTCGCCTGCCTCACTACTATTATTTCTGTAACAATCAGCTACTCCACAATCATCAAGATCTAAATGCTCATGCGCTGCCCATGACCAGGCGACCTCTCCTTCACGCGTAACCTCAAGGATCGTATCAGATCGAATCTTTAGATTACGTCTTACTGGATCTTTCATCTTTTCTGTTTGAGCTCGAGCTAGTGGCGATTTGATCGGAAATAAAACATTGCCGTTGGGTAGAAGATTTATATCATGATGCGCTGCCTGCTCAGCTTTGTAGCTCCAGACCACGTTTCCATTCCAATCGTACTCTCTCACTAGATTTCTATACGTCCTCCATTTTTTATCATGCGCACCGAATTTACTACCATGCACAACGAGGAGGTTACAGTTTGGCAACAGACGCGCTCGCGTAGCATCTACTGGCCAGCTGTGCACTACATTCCCCTCCATATTCAATAAATAGACATGCTCACTGCCTGCAACAGGGAACAAGGTATAGCCTGGCAATGCCTTTGCTTTGTTATAGATTGTTAATCCTAGGCCACGCATCGGCATTGAAACTCCAGGACCTTCAAATGCCATAACATCGCCAGGCGATGACTCTGTTTTAGAATAGTAGATTGATAGTGCAAGAATGACGATTATTGCTCCTAGGAGCTGAATTGTGAAATATTTAAGCTGCATACACCAAAACCTTAGTAAAAAGATGCTGAATACACCTATAGCGGTCCAAATTTTCTGGAATTAGTTGGCCGAAATACCGCATACCAATTAACAGGCCGCGGTCTCTTTTTACTAGGCACTGGTGAGGCAACTTCCTTGGCTGTGATATAAATTTAACATAGAACTAGGGATGGCACATCCCTCTTTTTTTCGTATCTGCTCAACAACCCCGGACTTCCGGGGTTTTATTGAGCAAATACGTCCGCCGTAGCCCCATTGAAATACATTGACAAAGTATTTCAATGAGCGAAGGTGGACTGATTTTGCCCAGCCTTATTGAGCAAATACTTTTATACTGGTCACGCTACTGAGAAGGTGCACTTTATTTCTTGACTACATCCCATACTCATGTATACTAAATTTTCAAATGGCTACTTTCTGTAATATTAATCATCAGCTCTCTCTCTCCATCGCCGTTATTTGGTGGGCATAGCCCACATATATTTTTCAAACAACATAACTATCTTTTCTCTTTTTGACGTAAATGCGTCAGTAAGTTTTTGTTAATCGATTTGTTCGAGGAATGGGCATGCTATATCCGATCAGTACACGTGTAACTAAGTTTCCAGCGGACACTATAACACCAATCAGTCTCTATCTGCGCATACGTGAACGGTATGCCAGGAGCATGTTGCTTGAAAGCGTTGATGCGCGCAGTAACGAGAGCGCCTTTTCGTATATTCTCGCATCACCTTTGGCTACATTTGAAGTCTGTGCTGGCAAGATAAGATACACCTCTTCTGATAAGATACTCACTGAAGTTGAGATTTCTGAGGATCTGTCAGTAGTTACGGCACTACAAAAGTTTCGGGATAGTTTCAAGGTGGAGAATGAACAGAGATATAAATTTCTTAGTAACGGCATATTTGGTTATACAGCTTACGATGCAGTGCGTTATTTTGAAGATATTGAAATCATCTCTCAAGATAAAATCCCTGAGATCTCATACTCTCTCTATCGTCACGTGATCGCCATAGATCACTTCCAAGATGAACTTTACCTGATCGAAAATTCATTGCAAACCGAAGCAGAAAACAGCAGTGAGGAGTTTTTTAACTCAATTGCAAATCTTGCAGCTAATACATATAACTTTGAGATCTGCGAGCACGAGCTAGCCAGCTCATCTGAGCAAGAATACCTGAGATGCATAGAACGCTGCAAACAACACATCGCGCGTGGCGACGTATTTCAGATCGTACCATCACGCCATTTTAGTCAAAATTTTAAAGGGGACGAGCTGACGTTGTATAGGGCGCTACGTTCGATTAACCCCTCTCCTTATATGTTCTTTTTTGACCACGGTAATTTTAAAATCCTAGGCTCCTCTCCAGAGGCACAGTTGGTAGTAAAGGGTCGAGAAGCCAGACTATTTCCGATAGCGGGCACTTATAAGCGTATAGGAGATGAAGATGCCGATCTAAGAAAAGCAGCAGCACTACTACAAGATGAAAAGGAAAATGCTGAGCATGTGATGCTGGTAGATTTAGCACGAAATGATCTGAATAAACTCTGTCGCAATGTAAGAGTTGTTGACTTTAAGCTTACAAAACTTTACTCGCACTTAATTCACATAGTCTCCTGCGTAGGCGGAATATTAGAGGACGGCATCGATAGCATCGAGCTTTTTGCCTCAACTTTTCCGATGGGAACTTTAAGCGGCGCTCCAAAATACCGCGCCATGCAGCTATTAAGTCAATATGAGCCTGTGCCACGCGGCTGCTATGGAGGAGCAATTGGGTACTTTGGATTTAATGGTGAGTGCAATCACGCCATTATTATCCGCTCATTTGTTAGCCAAGATGGAACACTATCATATCAGGCTGGAGCCGGAATAGTCGCAGACTCTGTGCCGCAGCAGGAGTTGCTAGAAGTAGAAAATAAACTTGGCGCCTTAAGGGCAGCATTTAAAATAGCAAGAGGTTTTAATTTATGAGCATTCTTGTCATTGATAATTATGATTCATTTACTTTTAACCTGGTCGACTTATTAAAGCGAGCCTCAACTAAAACTGTAGAGGTTTATCGAAATAACAGGATCGAACTCTCAGAGGTAAAGCGCTTTCGACAGATCGTATTCTCCCCTGGACCTGGATTGCCATCCGAAGCAGGTCGAATGTTAGAGATTATCAAAGCATATGCTTCATCTAAGCCGATGCTAGGGATCTGCCTAGGTCATCAAGCTATTGCTGAGGCATTTGGTGGTACTCTCATACCAGCACAAAAACCGATTCACGGTAAATCTAGTACTATAACGTTGCATCCGGCTCTTGACACAATCTTTGCTAATCTACCTAAAGAAATCACTGTCGGTCGGTACCATTCCTGGGTTGTTGATCGCACTTCATTGCCAAGCTGTATACGAGTTAGTGCAGAGGATAGCTGTGCTCAAGTCATGGCACTAAAACACTGCGACCTACCTCTCTACGGCTTGCAGTTTCATCCTGAGTCAATATTAACTCCTGATGGACGTGAATTAATTTATCGTTGGATTTCAATAACGGAGGAAAAATGAACAAGCTACACTCAGAACTACAGGAACTTTTCCTTGCTAAAAGATTAAGCGAACACAAGGCTTACGATCTGCTGAGGACAATAGCAGAAAACCAAGCAGATCCAAATCTAATTTCCTCATTTCTTACAGTGTTTCAGATGAGGCAGCTTACTTTAGCTGAAGCTATTGGCTTCAAAAACGCAATGCTTGATCTGGCAGTCAATTTAGACCTCTCCGAATTCGACCCTCTGGATCTATGCGGTAGTGGAGGCGATGGAAAAGATAGTTTTAATATTTCGACAGCTTCCGCCTTTGTAGTTGCTGCCTGTGGCGTGGCAGTAGCAAAACACGGCAATTACGGCATGTCATCAAAATGTGGATCGTCAAATGTCCTGGAGGCACTCGGATTAAAATTTACAAATCATGCCCCTACTTTAATCAAGCAGCTAAGGAAAGCAAATCTCTGTTTTCTGCATGCTCCGTTGTTTCATCCAGCCATGAAAGGTGTTGCTCCAATAAGAAAAGCACTGGGATTTAGAACTCTCTTTAATTTCATGGGTCCGCTGGTGAATCCGTGTCGTCCACGCAAACAGCTGCTTGGAGTAGCCAGTCTTAATGCTGCTCGACTCTATACATATTTACTACAGCAGGAGAAGATCGAATTCATGGTCGTACATTCACTAGATGGATATGACGAGATCTCCCTAAGTTCTCCTTTCAAAGTAACTACAAACTGTATGGAGAAGATTTTCTATCCGCAAGAGCTAGGAATTCCTCTGCTTAAGAATACAGATCTAACTGGTGGCACGGATGCGATCTCTGGTGCGGAGATTCTATTAAAGATACTAAAAGGAGAGGGAAGCACGGCGCAAACAGCGGTAGTCGCAGCTAATGCTGGCTTTACACTTCATCTTGCTAACCCAAATCTGACTATACATGAGGGAATTAGGATGGCACGTGATGCGATCATAAATTCTACCCCGTATTTAACTTACAGAACATTACTAGAGATTGAGGGCTATGAATAAACTTGAAATGATTCTAAGCAGCAGACGAAGTGCTATAGCTAAACGAAAAAGGCAGTGCTCAATTAAACTCTTAGAGCGATCCCCTTACTTTCAAAGCAAAACTGTATCTATGTGTAAACATCTAAGAAGTAAGAGGAGGATCGGCATAATCGCTGAAGTAAAGAAAAGGTCGCCGTCACATGGAGATTTAAAGCCAAATATAGCAGTAGCAGATTTATCTGTAGAATATGTACAAGCAGGTGCCTCCGCATTGTCTGTACTTACTGAGCCAGATTTTTTCGGCGGCTCAAATACCGACCTTGAAAATGCACGTTTATATAATTATTGTCCTATTTTACGGAAAGATTTCATACTAGATGAATATCAAGTAATAGAAAGTAAGGCTTTAGGAGCGGATATCATTCTATTGATTGCAGCGGCGCTCAATCCTCATGAACTTAAGAAGCTAGCAAGACTAGCGCATCTGCTAGGAATGGAGGTGTTAATTGAAGTTCACAATAAAGCTGATATTATAAATACAGATTTGGCTCTAGCCGATGTTATTGGAGTTAATAATCGGAACTTAAGCACGTTTGAGTGCTCACTTGAAACATCCTACTCTTTAAGAGATGCGCTGCCTATAACTTCAATTACAATTTCAGAAAGCGGCATTAAGACTGCTGCGGACTTACACCACTTAAAGCAGGCAGGGTATGATGGCTTTCTTATAGGGGGATCCTTCATGTCGACCCACAATCCAGCTCAGGCCTGTAGAGATCTGATAGCGCAATATAAGCGGAATTATCCTGGGAATATAGACAGTTGAAAATTGCACTAAAACAGGCGATCTTTAAGTGAATTTAGTAGACTGGGATCAGAGCATTAATGTTAAGTGCAAACAGATCTTTAACACGGTTTCAGATAATATTTTTGACACTCATTGTTCCTATAACAATGATCGTGTTCCTTGAAATTACTGCTCGTATTCTAAATTTATCCCAACTATTTGTAAACAATAAAGCAGCATTAGAAATGCCGACCTGGCTTTTGGCCGAGCATAATACCCGCGAACGTGCGACATCATTGATTGCAGAGAGAGATAAAATTGATTGGTTTGATATTTTCACTGAAGGTGATGGGTTCCGTGTGCATATGGTGCCAAACATATCACAACTTGTTACCAACACCTTTAGCCTAATCCCAAGTGAGAGAGCAAAGAAATATAAAGTAAGCTCCAATAGCTTAGGCTTTAGAGGTGTCGACTTACCAAGCGCTAAAGCTGCAAATGAATTTAGAATTGCTATTTTTGGAGATTCAAGCTCATTTGGTTGGGGAGTTAATGATACTGAAACTTATGCTGAAGTATTAAAAAATAATTTAAGCGCTTTATTAAATAGACCCGTAACAGTTGGCAATTTTTCAGTCCCAGGCGACTCTTCAGAGTACGGGCGCTTAGTTTTTGATAAATTTTTTAAGACGACTCAGGCTGATTATCTAATACTAGGCTTCGGTGCTAATGATGCAAAAATGGTATCTATGCCTCACGCAAAGCAGGTAGCACGTTTTAAGTCTCAAGGAATAGCTCAGAAAATTCGTAAAACGGTACTTACCTTTGAGATCCCTAAACTCATCAACAACCTGCTAAGCATTCAAATCAGCAAAAATACGAAAGAGAAAAAACAGTATAAGCATGCCGTGTCTCCTAAGCGATATCGAACAAATTTAGAGTATATGTTAACAGAAGCCAAACGTTTTGGCCTACAAGAGGCATCAGTCATAGCACTCTGTACTCCAGGAGCATATGCCAAGCTTGGCAAGACGGCGGCAACTGCCATGAATTTTAGTTTTTTTAACGGACAGAGCTACCTAATTAGCAAAATTCCAGAGCTCAAGGGTGATTCTGTTTTAACGCAAGAGAGAGAATCTATTGAGACTCCAGTTAATGATCTTCCGCTAAGTGACCTATTTTATATAAGCTCAGATGGTTGCCATCCAAATACTATTGGCCACAAGCTGATAGGAGAGCAGCTAGCAAGAGATATATCGAAAAATATTCATTAAGTCCGCACGCAGCGCGGTCCTTGGGCAGCCCCAGGCTGCCCTTACGAAAAGGGGCAGGTCCATACCATTACGAAAAAAATGGTGAAAATAAAAAATTATTAGGTAGGGGCAGACGGCAGTCTGCCCAAGGTGCGAGCGGCAGCTCGCACAGGATGGCTAACCATTGTCACTACTTATGCTACATACTGTACTTTTGTGCCTCGGGCTCCTGCCTTCGCTCCAGGCTGTGCTATGCCTCGGAAATGAGAGGTTGCAAAGAAGGGTGGATTATTATAAAAAACTTAGGGTTTGCAAGGGGTTGGGAGGGTGCATGAGTTTCTTAGTACTTAAGTTTGGTGGTTCCTCTGTTGGTTCAGCTGATCGTATTAAAAATGTAATCAAGATTGTCCTCGCTTCTAGGACGCGTGCTGCTCGCATCGCTGTTGTCGTATCAGCCTTGCAAGGTGTCACCGATAAACTGATTGATATTGGTAATAGTGCGGCAAAGTATCCTAATAAAAATTATCTTGACGAACTTAACTCCCTTAAGAAACTTCATTTAGATACCGCTACTGATTTAGTACCCGACAAATCCTCCCCTATTTTCTCCACAATAGATAAACATATCGCGGAGCTCACCGACCTTTTAAACGGAGCCAACCTTGTACGTGAGATCTCGCTTCGCACTCTCGATCATATTATGAGCTTCGGCGAGAGACTCTGCGCCAATATTATTGCTTGTGCCATTAACACGCACGACATCGAGGCCCAATACCTCGATGCACGCTCAGTAGTAGTTACTGACAACAATTTTGGCGCTGCTAAAGTTAACTTTGATCAGACCAATCAGAAAATTAAAACATATTTCGAATCACATCCTGCTTTACAGATCATTACTGGCTTCATCGGCTCAACATCAAAAGGCGATACCGTTACACTAGGACGCGGCGGCTCTGACTACAGCGCTGCTATCTTTGGGTCGGCCTTGGACGCAAGTGAGGTCGAGATCTGGACCGATGTAGATGGTGTAATGACCGCAGATCCACGCAAAGTAAAAAAGGCGTTCTCGCTTGCTCATCTGACATATGAGGAGGCGATGGAGCTCAGTCACTTTGGAGCCAAAGTAATACATCCGCCCACTATGCAGCCAGCCATGCGCAAAGGAATTCCTTTACGCATTAGAAACACATTTAATCCGGATTTTCTCGGAACTATTATAGACGCAAAAGCACATCCTTCTAATTATATGATTAAGGGTATCTCCTCTATTCCGCAGGTCTCGCTCATCCGCGTACAAGGCAGCGGCATGGTGGGAGTGGCAGGCATTTCGATGCGCCTGTTCGGTGCGCTTGCGGAAAATCGTGTTAATGTAATCTTGATCACACAGGCCTCATCCGAACACACCATCTGTATAGCAGTAGATCCAAAATCTGCAGAGACAGCAAAGATGGCTCTTGAGGAGGAATTCGCGCTGGAGATCAAGGCAGCACTTCTCGATCAAATTGTAGTAGACTCTGAATTCGCAATCATCTCCGCAGTTGGTGAGGACATGAAAAGCTCTCCAGGTGTCGCGGGTAGATTATTTCAATCGCTCGGCAAAAACGGTGTAAATGTAATAGCTATAGCTCAGGGCTCCTCAGAGCTTAATATCTCAGTAGTTGTAGAGCGCGAACATGAGGTCAAGGCACTCAACGCATTGCACGACGGCTTTTTTCTCTCCGGCACAAAATCATTGAACCTATTTGTAGTAGGACACGGCGTAGTCGGCAGTGAGCTACTAAAGATTATTGCTAAACATCGAAGCTTTCTCAAAAGAAAAAAATCACTTGAGCTTCGAATTATCGCCTTAGCTAGCAGCAAGAAGATGCTTTTTGATATGGAGGGGATAAAAGACGAAGCCGAAAAGGAGATCGAATTGCGAGGCAGCAGCGGAGAGATCGTCTCATTTGTCGATAAAATGATCGCCTCCGATCTATCAAACTCGGTATTCGTAGACTGTACCGCAAGTGACGAGGTAGTAGGCAAGTATGTTGATATTCTAAATGCCAGTATATCTATCGTTACACCAAACAAGCGCGCCCATTCAGGTAGCATGGAACGCTACCTCTCACTCAAAGAAATTGCTCAAAAACGTAATATCAAATTTCTGTACGAGACAAGTGTTGGAGCCGGACTTCCTATTATCAGCACTCTAGATGATCTCTTGAGCAGCGGTGATGAGATATTGAAAATCGAGGCAGTCCTCTCCGGAACATTAAGCTACATCTTTAATAATTTCAGCAAAGATAGAAGCTTTAGCTCAGTTGTGCGTGAGGCAAAAGATCGTGGATACACGGAGCCTGATCCACGTGAGGACCTTAAAGGATTGGATGTGGCAAGAAAGCTACTTATCTTAGCACGAGAATCTGGCCTCTCTATAGAGCCAGGGAGCATTCAGTTAAACTCTCTATTAACTCAGAAGTTAGAAAAAGCTAAAACTGTTGAGGAGTTTTTCACAGAACTTGTGCGCTCTGATGAAGAGTACGAAGAGAAACGAAAAGCTGCTGAAGAGAAGGGAGAACGTCTTAGATATATAGCAACCCTAGAAGGCGGCAAAGCAAGAGTTGCCTTGCAAAGTGTGGATATTAGTCATCCATTTTATAACCTCTCAGGAGCAGACAATATAGTCTCCTTTACTACGGAGCGGTACCGGGAGAGACCGTTAGTTATAAAAGGGCCTGGCGCAGGAGCAGAGGTAACTGCTGCAGGAGTCCTGGCTGATATAATTAGAGTAGCACACTATCTGAGCTAGCGTAGGTACCTTACTGGGACCGCGGGCATCTTGCCCGCAAACGAGCCTGAAGGCACTGCGTTGCGAGCTGGAAGCCCGCGGTCCCAGTGCTTTAGGAATTACAAAATGTCGACTTGGTCAATCCTCTTTTTTCCGCTAATGTGCTTATATGCCTAAATCAATTACAGCCTTTGCCCCTGCCTCGGTTGCCAACGTAGGTCCAGGTTTCGATATTATGGGTTTTGCACTTAAGGAGCCTGGTGATCGTGTTACGATATCAGAAGGGAACAGTAAGGGGGTGCGAATTTCAAAGATCAGCTCGCCGTTTGGGATGTTAACACTTAACCCCAGCAAGAATACTGCTGGCGCTGCAATACTTGCTATGATGAAGGCGCTCGAGGTCAAGGTCGATATTGATATTGCTATCAAGAAAGGGCTGCCACTAGCGAGCGGCCTAGGTTCGAGCGCAGCAAGCGCTGTCGCTGCAGTGGTGGCATTCAATGCATACTTGGGAGAGCCGTTCACTCTAGCTGAGTTACTGCCCTTCGCCTTAGCGGGTGAAAAGGTAGCATCCGGAGCGGTACACGCGGATAACGTAGCTGCTTCCCTTCTTGGCGGCTTTATCTTAATTCAGAGTTACGATCCTCTCAATGTTGTCGAACTTCCGTATCCATCAGCATTAAGATATGTAGTTGCAGTTCCGGATATGAAGCTCGAGACAATGAAGATGCGCAAATCTCTCCCTAAAAAGATCTCATTAGAGGTAGCAATGGCCCAAGCAGGCAATGTAGCAGGTATGATAAGTGGACTTTTAGGCAACAGCACCCACCTCATAGCCAACTCAATGCATGATCTTATCGTTGAGCCACATCGGGCGAAATTTATCCCTTACTATTATGACATAAAGGCTTTAGCGCTGGAGGCTGGAGCGATCGGTTTTAATATCTCTGGATCAGGCCCAAGCATGTTCGCGCTATGCGACTCTGCTAAGAGCGAGCAGTCAGTACTTAAGGCTTTTAAAAGCGCAGCTAAAAAAGTTAAGGTTAAGGTTCAGTTTTATTCAGGTGGCATCTCTCCTAAAGGTGCTAGGATCGTATAGTTTTCTTGCTATGCTCTACCTATCAACAAAGAATCCACGGCTCAGAGTAACAGTCTCTGAAGCTGTACTATGCGGACTTGCGTCTGATGGTGGACTATTCATGCCTGAATCAGTGCCCTGGCTTGGATCTGATTTTTTTGCGACCTGCGCTCCGCGGCTCTCATTGCAGCAGATAGCTTGCCGGATGCTCTCCTCATATTTTGAGCCTGAATTTAATTCTAGACAGATAGGTGAGATCGTCTCATCTGCGTTTAATTTTCCCTGCCCTATTATTAAACTCTCCGATTCTCTTTTTGCTCTAGAGCTATTTCATGGTCCTACACTAGCCTTTAAGGACTTCGGTGCGCGATTCATGGCAGGAGTCCTAAGCTCTCTTCTGCAGCGCAGTCAACAGAACGCTACTGTCTTGGTTGCCACCTCCGGTGATACCGGCTCTGCTGTAGCAAACGCATTCTTCAACTGTAAAAACGTGCGCGTGGTAGTGCTATATCCTAAGGGCCGCGTAAGCAAGATCCAGGAGATGCAGATGACCACTCTAGGCGGCAATATTCATGCGCTCGAAGTGGAAGGATCATTTGATGACTGCCAACGGATGGTAAAGGAGGCTTTTAGGGATCAATCTTTATCAAGATTTAACCTGACGTCAGCAAATTCGATAAACATCGCACGCTTTATTCCACAGATGGTTTATTATGCCTATGCCTTCTCGAGATTGGCGACTTATAGGAATATTTCATTTTCGGTACCAAGCGGAAATTTTGGTAATCTCTGCGCAGGCCTCCTAGCTAAACGCATGGGTTTGCCGGCTAAAATATTTTTTGCTGCCACTAATATTAACGATGCTGTTCCAAGATATCTTGAGTCAGGAGTGATAAAAAGAGGGCCCTCTAAGATTACTATATCGAACGCCATGGACGTAGGTGACCCCAGTAATTTTTCAAGGATTGAGCATCTCTACCCTGAGGGAGCAACAGCACTAAGAGAGGACCTCTGTGGAGGCAGCTTTACCGACAAGGAAACAGTTGCTGCCATACGGGAGCTTTACAATAGATACTGCTATCACGCTGACCCGCATGCTGCAGTGGGATATTTAGGAGCTCAGAAATTGAACCATGCTGGTCAGAAGATCTTTCTCGCCACTGCAAGCCCGTATAAATTTGGTAATTATTTGGCCTGTACAATAAAATCGGAGCTTCCGACTGCCTTAAATGAATGCCTAAAGCGTAAAAAAAAGAGTACGAGTATAGGCGCAGACAGCAAAGAGCTTAAGAACTACATAATTAATCGACCTCTCTGCGATTGAAAAAAAAGCTGCTCACTGGGATCGCGGACTTCCAGCCTGCTACGTAGTTGCATTTAACTCGTTTGTGGGCAAGATGCCCGCGGTCCCAGTAGAAGACTTACATGCCAGCCTACTATAGACTGCTCATACTCTTACCTATTGATCTCCTCTTCAGCTTATTCCACAATTACTATTGTTAATACTTTTATGAAACCAAAATTAAAAATTCTATGTATCGGCGCCGGCCCCTCCGGGCTTTTTTTCGCCATTCGAATGAAGAAAAAGAATCCTGAACATGAGATTCGGGTAGTCGAGAAAAATAAACGTGGTAATACTTTTGGCTGGGGCGTTGTGCTTAGTGATGAGACCCTCTCCAACCTAAACTTAGGAGATGATGGAGTTGTTACACAGATAAGAGAGAATCTAGCTCATTGGGATGACATCGAGGTTCATTTCAAGAACAGACTAATACGATCTAGCGGACATGGGTTCTGCGGTGTTAGCCGTGCTCTCTTACTTGAGATTCTTACTAAGCGTGCAGAGGAGCTTGGAGTTAAAGTTGATTTTGAATGCGAATCTGACCCTGACACCTTTCCAAAATATGATCTGGTGGTTGCAGCGGATGGGATCTTTAGTAGGACAAGAGAATATTTTTCTCAACTCTTTAAGACAGAGATCGATGAACGCCTCTGTAGATTCTGTTGGCTTGGAACACGCAAGCAATTTAAAGCCTTTACATTTTATTTTGAAGAGACACCCTACGGCTGGTTTCAGGCACATTGTTATCAATTCAGCCCCGAACTTAGTACCTGCGTACTTGAGTGCCACCAGTCTACTTTCCTAAATGCTGGCCTAGATAAAATGGACAAGCAGGATGGAATTAAGTTCTGTGAAAAGATCTTCGAAAGACATTTTAAAGGTGAGCCGCTTATATCTAACAGTGAACATCTGCGTGGCTCAGCACACTGGATGAAATTCCCAAGAGTATTAAATCAGCATTGGTTCCATAATAATATAGTACTACTTGGTGACGCTGCTGCTACTGCTCATTTCTCTATAGGCTCAGGAACTAAACTCGGTATGGAGTCAGCAATTGCTCTAAGTGATGCCATAGCTCAGCATGACTCGATAGAAGCAGCCTTAACATTCTATGAAGACAGCAGGAAAATTGAGGTACTCAAGCTTCAGAATGCGGCACGCAATTCAACTGAGTGGTTCGAAAATGTTGCGCTCCGATCTAAGCTCCCGCCTGAGCAGTTTGCTTATAGCTTACTGACACGCAGCCAACGTGTCAGCCATGAGAACCTACGCCAGCGTGATAAAGCATACCTGGAAGGGTATGAGCGCTGGTTTGCTGAAACAAGCTCTGGTAAGAAGTTTGATAAAGCTATACCACCGATGTTCGTGCCCTTTAAATTGCGATCACTTGAGCTGATGAATCGAATAGCAGTTTCACCGATGGATATGTACTCAGCTTCAGATGGCACTCCCTCCGATTTTCACCTAGTTCATCTGGGCTCACGAGCACTAGGTGGTGCAGGTCTGATTTTTACGGAGATGACCTGCGTCTCTGCGGAAGGGCGCATTACCCCTGGCTGTGCCGGAATGTACAGAGCTGAGCATATGCATGCCTGGAAAAAAATTGTGGATTTCGTACATACGAATTCTGCTGCTAAAATTGCCATACAATTAGGGCACGCCGGCAGAAAAGGCTCAACTCAGCTTGGCTGGGAGGAGATGGATCGACCACTCAAAACAGGAAATTGGGAGATTCTCTCCCCATCAGCTATTCCGTACACTCAAAGCAGTCATACTCCAAGAGAGATGGAGAAAGCAGATTTTGTCAATATTTTGCGTGACTTTATTCTGGCTACTAAGATGAGCATTGATGCAGGATTTGACATGTTAGAGCTGCATTGCGCTCATGGCTACCTACTCTCAAGTTTCATCTCCCCATTGACCAACAGAAGAACGGATAAATATGGAGGCTCTTTAGAGAATAGACTCCGCTTTCCACTTGAAGTATTTGGAGCCATACGCTCAGCCTGGCCTAAGGAACGTCCAATAAGTGTAAGAATTTCCGCTTCTGACTGGGTCGCGGGTGGTGTAGATATCGAAGAAGCTGTAAAGATAGCAAAATCATTTAAAGAGGCAGGCGCTGATGCAATAGATGTGTCGAGTGGCCAAGTCTCAACTGAGCAGCGCCCAGTCTACGGAAGAATGTATCAGACACCTTTCGCAGATCGGATCAGAGCCGAAGTCGACATTGCTACTATGGCGGTTGGAAATATCTATGAGCCTGATCATGTCAATACGATTATTGGCGCAGGTAGAGCCGATCTCTGCCTACTTGCTCGCCCACATCTATCCGATCCACATTGGACCTTGAATGCCGCGGCAGAACTTGGTTATTCTGATCAGAGCTGGCCAAAGCAATACCTCTCCGGAAAGCAGCAGCTAGAGTCGATTAAACGGAGAGCTAAGATGGTGGGTGGGCCGGTGTGAATTGTAGGGGCAGATGGTAATCTGCCCCAGGTGCGAGCGTCAGCTCGCACAAGCCCGGACTTAATGATTATGGACAGATCTGTTATTCCAACTTCCAGCCATGCCCTAATCACCGGAGGAGGCACCGGCATTGGTGCAGCTATTGCGACAGCTCTAGCCGAAATTGGTACAAATCTAACCTTGCTAGGTCGAAGCAGTGATCGCTTAGAGAAACATTGTGAAAATCTTAAAGAAAGCTTCAAAGGCGATTATGGGTTTATTACCGCCGATCTAGAAAAATTAGATAACCTAGCAAGCATTGTCCAAACAGCGGTGTCTGCCCGCGGCCCGATAAATATTCTTATAAATAACGCGGCTTATGCAGAAAGTGCCCCGCTTGAGCGTACAGAGCTTCAGCTCTGGCAAAAAATGATGGATCTAAATGTCACTGCTCCATTTTTACTGATCAAGCATACCCTGCCACATATGAAAAATCTGGGATTCGGAAGGATCGTTAATATGGGAAGCACTGCCTCGCTTCAGGGTTTTCAATATGTATCCGCATATTGTGCGACGAAACATGCGCTCTTAGGACTAACACGTTCCCTCGCTCTTGAGCTTAAAGATAATAAGGTAACTGCAAATATTATCTGTCCTGGGTATGTTGATACAGATCTGTTGCAAAGATCTGTTGACAACATCGTAGCTAAAACAGGAGCTTCGATTGATCAGGCAAGAAGTAAGCTAGCAGCCTGTAACAGCTCTGGAAGATTAATTACTCCTGAAGAGGTCGCGCGCAAGGTCGCTTGGCTATGCCAGCCAGCTCAGTCCGCTGTAAATGGAGAGATATTCTCCATTGAATAGCAGCTAGCTTCTTAGCTGGCACTCCCGAACTATCACCCGCGCTGGCCAGTCCTCAGACAGAAAAACCTCCTCAGTGCATTCCGGACGCATGGCTTTTAAAATATCTAAACGCTTTGCTACCTCTAGGTGCTCAGTTCCAGCAGAGATATATTGTGCTACAAAAACTACTTTTTGCCATGATAAATCCTCTGTTAGCCGATCGGCGCCTAACTGAGACCAAAGATAAAACCAGCCATTTGAAAGATTTGATAGGACAAGTCGTGGGTTAGCTACAACCTCCTCCCATGGCATCGCTCTAGAATTATAAAAATATATAGCCTGAGGATAATTTCTATTATCTAGCAGTCTAGGTAAGATAAGAAAGCCTAACTGCCCAGGAAAGTAATGATTCCAACTATCACTTATGATAATCGTACCAGGCTCAAGCTTTGAGGCTACTAGCCTGGCCATGGCTATATGAGCCGGCTCACCGTACCGATAGTATCGGCCAGAGAACCACAAATATGAGATTACACTCAAATAAGCTGAAGCTCCAACAACGACCAGCAAGAGAATAAAGTTTTTAAGAAGCGCCCGCTGCTTAAGTCCTTCCCAAAGTACAGCACCACCAACACCTGCAAGCGCCATCCATGCTAGGTAAGAAGTCGATGCTCGTTTAGCATATCCGTAATCAGAGATAATTGAAGGAATTGCACCGATAATCAACCACAATATGAGAAGCCAGGCCGTGTTGCGGTGTTGACGAATTAGTAAAGCTAATCCGATTATAGCCAACACGCTCACACACCATACACAAGTTCGCTGCCCTAAATTAGGAAGCAGCGGGATAATCTCTTGAAAATGTAGCATAGGTGCATGAGTAAAAAGTCCACTTACCAATACATATGTATTATCCAAGGCGCGTTGTGATATCCCTAGCAAAACATCTACTGCATTATTTGAAGCATTGGAGGCCCAAGAGGTGCGGGCACCAAAAACTGTGCTTAAGTCGAGAAAACGAAACCCTTGCCCTGCAAAATATAGTTGTAGTGGAATGCCGGCAACCCAAAGAGCTGTACCAATACCAACCCCTAAGACCGGCCAACCTAAATGCTTTAATCGTGGACGATCAAAAACAAGACACCAGGCTAGATATGCTAATGGTATAGCAACCCCGGCCTGGCCTGAGGGATACTGATAAACACTGAGTCCCATCCACAGAATGAGCAGCAAAAGCGAGCCCATCCGTCCACTTTCAAAGTAACGTTTAGTAAAAATAATAATCAACATTGTTAACCAGGCAGTCGTACCATGCGGGTGAATATCAGTGCGCCCCCAGCCAATCTGCAATAGGTCAAATGTAACAAAAAATGCAGCAATAGCTGCGGCGCTACGTGAATACATC
>CAZKXU010000047.1:0-25337 GCA_964556665.1 uncultured Bdellovibrionales bacterium | reverse complement strand
GTGTTTTCAAGCGTTTTTCGCCTTATCGTTATGCGAACTGCTCTTTCTAGGATAATTCGTTGCAGGCTGGACGCCTGCGGTCCCAGTAGTTGAAAGACCTAGCAAGTGCCAGGAACCAAAAATAAACTATTTAATCCCGGAAGCTCGAGGCTTAGGTAATGGGATGACGCGAGCCCGACGAGGCTCTGACTGCAGTGGTACTTCCTGTTGTCTTGTAAGCTCAATGGCGGATGGCCGACTGGATCCCAAGAGATCGTTTAACTCATGTGTTACCGCCTCACAGGCCTGCACAGTCGCTTTGAGCACCAAAAGCTCAGTACTTAATAAAGCCGACTTTACGAAATCACCGTTCTCCGCTGCATAGATAAGATCCTTCTGTTTGATATGCAGGTCAGCTTCGCCGCAGCGCCAACGAGCAAGAAAGCGATCACGCAGAGAAAAAACGTCTGTAATGATCTTTTTCAAATTTGCCTGTTCAAGACTTCTTTGCAACTCACGTAAAAGCTCAGAGTTTATCTCACGCCATACCGCCACCTGCGTGTCGCTATGTTCACCTTTAGTGTCCGAGCTCATTCGCTCAGCGCCACTATATAGTCTAACAGCCTTCCTGCTCTTCTGAATCAGATCTGAAACACGCACTCTTAAACTTTCCATATTAATGAGAGCTTAAATGATCTCTTGAAAAAATCAACAAATATAAACTGCACATCTCATAAATAGTCGAGTGCGATGAAAATTTTTCCTATGCGACAGCACAAACTTCCGATAACGCTGTTTAACTGTGCGGTAGAATATTCTTAGTTGGCTCAGGAGCAGAAGATTTGCCTGTATCAAACCAAGTAGTTAGCAAGAACTGATTTTGGCACTATCCTTGCTCTTACAAAATCCCGGAGATACTCAAGAAGCTGCATACTGCTTTGAGAGATTGGGAGACCTCCTTACTACCACACACACATACTACCACCCAATCTCGAGAAGTAGCGAGGCGCAGCTTCTAAAGACCCATTGAACTAGCGAGGTAAAATAGTTCAGTCTCAGGGCCGGCTCTTGCAAAAGAGACGGCCTTTTTTATTAAACTAAAGTTGTGTGGAGATTCTCTCCGGCCTACTCCTTTATAATCTTTGGGCTTGGCCAGAGGCAAAGAAGATATGTTACAATTGCATCTATGAGACTAATTATAGCTCTTATTCTACTCTGCTTGCCGCTATCTGCTCTGTGCGAACCGATAAATTGGCAGCGTATCGGTGAAGATCTAGAAGAGATCAGCATACCTCTATCCTCTACCCCATTTTTCTCCTCCGAGTTAGTACTTCTCCGTACTTCACTTAAACGCTACCGTCTTGGGGTGCTGCGTGCCACTGACTTTGGAAAAAAAAGAATGAGTGTAAAATCCCTAATTGAGCAATCCGGTGCATTGGGGGGCATAAATGCAAATTTTTTTGATGAGCAGCACATGCCTCTTGGATTGGTAGTAGATAGAGGGATAATTTTACAGGAACTTCATCGCGGTGGCAGCTTATTAAACGGTATTTTTGAGGTAAACCGCGGCACAATCAGGATAATAGATCGCGAAGATTTCTTGCACTCCTCCGCTACAGAAGCAGTGCAAGCTGGCCCAATCATAATCAAGAAGGGGGAGATTCAGCAAAACATCAAGGGTGCCTCCTCTTTTGCGCGCCGTTCTGGAGTCTGCATCGATCGTGATTCACGCCTAATACTATTCTGCCTAAAGGCGACACTTGGAGGCGTATCATTAGCAAAGCTTCAAAAAATCTTACTAGCCCCTGAAGTAGCCTGCGTAGATGCGCTAAATTTCGATGGTGGTGGTTCGGCACAGCTATTTTTAGACAAAGAGGTGCCTGGTGCTATCTCTGACTTTGCCGGAATTTCAATCCTCGGTAGAGACGAAGTTCCTGTAGTTCTAGCAGTTTACCCAAAATAACCGTAATTGCTCAAAAAGTGGGGGCAATCTCCTTGTTCCAGCCCTCGTCCTTGTCCGAAATCCTTACCCTCGTCCCAGTCCACTCGGGCTAGGGCAAAGAATTCAGACGAAGACGAGGACAAGGAGAATACCCATACTTAATGAGTAGTTACAAATAACCTAGATTTCCTTAAGAATCTAGAACGGCGTAGAATACTAATTGACAGAAGCTATTTCTACCGGTACTTTTGATAAGTTAGCTATCTTATTCACAGGGGACATTACATTATGGATATCACCGAATGGGAGTTTACTGCTAAGCAGGTGCAGTCGATTCTTCGCACTCTAACAGGCGGCGCAGAAAAAATTGGACTAGCCTTACTTAATTACTATGGACGCACAAACTTAGTCCCTGCTAGCGGCAAGCTAACATCACGAGGTCGTGCTCGCTATACCTACTCTGACCTAATCCTACTCTGTTGGCTATTTCGAATGAAAGCTGAAGGCTTACCTGTAAATAGATTCCGTCGTGGTCTTGATTACTTACGAAAAAAACTTCCTAAGCTACATAATGAGTGCCAGGATATTATACTTCTTACTGACGGCAGACAGCTTTACACGAAGCATAGAGTGCATGACAAAGCAGAGATAGCTGAAGTGCTAACTGGCAAAAAAGCAGGGCAGTATGTTTGGGCTTACGCGATCGGATCATTAATTGAAGAGGTTGACCGCATTATTGACAATCAGGTAATGAAGAAAGCGGCATAATAGGATTTTATATGAGCAAAGCAGGAACAGTAAAACAGATATATTCATTGTTAATGGAAAAGAAAGCTTGGTGGCTTATTCCAATGGTTACAGTATTCCTTCTCTTAGGATTATTAATTGTAGTCACTCAGGGATCTGCTCTTTCCCCATTTATCTACGCCCTCTTTTAGATAGACTATTTTATATCAAGCTGTTTGTGCTTCTCTTGCCATTGCATGTCATGGTGGAAGAGAAATGATATTATTTCAGCAACCAAACGAAAGCTCTCTTTATTGATATATGCCCCAACCTGAACGTCCTTGAGGACATCTGTTAATGCCTCATTCTTCTGGATTGGAACATCGCTTGCCTTGGCGAGCTCCACTATTCTGCGCGCTAGATCCCCTGCACCACTTGCAATCACCCGTGGCAATGTTTCAATATCGTTATATTGCAGTGCGACAGCGCGGTCACGCTTATTTTGCTGGGTTGGGGCGGTGTTGGCTTGCGAATCCTTCATAGTTTATCTGCACAGCTATTTCTTAACTAGCTCTGCTTTCTCTTTGCGCGCCTTCTCCAGCTCCTGAGGTAACCTCCAGCCTCCGGGCTTTGGCTGCTCCTCTGCGCCAAAAAGTAGCTTATTGGATCTTTCATAATCATGCAGCGCGTCGATAAACGAGCAAGTAGCACGCGAAGCATACTCCTCAACGAAGTGACTTAGAGATCTACTGGCATGCGCGATAGCACGCCTCAGATCCCGATCCACCGGACTCATATTGTCCCCATTCGCTAAGAAAACCTCTCGAAACCGTTTTGCTAGATCCTCTGCTGTCGCGTTTGCCTCCCAGCTCATCATTTCGATTGTGCGATGAGCCTTAGTTCTCTTCGCCTCTCTTAAGACAATAAATCTAGCCACGAAAGCTGTGCGCCGCGCACAAACTAATGCAAGGTCTGTAAAATCGCTCGTCTTAGTTATTGCACCTGATGACGCTGCTAGCTCGGTTCCACCTGACACTGTCCAATTCATACTACCACTCCAAATTATACAACCATGAGTCTACTAGGCGGATTGATGTAAACCCGTTTATCTAAAGATCGTCATTATAAGGGCGCGACTTGACTACAATTTTGATTGGCTAAGCAGTTGAAATTACGTAATTTCACGTCTAGAATGGCAGTGATGATATCATTTGGTGAGACGCTTAAACTTTTCAACGAGCGTAGAATAGGATTAATTCGAGACGATCTCTCTGAGAATAAGTCAGCAGTCTGGGTCTCGGCAGCAGAGAAAGTTGAGCTTAGTAATATAGTTGAAATCATAAATCATACCGGAGGGCTCTTTAATGTAGCCATTAGCTCTGCTCGCGCAGAGGCCTTGATGCTCAGTCGTATGGTACGGGATGACGATAATCATGCGGACTCTTTGCAGTTCAGCTCAGTTGAAGCGCGCGAAGGAGTTAGTACCGGGATTAGTGCGGCAGATAGACTCGTTACAATACGAATCTTAGGAGAGCGTATACCATCAGCTAGAAAACTCGTTAAACCAGGCCATATATTTCCGTATGAAACACGCCCTGGTGGAGTGTTGGTAAAGAATGCACTCCCTGAAGCTGCTCTTGACCTAGTGCGCATCGCCGGCAATTCAGATGCCGCATTATTTGTGGATGCTTTAAATCCGCAAGGTGAATACCTTACAGCAGATGCACAGGACAAATTATGTACTGAGCTTGGTATAACACTAATTAACATTAGTGACTTAATTAGACATCGCCTTGAAACCGAGCAGCTGGTCACAAGAATAGCTGATGCAAAACTACCTACCCGTTTAGCCGGAGAATTAAGATCTTATATTTATAAATCTGAGATTCATGATGGTGAACATCTCGCACTGATTAAAGGTGAAATCTCTTCTGATAAACCTACGCTTACCAGAGTGCAGCCGGAATTTACATTCACCGATGTGTTTGGCGGAGCCAATCCCCCATCTAGACAGCAGATCGACTCTTCCTTAAATCTAATCGGCAAAAATGGTTCAGGTGTGCTAATCTATCTACGCCGCCCTGAGCGCGGGAGTTTAAAAGAGCAGGTAAGTGATTGGCAACGTAGCTTTGAAGCACGATCTCCTGCGGGTATGCGAGAGTATGGACTAGGAGCACAGATTTTGAGAGATTTAGGGGTAAGAAAGATAGATTTAATTACTAATTCGAAGAAAAACCTGGTAGGTCTTAAGCCATTTGGAATTGAGATCGTTTCACAAAGAGGGTTTTAAATGTCAAGCATAACATTTGCCGATGTTGTACATAACTCGATCTCATTCTCTCGGGAGGTGCCTTCTGAATCAGTATTACTAGATCTGATCGACACTGCCTGGGTGCAGAGGCTGCGCGATATAAGTCAAACCGCAAACACGCGGCTCGTATATATGTTCTCGGAGCATTCACGCTTTGGACACTGCCTTGGCGTAGCTCATCTTGCTAATCTAGTAATGGAGAAACTCTCTAAAGATTTTGGTGCTGAGGTTCAAAAATACAGGATCGCTGTCAGTGCCGCCTCTCTACTTCATGACATCGGACATCTGGCCCCCGGATCACATACCGCATTTAAAACTTGGTTCCCGGATCAACCGGATACACATGAAGAGCTTGCTGTAAGAGTTTTAAGCGAGGACAAGGATATTCAAAAAATCCTGAGCAGCTACGGAGCAAATACTCCCTGGCTAGTCGCGGCAATACTGATGGAGGATAAATCAGTGCCACCTTGGACCTGGGAGATCATCTCAGGCGGTGGATGGAATGTAGACCGCGGAAACTGGTGTATAGTTGATTCTATTATGGCCGGTGTAAATTATGGACGGTACAACATTCCGGCGTTGATTGAATCAATAGTCATTACTCCGGATGGTCATCTTGCCTTAAAAGAAAACCGTTTAGATGCGATGATGCATTTTGCTGTCTCCCGTCACGCTATGTACAGACAGATGTATCAACACCGTGTACTTCTGGCAGCCGATGTAATTAACCGTGCCATAGCACAACGGGCACGCGACCTCGGAGCTTCTTTGGAATTCCTGGATGACTGGATGAAAGCTGTGTTGCAAGCAAAAACTCCGGCTGAGATCCCGCTATCAACCATTTTCTCGATGCGCGAATCATGGTGGCGCTATCATCTCGATCGTTGGCGCTATTCTCAGGATAAGATCCTTGCCGATCTCTCAACACGACTACTCGATCGCAGGCTCTTTAAAACAGTACGACTTATTGAAAACGAAGATACGGCCGCACTTTTCGCCGAAGCGGAACGGGCCGTACGTAAGGCAAATTACGATCCAGCTTACTATCTTCATCATGTATCAAGTATCGATGTACACGCCGGAGATTCTAAGCAGTCCATGCAGATCCTACTTGATAATGGAAAGGTTTCCTCTCTGCCAGAAGCGGAACCGTTAATGAATGCGATGCTAAAGGAAGCTGCATCTTATCGAAGAAGTTGGTTGGTAATGCCTAAGGAGGCCAAGATCGAATTGGGACGGGAGAGGTAAGAATTGGCCACCAAATTATGGAGCAAATATTCTGCCGATATTCAGTAACCGTCTTGATAATGATAGCACTATACAGCTTCTCTTCTTCTGATGCCTTCGCTCAGTCAGGTGATAATGCGTGTATTTCGCATTATAAAGACATCCCGATTAGCAGCCTCGTTGTCTCTGCCGGCGTTTTCGATAATATGCTTAATCGTGCAGGCTCTATCAAGTTTGAATCTAACGCCATTTTTCATCGCGCTAAAGCGCTAGCAGACGTTTTAACTAATCCTTCTAATTTTTGTCCTAACGGCTGCGCCATGGCAAAGAAGGTGGTGATGTATTTTCGATCTGTGCCGGAGAAAGTACTTGCAGAATATAGCGATGCCGATTATTGCCAGAATCTACTTAAAGCAACCTTAAAGCAGCCCTTGAATTACGAAAATGCGCTTATAGAGACGATAGATGATCTAAATAAATGGATCGGCGATCTCTCCCAAGGCAAGGGCAGCTTCGGGGCAGATCTTTATAAACACTGTGACCGCAGCTGCAGCCCGCGCTATGAATATACGATTACAAAGAACAAAGAGAGTGCCGGCCCAAAAAACTACACTGTGCGTGCCTCGGTCGTCTGCGGCCCAGCACGTGATAAGGGGAATGGTATGTATGCACTAGATTCTTTTTTCAGATGGAGCTGCGAGAAAGAGTAGTCTCTTTATAAATTTTATTGTCATAAAGACACGGCTGACTCTAAGACTGACAACCGTTACCGACTAAAAACTCGCTTAACCACCTCCCGCGCCTGTAGTAAAAATGTGGTATATTTTGTAGTTGTTAATTCGAAGTATCCGTTCTGCTCAGCGATTGAGTAGTCACCTAATAAAATAGGGGTATCTCCTTCAAACCGCTCAACCGGAAGTAAACCTGCCTCAACTGACTCCACATCAGAAACGGAGATTAAACTTCCGGCACTGCTGTTAAAATCAGAGACAAATCTGTCTATCTCCTCCGCAGTAACTGACACCTTATCTGGTTCTCCAACAAAGCGGAGATTCTCCGTCCCAAGCACGGAACGCCCCTCTCGCGGCACTACAAAAAATGCCCTGCCCTGCTTACTCATAAAGCCGAAAGCCGCATCAGTAAAGAGCGCGCGCTTCAAGAGAAGATTAAAGGATTTTGACCAGCCGCAGTAAGGAGTGGGCAGCGTATACGGACGTTTGATTAATCTTGCCCAAGGGCCCAGGGCGTTCACAACAACTCTAGCTCTATGTTGAGTATAGCCTGTCTTCACAGTATACACCCCCTTCTCTACTTCAACAGAGGAGACCCGCTCTCCAGTTTTAAGAGTTAATCCCTTGGCAGTAGCCGCATCCAGAAAACTAGTAAGAAACTTTGCTGGATCTTTTAATAGATAGTCACGCCATTCCAATACACCATGCTCTGCATACAGCTCAAGCTCAGGGAATAAGCTTAGAAACTCCTGAGTCGAAAGGGCGCGGCTGCGCTGCGCTTCTCCTATAGAGATACGGCTCAGATAACTGTAGATCTGCGCAGCGACACTAACCGGGATACGGCTTCTTAAGCCGTATCGATCTAAAGGTAAATAACAGCAAAGCTCCTGGACAAAGTCCTTCTGCTCAGCTATCTCCGCCTGCGCTTTTATAGACTTTAGAACTCGCGGCAGGTTGAAACTCTGAAGATACCTAAATCCGCCATGTATTATCCTTAAAGAGCTATTTGAGGTCTTTTCTCCACAACTATCTGCCTCTAATAGCAGCACCTTAAGCCCTGCTGATACAGCTTCATAAGCGACCCCTACGCCGGCAACCCCTCCTCCTAAAATTGCTATATCATACGACTGTTCAGCCACAATTTATCCGATCCGTTTCCCAAATTTAACTTTTGCGCCAAGCGGCAAAATTGACGCGCCTGGCTCCTGTTCGAATAGCATCAGCACTGTAGAGCCCATATTAAAAGTACCAAGCCTCTCTCCTTTTTTGATCGGATGAGGAGGTTTATACTCGCGATAAGAAGGTTTAACTTTCGAACGTGCAAGTGAATAATTACTGACTAAACTATCATAACTAAGTGAGATCTTGCCCACATTGGTAGCACCCACCATAACGATAGCAACAGTACCGGAATCTGTGCGCATGTAGCATATGATCCGTTCATTTATCGAGAAAAGATTATCAATGTTTTCAATCGACCAGTCATTAACCGGCCAAAGATGTCCTGGAATATATGTAGTGGCAAAGATCTCTCCATCTAGAGGCGCATGAATATGATGGTAGTCTGATGGTGCAAGGTATAAAGTATATTGAAACCCGTTAATAAAACTCCTGGCACGATCCTCCTCCCCCAATAGTTCAATTACAGAGTACTTCCTGCCTTTTACCTGCGGCAGCGCACCTTGCACTATTCTACCGTAGGAACGCAAAGTTCCATCCACCGGGCTTACCAATCCAGAACCAATTTTTCTGCACTCAGGCTTTAAATCCCGTGTAAAAAATTCACCGATCGAGCGATAGTCATCAATCGGGCGCGTTGCCTCACTAGCATCAATACCGTAGAGAGCTGCAAAATATTTTACTGCCCATGTAGAAAGCGGTTTTGGAAGCGGAATATTAATAAGCTTGCCGAAGATAAAGCTTAAGTGATTCTTGGGAATTAGAGATAATAATGAGTTCATATCCTATTTAGCTTAATAGCAGCACCTCTAGGAATTATTAAGTCGATCAGCTACAATTGCAAGCACATTATGGAATTTAATCCCCGTATTAGAAAGATCGCCTCTTATCCTGCCACAGAACTTGCAATCCGAAAACGTAAGTTAAAGGAGCAAGGGGTAAAGGTCTATGATTTTGGCACCGGTGACCCGGTAGAACCTACTGCGGCCTTTATCAGAGAAGCGGTAGGAGCCGGCGTCCCTGAGATATCACAGTACCCTACGGTGCGCGGCGTACCGGCATTGCGCAGCACTATCAGGGGTTATGTTAAGAGAAGATTCAATGTAGAGCTAGATGAGAATCGTGAGATTATCCCCTGCGGCGGCGCCAAAGAATCTATCTATAGCCTCACTTTTTTATTTATCTCTCCTGAAAGTAAGAAGGATGTATTAATAGCACCGGTACCCGGATATTTCGTCCCGGAACGAAGCTCGATCGTAGCTGGTGCTCATTTTTATCCTTTCTACCTTAATAGCGATAACGACTTTATTCAGGATCTAGCAGTTTTACCAGAGGAGGTGTTAGAACGCACCGCGATAGCCTGGGTTAATTATCCGCATAATCCGACAGGTAAATGTGTAGATTTGGAATATTTTAAGAAACAGGTCGAGATTGCCAAAAAGTACGATATCCTTCTCTGTTCAGATGAGTGCTATACCGATCTATATTTTGGAGACAAGGCTCCCCCCTCAGTTCTTCAGATTACGAAAGAAGGAGTACTTGCCTTTCACTCCTGCTCTAAGCGAAGCGGCATGACCGCCTACCGCACCGGCTTTATTGCTGGCGACAGCAAAGTGCTTGATCTTTTTGCTTCATTCCGTGACACCTTAGGGGTTGCCTCTCCTGAGTACACGCAAGCAGCGGCGATTAAGGCCTGGGGTGATGATGCACATGTAGCAGAGCGCCGCGCAATTTTTAAAGCAAAACAGGTTGTAATGCGGGATTTCTTTAAAAAACATGGCTTTCAATTTACCGAGAGTGACGCCGGATTATATTATTGGGTTAAGGCCCCAGCCGGATTTAACGGTGACACATACGCCAACAAACTGCTTGAAAAAGGAATTATTGTTAACCCTGGATCTTTTTTCGGAGCAAATTCAGTTGATTATTTCCGTATCGCCTTTGTTCCTTCGGTTGAAGAGTGCAAGGCGGCAGTAAAGATTTGGGAGGGAGTTTAATGTCTGAGATCGAGAGTTTAATAGAAAAAGCCTTCTCCAACCGAGAGCTTTTGAAAGAGCAGCAATACAAAGCTGCCGTAAATGAGTGCCTAGCACTTCTTGATACAGGAAAGATCCGGGTAGCACAGAAGGTACAGAACGCGTGGAGGGTAAATGAGTGGGTAAAGCAGGGTATCCTGCTATACTTTGCACTAGCTGAGATGCAGCCGATTGAGGTTGGACCATTCCATTACTATGACAAGATTCCTCTAAAAAAAGATTACCGATCCCTTAATGTGCGTGTAGTACCGCCCGCAACTGCGAGGTATGGAAGCTTTATAGAGCCAGGCGCAATACTGATGCCTTCATATGTAAATATCGGTGCATATGTTGCTGCAGGTACAATGGTCGATACATGGGCAACTGTAGGCTCATGCGCACAGATAGGATCAGGCGTGCATCTTAGCGGCGGCGTAGGTATTGGCGGAGTGCTGGAGCCACCATCAGCCCAACCGGTAATTGTTGAAAACGGTGCTTTTATAGGATCGCGCTGCATACTTGTAGAGGGTGTAGTTATTGAAGCAGAGGCGGTTTTAGGAGCAAATGTCACGATCACTGCCTCCACACAGATTATAGATGTTAGCGGCTCTATGCCGGTAACATATAAAGGTGTTGTTCCGGCACGTTCAGTAGTAATTCCTGGGACTACCAAGAAGAGTTTCCCTGCCGGTGAATTCGAGGTTGGCTGTGCACTGATTATAGGAAAGCGCAAGGAATCAACCGATAAGAAAACCTCCCTCAATCAGGTATTACGGGAGTTCTCAATCAGTGTCTAAGCTAACCGGAATTGAACAGACCCTGGTCGATATCCTAAGAATTGAGTCAATTACTGGCAAGGAGCGCGCACTCGCCGATTATGTAGAGAAGCGCGCTAAAGATACCGCATTAAAAGTTTCTGGCTTAAAGGTAGAGCGGCTTGGCAATTCAGTTATTGTTCTGACTGCGCATGATCATTTAAAGAGTACTGTAGGTTTAGTTGGGCATCTAGATACAGTTCCAGGTAAGGGTTTCGGCGATGACGTACATGTCCTAGAGGACAGAATCGTAGGCCTAGGGGCCTCTGACATGAAAGCCGGCATCGCTGTTATGTTAGATCTCCTTAATGCTGAGGTGCTTAGCAAATCAAGACATAATCTACATTTTGTCTTTTATGAGGGTGAGGAGGAGGGTTATGCCGAAAACGGCATTCACCCGGTACTAGATAAATTTAAAGAGCTTACCAAGATAAACCTTGCATTTGTACTAGAGCCTACAAACCTTGCACTCCATCTAGGCTGCATGGGCAGTTTACATGCCAAACTAACTTTTCATGGGAAACGCGCACATAGCGGTCGACCATGGGAGGGGAGAAATGCAATCTATGAGGCGCTGCCACTTATGCAAAAAGTAGCATCAATAAGGCCGCGCGAGGTCAGTATAGATGGGCTTATATTTCGAGAGGTGCTCTCTCTTACTCAGGCACAAGCCGGCATTGCACGTAATATTATCCCTGAGCGGTTTGAGCTTAACTTAAACCTTAGATTTCCACCCGGTGTGGGAGAGGCTGAAGCTAAAGGTAAGATTTTAGAGCTAGTAAACGGTGCTGCTACGGTAGAGTTTGTAGACTACTGCCCCTGCGGCGATGTACCTATAGGCAATAAATTATTAAAGGAGTTCGAAGATCGGTTTAAAATACAACGTGAGCCGAAGCAGGCCTTTACAGATGTTGCTACACTATCTGCTATCGGCATCCCTGCCGTCAATTTTGGGCCCGGCCTCACGGCACAGGCTCATCAGGTAGGTGAGTACGTACTGCGTGCGGATCTGAGAAAAGGGTTGGAGGTGCTGAGTGGGTTTATTTGTGGGTAGTGAGCAAAGGCCTCCCTGGGACCGCGGAGCTCCAGCTCCGCACCGTATGGCATAGCAATCCATACAAAGCGGAGCTGGAGCTCCGCGGTCCCAGCATCATACAGATTAACCTAGAAAGAGCAGTTCGCATAACGATAAGGCGAAAAACGCTTGAAAACACGATGAATTCTACAAATATCGAATTCACCCATTGGGTGAACCAACCACCACATTGTTTTCAAGCGTTTTTCGGCCTAAATAAAGGTTAGAACTGCTTTTTCTAGGTGAACTAAATCCGGCAACTGCCGGATTTAGCTTCAATAAGTCGATGCGAAGCGTGGACTTGCCCGCTACGGACTATCAGCAAATTCGTTTGCGGGCTGGAAGCCCGCGGTCCCAGTGGAGGAGGTTCTTCTTTCTATACATCGAAGCCGCGTAAGCTGTATATCTAACCCACTTGGTCCCAGGCGCCGGGGTGCACCTGTGTGCAGCCCCGGCGCCAGCGAAGGGTCAGATGGCCAGGTGTTCCTCCCGGTCTTCCGGAACGAGGAGGGTCGAGCTGACCTGCCCGTTTGATGCTGCGGAGAGTCGAAACCTCTCACGCCCATTCACCGTGGCGACAGTCACCTCGACCGAGCTCCCAGCCCTCAGCTGAACCATGGCCGAGGTCGGGCGCCGACCCGGTCTGTATTGGCCGAACAGGGTCGCCCTTCCGTTATCGATCCTTGTGATCCATCCTCCCCTAATCAGGACGATCGCTCCAGCAAGAGAGTCCCCTCTTCCCGTCACAGACTGCACAACACCACCTCGGATCTCCGCCCTGCCGTGATATCCGTCGGTGAAGTTCATGAGGAGCCGCACTCCTGGCACCCGAGACTCCGGAAAGTAGACCCGACCCTCACGAACCTGAACGAAATCCATGACGCTAGTGCCTCTGACTGAGGCTAACTTCCACTGCTCCATGCCCCTCTCCGCCTTTCGCCCAGGACACAACCAAGCAGCCACCGCCGCGATAACCGCTTCCTGTGTCCCTCTCAAAGCTTGAATCCCAAACTTCCAGAGAGACACAGAAAAAACCTAAAATATACAACTCCGCCGCTTCGATAAAACAGGCAAGCAGCTAGATACCCGCTTTACCGAGGCAGAGGATATACTTCTACCAAACTGAATTTATAGAAAGAACTCCTTTCGCTGAGCTTAATAAGGAGGCTCAATTATACAACAACTACGGTATAAAAACTATGTTAATCCAAGTCGCTACATCGTAACTATATTTGCAAGCTAACCTATCCGTCTCATCTCCTCTCCTTGCTCTTCGCACAAAACATAGTTAAAATAATAGTTTAGGAGATTATCATATGATGCGAACAGCAAATCCGGCCTTAAATGCACAAACCTTTAGAACGGTGGCGGGCAACCTCTCCGCATCCGAGGTTATGACTCTGGATGGTACTGTAAATAAAACTGTTATTAGCACCGCTATCACGATGGCAGTTGCCTACTACACTTACAGTAATCCGATCGCTCTCTCATTAGTATTGCCATTTGCCATAGTCGCGTTAATCATCGGCATAGTTCTTTCATTTAAAAAACAGTGGGCACCATTTTTAACACCTGCTTATGCGGTAACAGAGGGTGGCGTCTTAGGTGCAATCTCATTCGCGGCTGATATGCGTTATCCAGGCGTAGCGGTGCAAGCGGTAGGTCTGACTTTCGGTACATTATTAGCCCTACTCTTTGCATATAAATCAAGACTCATTCGTCCAACTGAAAATTTTAAATTGGGGGTAGTAGCAGCAACCGGCGGCATAGCTGTGCTCTACCTTATCTCCTGGATCGTAGGCATGTTCGGGGTAAACCTAAGTTTTCTTCACTCCTCAAGCCCGCTCTCTATCGGCATATCATTAGTAGTTGTGGTAATTGCGGCTTTGAACTTAGTTCTCGATTTTGATTTCATTGAGCAGGGCGCCGCCTCTCGCTCACTGCCAAAATACATGGAGTGGTACGGAGCTTTCGGATTGCTTGTCACATTAGTGTGGCTGTATGTCGAAATGATACGTCTTCTTACCAAGTTAAATGAGCGCAACAGATAGGTGAGTATCAAGTGAGTGCTTGGAAGGACTGGGCTCTTAAAATTTCTCTACTGGCTTTTGGGCTGTTTCTAGGATTAGGGCTGCTCGAGATAGGTGTTCGTATTCTCAAAGCTCGAAACGGATCTGAATTCGACTCCCTTGCAGACCTGCGGCGCGCAATGCTTAAACCAAAGGTCGATGGCCCACAGACTACACTCGCAGACATTATCGACCCGCATCCAAATGACCGAATTATTTATGAGCTGCGCCCTAATTTAAACACCAACTTCCAGGGCGTTCCGGTACGTACTAATTCCTGCGGTATGCGCGGCGGAGAGGTCTCACGTATAAATGTTGAGGATCGGTATCGCATCGCACTTTTAGGCGACTCCTTTACCTTTGGCTGGGGGGTACATGAAGATGAGTCTTTTGCTGCTGTCTTGCAGAGAGAGCTTAATACTCGCTCTGCTGCTCGCAAAGTTGAGGTCCTAAATTTCGGGGTTCCTGGATATTCAACTTTCCAAGAGGTCACCTCATTTCTTGAAAAAGGCGGTGACTTTAATGTTGACGCAGTACTTCTTTTTTTTATTGATAATGATTTCGGCTATCCCTTCTTTGTGAAAGATTTAAGTAATCCTGGTGGCATTCTCTCTGTTTTTGAATTTACAAGGCTTTTGAATCAGAAAAAATCAGCAGGCCTTGAGGCTGAAAAGCTAAGGATGCAAGGGCTTGATCCAAATACAAGTTTAAAAATAATAGCAGAGGATAGCAGAAAAAATGGGTATCGGTTATTCTTTGCAATTAATCCTAGAAAAAACTGGGGCAGTATCTATAGAAGGCTTGGTGCCTTACGCAAGGAGGAGGCCTTTAACTTCATGGATATTAGAGCTGACTTCATGCGCTACGTACATGACAATAAAATTGAAGAGCGAGCACTAACACTACCATCCGATCCACATCCAAGTGCTGTTAAACATGATATCTTAGGAAAGGTCATGGCCCCTTATTTCTTAGGAGATCTATTTCTATGAGACGCACCATATTTCTCCTGATCCTCTTTCCGCTCTACCTGCTAGCCGAAGAAGTTACAACTCCGACTCCGCTTCCCTCCCCAACAGTAGTTGGCGTTGTCATCCCTGAGTTTCTAAAGCTACGGCTTGAGTTGGCGGAGAGTGAATTTGCAAGAAACGCCAGTATTGAGAATAAGAGTGAGCTTCTTGATATCTATGAAAAAATACTGAACCGCAACTGCCTTACCCAATATTTTAGTAAGATACAGGGAACTGCTCGAAAGCCTACAGTCGCATGCAGCGATCTTATTGAAAAGATATTATTAATAGACCCTGGCAATGCACCTGCAATCTGCGCGCGTGATGGTCTTTTAGGACGAAGCTGCACGGATGCTTATCACGGACAGCATGCCGGCAATTTCCCGTTTCTAGCAAAAGCCGGCATAAGTCAGTACGCTCCTCAAAACCAGAAAAAACAGGCATTGGCCGCTGATCAAGCTAAACTAGCTGAGATTAAGAACATAGAGAGTGCCGCCTCATCACTGCACAGCAGTTATATTAAGAAGCCAGAAGCAGATACCAAAAAGAAACTTCTCTCAACTATGGATAGACTTTTAAGGCTTACCTGCCGCTTCTCCTATAGCAGCTATCAACAAGGAAAGGAGAATGGCAGACTTGTCAGGACTAGAAATATCTCAGATCTATGTGCAAAGTATATTAAAGCAACCCTTAAGGTTGAACCCGGATTCCCGTTAGCCCTCTGCCAGTTTCACGGACCATATAGCCCGCAATGTTTTGTAGCCGGGAAAAAGTATAAAGATGGTCAACAAAAATCAGACAACTCACCTCACTCAGATGATAAGCCTTTTCAGGAGTTCTAGTACAGAGGAACATAAGTTATTTCCTTACTGGGACCGCAGGCTTCTAGCCTGCATACGAATTAGCTGACATTTCGTTTGCGGGCTGGAAGCCCGCGGTCCCAGTGTGACTTATGCTTTTTCGACTTAGGAGCGTCATAGGAAACTTTTCAGCTTACAGTCCGAATAGATCTATATAGGAGATTTCAACTGTATGAGCTACAAGAATGAGCAAGGATTCACTTTAATTGAACTATTAGTCGTAGTCGCTATCGTCGGTATTTTAACATCAATTACACTGCCCCAGTTCAGTCGCTACAAAGAGCGCGCCTTTGATACACAGGCACAGAGCGATCTAAGAAATGTAGCCCTAGCAGAGGAGGCGTACTTTATTGATGCGGAGAGCTATCTCTCCTGTCAGAATTCGAATTGCAATCAGCTGCCTGGTATAAGCAGCCTAACAAAGGGAGTAACTCTAACTGTCACTGCTACCGCCACAGGCTTTACAGCAACTAGTCAACACAGTAAGGGCTCAGGCAAGACCTTTGCTTGGGATAGTAATGCTGGAGGCATGGCTAATTAGTGCTCTCCCAACTTCTTATTAATTTCATTACGCAGTCTTGGACTGGTTTCATTCTGACCAAGCTCCTTTAGGAGCGCAGCATGCTCAGGTAATGATGGATTTAATTTGGCATACGCCAAGGCGCGTGCCAAAGATTCTGGATGGTTAACCAATTTCTTTAGATCCTCAAGTTCAATTTTTAGATCCTTAGAGATGAGAAAACGTGCTGCCTGTAGATTAAATCCATCTGACTTTGGCGCATCGCTGCGCGCTAAAAGCACACCTAGTACCGCTTGCGGGTCGGGTGCAGTCTGAAACCAACTCGATACAAAAGCATCTCCGCTATCCCCCTTAAGTCTTAAGGCCAACATCAGCGATATTGCCTGCGTACGTGTAAGATGCGTCTCATTTCCAGTTAAATATTTCACTGTTGCAACTAGATCACTCTGCAATCCTCCGTGCAACAACTTATCTAACACCTCCTTACGTACTGTCTCAAATGGAAAGTTGAGCAGATCGATTGTCTGTTCAAAACTAAGCCCCTGAGCAGAGATAAGCTCCGGAAGTTTACCAGCGGCTATGCCTAAGCGGATTGTTTTAGGTAAAGTTGCCCAAGCTGCTAAATCCCCATCATCAAACCAATGCAGGGCCCCGCCTACAACATCCGATCTGGACCAAAGAAACTGATAGACAATATTCTCAAGAGCCGGCGATGCACTTAGCAGAGGCAATAATACCCTAATCTTTAAGAGCACATCGACTACACTGTTATCACCCTTTGATAGAAAATATGCTACCAAAGAACGTTGATTTATATCTCCGACTAGAATATGCGCAAGGCCGCGTGCAACCGGATTATCGATCTCATTAATACCTAACTGCGATAACCCTGCAAAAGCTGCCCCATATGGACTTGGAAGATTTACTAGGCTCATTATCGGCAGACTTGGAAGCCCCTCAGCATCTAATGGCCATGTTCCTGTTATAGCTAACACAACAGCTGGATGAACATCATCTATATCAGGCAGATCGTATGATGAGCCCATCAGATTTCTTAAAGCATAGAAGAGTGCTACCTCCCTATCGTTTTCAGTTAAGTCACCCTCCCACTTTGGATTAAATGCAACCCTAACTAGATCGGAGTTTACATAGTTATCAAACTCAGCAAGATCTGAATTACTTCCTTTAAATATACTATTAGTAATTAAGGAACGTGCCTCTTCATCTCCATCTAAGAGCGCGCCCTCTGCTACCTGGCGCATGAGTGCAGGTTGTGCACTCTCCCAGTATGATTGATAAGGCGGGCGCTCGGAAAATCTCCGAGTAATAGCATGCCAGCTGTCCGAGCGGATAAAATAGATAATGAGGAATGCGCCAACGAAAAATGCACCGATTGCAAATCTATTTGCTGAGAGTGAGCTTTTTTTTGCAGCCTTCTCTCCGTTCGCTTCAACTTTTTCACCCTCAGAATCATCCTCAGACTTAATCTCCTCCGCAGAGAGGACTGTCAACTTCCCATCCTCCAACATCAAGGGTCTGATATCAGCCGCCTCAGATCCAAGCAGAACACCCATAAAACTCCCTTTTGCACCGCTAAGCTTTACATACCGCTTAGCGATCTCTAGCTGCTCAGAAGACAACTCCTCAGGCTTAAATAGCTTTAGCTCCTCCGTTTTATCGAGGAGTTTACTAACTACAAATAAGCTGTTGAGCTTCTTTCTGGCCATAATAACCTAATGATTTCAGCGCATTACAATATGCGCAATAAACCTCTATCAATATATATCTGTACTTTGGTCGGTTTTGCTTCTGATTAATTAGCTGCTCTCTGAGTGACCGAATGACGCTCCTGAATAAGCCGATCGAGCTCCTCTTTTAGGCGTGTGAGTACCTCAACATAACCAAATGCGCCGAGCAGCTCACCTTTACGTTTGAAATTTACATGCTTCGGCCCACACCAGAGACCGAGGTCAGCTTCATCTGTTTCTCCCGGCCCATTTACCCGGCAACCCATTACAGCAATAGTAATATTCTCTTTTGCTGCGTAACCAGAGATCTCCCGCACCTGCTCTGCTAATTTTACGAAATCCTCATTCTCTACCCGTGAGCATGATGGACATGAGATGATGTTAAGCCCATTGGACTCAAAATGCGGGACTGAACGAAATCTGCCAGCGAAGACATCCTCAACAATCTTTCTACCTATTAGAATCTCCTCATGCTTTCGTTCACTAGGAAGAGTAAGAGAGACTCGCAGAGTGTCGCCTATGCCTTCCGCCAATAGACTCTCGAAGGCTACCCTCGTTTTAACTTCAGCCATGGGAAGTAGGCCTGCCTCTGTAACACCAAGATGTATAGGCACATACGGATACAACGCTGCGAATCTTCTATTTAAAGCCATGACCGCATTTGGGTCAGAGCTCTTTAAAGAAACCACATAATTACTAAATCCAAGCTCCTCCATATATCCGACATGCTCGCTTACTGAGCTAAGCGCGACAGCAGCACTATCCTGCCCTTCCTTTGCGAGTGCCGGATCGAGCGAACCAAAATTTACCCCTATACGCAGCGCCAAATTATGACGTTTTGCACACTCCACTATAAAGCGTACTTTATCAGCAACAGAGATCTCTTTCTCATGATGATAAAGGTGTCCTGGATTGTATCTTATCTTGTCTACATGCGGTGCGACCTTTTCCGCCAGCTGATAACTCTCCTGCAAATCAACCACAAGCCTTGCACGCCCTTTAGTTTGTTTTCTTATCTCGGCAAGAGCCTCTACATCCTTGCGGCTATCTACTGCAACACGGATAATATCAGCCCGCGCATTTACCAATCTTTCTATTAATTGTACTGTCGCGAATATATCTTGGGTATGAGTTGAACACATGCTCTGCACAGCAATTGGATTGGAGGCGCCAATTAGTAGATCTGCGACCCGCACTTCTCGAGTTGCGCGTCTTTTTATCTTGGAGGCAAATGAATTATCCATCTCACTATCTTAGGATTGCAAAAGTTAGTCTTTGAGGTACAATAAGCAGCACCCTACAAATCAACTATATGGAAAATAACATGGTTCAACTCATAAAAACAACCGCACTCCTCCTTATAATTTCCCTTACTTTATACCCATACCAGATAGCAGCCGAAGTAAAATCAGACTCGTTTTCACCCACCTGGAAGCTTTTAAGCGCAGAGGAAAAAGGGCAATTTATCTCCGGCTACATTCAGGGCTGGAAAGATGCCGCAACTGTGACTGATATAGCGATAGATTATGTCGAAAAAAATCCGGCCGAAGCTGTAGGAGGCCTTAAAAAAGTAAAAGTGCTCTACGATATGGAGGGAATCGATCCTAGTGTGGCTGTAAGTTTTATCGACAGTTTCTATGCCAATCCTGACAATAGCAAGGCGCCACTCTCTAAAGCTGTAAGTTTTGCAAAGGGACAGCTGCAGTAAAATCAAAAATAGATGAATTTTGCTGAACTAGATCTTAAGAACTTTTCTGATGAGGTTGATGCAATCGGTGCAGAGGCTAACAGCGCACTCTCGATCTCTGACTTTTTCCATCTGCGCAAAATTGAGTGCTATGGACGTATCGCTACAGTATTGGGGCTTGGTACAGCATGGATCTTTCCAAACCCTATAACCGCCTTTCTTATAAGCCTTGGGCAGTTTACACGCTGGCTTCTTGCACATCATATCATGCATAAGGGATACGACAAGGTCCCTGGCATACCGCCTAGATATACCAGCAGGTATTTTGCGCGCGGCTGGCGTCGTTTTATCGACTGGTTTGACTGGCTTGAACCGCAGGCCTGGGATTATGAGCATAATTTTCTGCATCATTATCATACCGGCGAGGAGGCCGATCCCGACTTAGCAGAGAGGCATACAGCATTTCTGCGAAATTTACCGATACCTAGAATATTTAAATATCTATTATTAACCTTAGCTGCACTTACCTGGAAGTATACTTACTATGCACCTAACACACTTAGCTCAATTGATCCTATTAGTAAAAAACGGATTCATAAAGAACATATAGTTTTTATTACGTTAAGAAACATATTTGACTTAAGAAATCCTCTGGTACGCAGATTATGGTGGAGCTGCTATCTGCCTTATTTTACATTCCGCTTTGTAGCACTTCCACTACTATTTCTCCCACTCGGCCCTACTGCCTCATTGTATGCATTTATCAACATCTTTTTAGCTGAATGTATAACAAATTTACATTCATTTATTGTAATTGGCCCTAATCACACCGCATCGGATCTATTCCGCTTCAGCCACCATTATAGAAACCGCGGCGAGTTTTATCTGATGCAGATTCTTGGATCAGCTAACTATCATACCGGCGATGAAATGACAGACTATATGAGCATCTGGTTAAACTACCAGATCGAACACCACCTCTTCCCTAATCTGCCGATGACAAAATACTGTGAGATTCAGCCAAAGGTTCGTAAACTATGCGAAAAACACGGAATACCATATCGCCAAGAGAGCATCTTCAAACGACTGATTCGTATGCTGGACGTCTGTGTCGGCAAAGCTGCCATACCTGAACTACAGGTGCTTCAATTTGAAACTATGGGAAAAACGACAATGGATCAACCGCTACATTCTTACCATCTCCATCCTTAATTCGTGTTTCAAAATGGAGGTGCGGACCGGTAGCCTTGCCTGTCTTTCCGACTTCGGCTATGCGCTCTCCGCGCCTTACAGTCCTTCCAACTCTCACCAGATTCTTACTATTGTGTCCATATACCGTGATCAAGCCTTTGGTTTTTAAGACGATCAGATTCCCGTACCCTGATATACCATCTCCACTATAGGCGACTACACCATCATGCGCGGCTAATACTGCAGTACCCTCGGGCGCTCTGATATCTACCCCCTCATGAAAACTAAACCAACGTCTACCAAATGAGGAGCCTAGCTCTCCATTAGTAACAGGCCAGCTAAGCTTGCCTACTAAATATGCAGCACCTGCCAGAGGAACTTTTTTGCCACTTCCAGTACTGCTGCCTGGCTTTAGTGCTAAACTAGCACGTCCACCGGAGTCCACTGGCTCACGTGAAAGATTCTGCCCATGGTATGGAATGTTTAAAAGCTGCCCAATTTTCAAGGCACGCTCATCTGCAATATTATTTATATTCTTGATACTCTGCCAATCAACATCGAAACGCTCAGCAATTGTATATAGAGTGTCCCCCTCGCTTATTGGATAGCGAATATACTTAATTGTCGCAGGGGCAAAGAGGGATGCACATCCTACAAATAGGCATGTTGATACCGTCAGCAGAAATAAAATGACTTTCAAGACATAGCGCTCCATAAATAAGCATACTGGGACCGAGGGCTTCTAGCCCGCAAAGCAGCAGCGTTTAACTCACTTGCGGGCTAGAAGCCCGCGGTCCCAGTAGAAACAGTTTAAGTTCCAGTGAACTAACGACCCTTAACAAAGTTGCATGGCTCGAGCTGTGTCTTGACGACCCCATCTCTCCTTGTCTCCCATAATGTGAGTTGCTGCGAGCTAGTATCTCCTACCGGCACCACTAAGCGTCCGCCAGGGGTGCGCAGCTGCTTAATAAGCTCATTCTCAATACCTTCAAAAGCCGCTGATACTACAATCGCATCATATGGGGCATGCTCAGCCCAGCCGCGCTTACCGTCGCCGATTCTAACTAGGATATTCTGAAAATCGAGGCTGTCTAATAGACGTCTTGTGCGCTGCGCCAGAGGCCCTATGTACTCAACCGCAAAAACTGTGGCACCGGCTGCCGCCATAACGGCGCTGCAATAACCGGAGCCGCAGCCAATTTCAAGAATCTTCATTCCTGGAGAAATTCCAATTAAACCCAGCATCCGAGCTACAGTTGTAACTTTAGAGATTGTCTGCCCAAACCCGATCGGCAGTGCTGTGTCCTCGGTTGCTCTCATATTAAAGGCTGGCTCGACAAAGCGGTTACGCGGTACCGCCGCAAATGCGTTGATAAGGATGTCGGCAGTGTCATCCTCAAGAATTCCGGCTCGCTCAACCATCGTCTCGGCAAAACGAAGCCAGCCTGGAGATATCGATTTTTTTTTGGCCCTAAGCAACATGCTTTAAGTAATTTAAACTATATGATGCAGTCTCGCAATAAATACCCCGTTTTGCAATAATGCAAATCAAACTAGCGATCGGGTAAGAATAATGAAGGATTACTATAACATTCTGGGAATTAACAGCTCTGCAAGCGCCGATGAGGTTCGCCGCGCATACCGCATCTTAGCAAGACGGTATCATCCTGATCTAAACCCTGGTCGACCGGCCGAGGAAAGGTTTAAGGAGATCTCAGAAGCGTACCAAACACTTAGCGAGCCAGGAAAGCGACGGGAGTTTGATTCTATGTTTGAGAATTCTACCCGTTTAAAAATGGAGTCCAAGCTGCGCGGATATGCGCAAACAGATAAGGGGCAGGAAAGGAATGGCTCCGCTCGCTTTGAAGAGAGGCCTCAACGAAGAGGAGCAGGAGCCGTTGATTCTGCATCTGAGCAAACCAAATCACAATCTGTTCGTAGCAGGATTCCGAAAATCTCTACGCTTATTAAACCCCTGCTCAGCAGATTTAGATCACACTCATCTATAGCAGTGCGTCCATCCATTAAAGTTTCGGTTATCGAAGTCTCGGTAAATATCAAGGATGCTATACTTGGGATAAAAAAGACCATTGAAATTAACGAGCCTGAAGGAATACGCAAGGTATCGGTCCGATTACCTGCTGGCATTCGGAACGGCTCAGTAATTAGAATGAGAGATAAAGATGGCTCAGAAGAGCTTGTAATCATAGCAAGGATCTCTACTCATCCATTTCTCTCAATTCAGAACAGAGGACTGGTTGCAGAGATCCCAGTTAGCATAAAAGAAGCTATGTTTGGTGCAACTATTTCAGTGCCAACTCTTGATGAGCCTTTACTAGTAAAAATACCGCCGGGAAGCCAGAGTGGTACGGAGCTGCGCTTAAACAATAAAGGGATATTGCACAAGGATGGCAATCGCGGGGATCTGTTTATTCGACTGATGGTAAAGGTCCCAGAGGCGCCAGAGGCTGTTGGTATTAAAGAAAAAGCAGATCAGTTGGAGCAGTATTATGCAGCACCGGTCAGACAAGGAATGGCAAGGACACTACTTTAATATTTTATAAAGAAGCTCATGCTAACAAAATTTCGATATCACCCCACACTAACACCTCTAATTTTTTTAATCTTAAGTATAGCAGCACAACTTTTTGGATTTTGTATTAGCTATTCTTTGAATAGCTATATCCCACAATTTTTTTTACCATTCTTACACGGCATACTTGCTTTCATAATCGTGCAATGGCTGCGCCTCTCTCCGGCATGGAAGATTGCAAATCTACTGATTGCTCCGGCAACAGTTTATCTGATGCCTCTTGGTATTCCTGACTGGTTATTAATTGTATTCTTAAGCTTCCTCTTTCTCCTTTACGTTCCAACTTTTTGGACCCGTGTTCCTTACTATCCAACAAGCTTTCCTATGTACAAAGCTATCCTTTCTGAGCTGCCCGAAAATAAGGAATTCACATTTCTAGATCTAGGTTCTGGTTTTGGCGGTGTTCTTAAGTTTCTTGCCAAGCAACGACCAAGCGGGCGTTTTGTAGGTGTCGAAATTAGCCCCTTGGCTTTTATCATCTCAAAGATACGTTTTTTGTTTAGCAAAAATATCGAGATCCGTTTCGTTGATTTTTGGAAACTAGACCTTGCTCAATTTGACATCGTCTATGCATTTCTAGCCCCTGGCCCTATGGAGAAGGTATGGAAAAAAGTAAATACTGAATTAAAGCCGGGCGCCCTCTTTTTAAATAACTCCTTTGAGGTGTCAACGCCGCCAGATAAAGTAGTTGAGGTAAATGATAGGCGCGCTACTAGATTGTTTGTGCATAAAATGGGGAAATGAATTTTATCCTAGTACACTGTAAACTAAGTTTGTTCTACTGGGACCGCGGAACGCGCTTGGGCAGTGCGTCGCGCTATCGCGCTCCGTAAGGAACGGGAATAAACTTAGGCTGCTCAGTAGTTACGCTTCGCGTAACCTGAGCGCCTAGCACTGCTACCAGGCAGAGTAAGATAAGTGCTTGCAAAGCAAGCTTCAACAACTCCACGCAAAGCTTAGTCTTGCCGGCAAACAAACCTGACGGCCCTGCGTTGCGGGCTGGAAGCCCGCGGTCCCTGTAGGAAACTTAGTTTACTAAGTTTTCAGGAACATCAGTCAGAGAAAAATGACTATTAAGGCCTATACTTCGTTTTCCCTCTGTGCCCTCCTGATCTCTGTGGTTAGTACTATGCGCCTGACAGAAAGGTGATATCTAAGTTATTGAGAAAAGGCAGATACAGGAGGAAGAAAAAGTAAGAGCAATCAGTAGGTTAAAAGAATATTGGAGCAATATATGTCCACACATTGATTAGAAATATAGAAATAATTTATTTGGAAAATATTGTATGCACAGCAATTTTGTCTTTGTATCAATCCGTAAATTTAATGAGCTAATTTTATTAGCTTTCTTAATATTATTTACCAACACAATGACAGCTATCGCAGACAGTGGTTGGGATCCTAATGTATATATGAATTTAGGTGATGGCATATGGTGCACATTCAACACATCACATGACTATTACGCCGGCGTTAATCCACAGGCATGTATCGGTTATGATTTCACTGATGCCTGTATTTCGGAAACAAACCCGAAATGCGAATATAGAGACTGCATAAACACGTTTTCCTCTGTTAGTAATCCAGGTCAACTTAGATCTGAGCTGTATCCGTCCTCTCCCACCCATCCTATCAATCATCACTGAATCAGAATAAAAG
>CAZKXU010000046.1:0-26189 GCA_964556665.1 uncultured Bdellovibrionales bacterium | reverse complement strand
GGGCAACGATGTGATGCTAGACGTGAAAAAACTTATTTGGAGGAGCACTAGCTACTTGCTGAAAACTGGACGCCTCTTCTCTACAAAAGCCCTCATTGTTTCTCTACCTTGCTCAGTATGAGAGCTATCAGCCATTACCTGGGCTGCCTTGAGGTAAGAGGTAGCCTCATCCTTCTCTATTAAATCATAAAAGAGCTCCTTCCCTAGTGCTTTCGCAGCAGGACTCCCCTGAGTGACGCGCGAGGCAAGTTTAAGAGTATCAAACATTAGTTGAGGTTTGGAGCTTATGGAATTAATCATACCCCATTCTAGTGCTTTTTTGGCATCAATTGGCTCACCAGAAAAAAGCATCTCAAACGCTCTCTTACGTCCTATAGCTCGGATCAAAGGAATCATTGGTGTTGAACAGAACCATCCTGCCCTACCACCCGGCGTACAGAATGTAGCTTCGTCAGAAGCCACTACTAGATCGCAGCTCAGAGCAAGCTGCAGCCCGGCTCCCATTAGAGAGCCCTGCACCGAGGCTATTACAGGTTTCTGAATAAGGTGAATCTTCTGCATTACAGCTACACAGCGCTGCATCAGATTCTTCATCGCCGACTCATCAAAGCTAAGCATCTCCTCAAAGAAATGCCCGGCACAAAAAGCAGGCCCAGCACCGCTAATTATTACCGCCAGTGCCTTATCTGTCTTGGCGGCATCCAACGCCAGATCAAGCTCATTAATTAATGCTAGTGTTAATGTATTACGCTTTTCAGGGCGATTAAGTCGCAGCTCTAAAAAATTCTGATGAGTATGCTGTTCAATCAGAGCCATAGATATACCGAAGCATGCTAGAAAAAATCTGCGCTATTACCAGTCAGCACTTCCACGAGTAAGCGGATGCGAAAGTGGGACCATAGGATATTTCCTAAGAAATCCGATCACTGACAACGCATAAACACCTAGGAAACCAATAAATGTAAATGCCTCCATCAGCCCTAGTGGAACAACTTTGGGGCTAATCTGAGGCATAATGATCATATACTTTTCAAGCCAAACTCCGACCAATATTATACAACAGATAAATGATAGTGCTACAGGAGTGCGCTTTACATCACGACTTAGTAAGGTAATAAATGGAATAATGAAACACATCGTAAAGGTGATCCAGGCATACCCCTTCCAAGGATACTCCCGAAGACGTGTAATAATCCAAGCGGTTTCCTCAGGTACATTACCGTACCACATTGGTAAAAACTGACTAAAGAAAAGATAGGCCCAAAGCATAGAGAACCCAAAGCAAAGCTTCCCAAGATCCCAATACTGCTGATTGCCTACCATCGGACTGTAAACCGGATCTAATCTGCGCATAAGGGTTACTGTAATCGCAAGCATCGCCCATGCAATAAATAAGTTGCCAACGAAAAGGAACCCGCCAAACATGTTCGAATACCAGATATTATCCATCCCCATAACCATCTCAAAGGCGAAGAGGGAGTAAATTACGCCATATAACATGATTATTATCGGAGCCTTACATGAGAGGCTACGCTGTATCTCCAACGTCTCTTTTTCTGATCCTTTCCAATTTTTAGCGATATAATAAAATGGCCAGCCACTCCAAAGAGCTTTGTTTGCTGCCTTTTCTCTTAATAATCCCACGTCAGAGCGAAGAGACTTATAGACAAACCACTTGAGCGCTAACATTAAAATAGCAAGCAATACTCCGATACGAATATAAACAAAGTCAGGCTGCATCCACCATTCACGACCGGGCATAGGACCACGTGCCCAACCAAATAGATACTCCCTTCCAAAATATGTCAAGCAAAAACAGGAAAAAGCAAACGGGAAGAAAGCTACGTTAGCCTCTGCAATTCTTCGTACGGGCGGTGACCAACGCGCTCTAACGATCTGAAAGATGACGGTTAGAATAACTCCACCTATTGAGAGCCCCATCCAGAACACGAAATTAGTAAAAAAAATCCCCCAAAAGAGATCCTGTGGATAGGAGGAAAGCCCAAATGTACAAGCCCCAATCCCTATTAGCACGAAAATCCACATCAGGCGCGTTAAGCTGCTGCTAATATAAAGTGGCTCTGCGTTGATTACCTCATTTACATCTATATTTAACGGATCTGTATGCATAATACCTGTTACTTAGAGTCTTGAATCCCTCTTATATAGTTAATTATATCCCAAGTCTCTGTTGGTGAAAGCTTAAACCCTACAGCCGGCATCATAGCCAAACCACCAAAGTGAATCGTCCCGTAAATATATCCATCCGGTTTTTCCTTATAGAACGGTAACGTAATATCAGGTGGCGCCATAAACTTAGCTGCTACAGGTCCTGGCTGATATGGAGACTTTGAAATATCGCCATGGCATGAAGAACAGTGTACACCAAACAATCTCTCTCCATTTGCAGCGGAGTTTTTATTGCCTTTTAATGGGTTTACCAAGGCAAAAGCATCTTCCTTCTTTTCAAGCCGATGCTCAGTCGTACCTAGAGGCACACTTCCTGCAGCTTTTGCTCTAACTGATGAACCTGGCCTGATCTGCACATCAACCATATCATCGTTAAAAGGCAGAGCGAAAACCACACTGCTGCAACAACAGATCGACAAAAGCAGGGCCGCCAAACAATTTTCAAACTTATTAACCATCATAACCCATCCTGTACTGTTACCTCATCGGCTCCACAACCCAAGAGCTTAGCCTTGACTTCACCTGTATTAGCTGAATCGCATCCAACAACCACCCCAAATTTATCATTACTAAAACGCAGATCGTATCCAACTCTACGAAAAATATCAGGGATCTTACAATAATGAAGCATTGCGAAAAGCGTGGCTAGCGCACCAAATAAAATCGTACATTCATAGCCAATAACAACAAATCCAGGGATTGAAACAATGTCCTTAGAGCTGACCCTTATAGGCCAGTCTAAAGAGCAAAGAATCGCCAAAGAAAAACCGAAAGTGAGTCCCGTAAGTGCACCAGTCAATGTTACACGTCGAACATTGCTCTTTTGAGGTAGTGTTGCATGTTCAATCTCCTCATTAGGAACAGGAGAGTATACCCGATAATCAAGGTTCAGATCTTTTGCACTTTGAATCGCCTTCAAAGTGTCATCAATATATGAAAAAACCGCAACGACTACTTTATTTCCTTTCATAAAAATCTCCGATCATTCGCTTAATCAGAAGCCACACTTGCGCGAGCACAGCTCACCCACAGGTCTACCCCTACAAACGATGACACATTCAATGGTGCCCCTCTCCACCTTCCCGTCGCGGAGGAGGAAGAATCTCCTTAATCTCCATGATAGCCATCGCCGGAAAAAATTTAATAAAAACCGTCATGAACATACCAAACCAACCGAATGCGCCTATCGTAATGCCTACATCAACCCAGGAGAAGTTGTATCCACCCCACGCTGATGGAATGTAATCCCGTGCCAATGACTGACAGATAATATTAAAGCGCTCTAACCACATTCCGATATTAATGAAAATCGAGAGTACAAAGAGGAATGGGATATGGGTTCTTAATCTCTTAAACCAGAGCAGGTGTGGAAATACGCAGTTACAGAAAAACATTCCCCAAAACGCAACCTTTAACTCGCCGAACGGTCTAAACCAAAACTGAAAGCGCTCAAACATGTTATTACTAAACCATGCCATATAGAACTCGGTCGCATACGCATATGTAACTATGCTTGAGGTTAGAAGAATAAGCTTACTCATTGCGTCAAAATGAACTGGTAGAACTAGTTCCTCCAACCCAAACGCTTTACGTAACGGAATCATCAGGGTTATTACCATGGCTACTCCGGAGAAGATCGCACCAGCTACGAAATACGGTGGGAAGATTGTAGCATGCCATCCAGGTACGATACCTACTGCGAAATCCCAGGAAACCACACTGTGCACAGATACAACTAGCGGTGTAGCAAATGCTGCAAAGAGAAGATATGCCGCACTAAAATGTTTCCACTGAACATGATTTGAAGACCAACCTACTGCTGTTATAGAATAAAGAATTTTTCTAAATTTAGTCTTTGCTGCATCACGTGCAATTGCTATATCCGGAATTAATCCGATGATGAAAAATGTTGCAGATACTGTCAAATATGTTGAAACTGCAAATACATCCCAGAGCAGTGGTGAACGAAAATTTGGCCAAAGAGCACGCTCATTTGGATAAGGCATTAACCAGTAGAAGAACCATGGCCGCCCAAGATGAATTAGCGGGAATAACCCTGCGGTCAAAACTGCGAATACTGTCATGGCCTCTGCCAGACGGTAGATCGGCATCCTAAAGCGTGCACGAAAAAGATAAAGCACAGCGGAGATTAAAGTGCCGGAATGTGCAATACCGACCCAAAATACGAAATTTGTAATGTAAGCACCCCAAGAGATAGGGTGACTCTTGCCAGACATTCCCATGCCGTTCAATATCTGGGATGTCCAAGAAACTGCACCGACTGCAACACAAACAAGACAGACGGCAAGAAGACATGCCCATCCAAGACCTGGAGGTTCAAGCATCTTTAGAACAATCTCATTGACCCGCTTATAAGAAACAGTATTTTCTGATTCTGCAGCAACTGCACCCATAATTAATCCTAAACCTTATACCTGACGTTATTAAGATACGTAACCGCTGGCTGAGTGTTAATGTGATGATCAAGCACCTTATAAGATCTCTCATGATGCACCACATGACTAACAGCGCTTCCTGGATCCTTTAAATTTCCAAAAGTTAGCGCCTGAGTCGGACACCCCTGCACACATGCGGGCTTAACTTCACCATCTGCAACTGTGCGTCCAATATCCTTTGCACGGTCCTTTGCTTCATTAATTCTCTGTACACAAAATGTACATTTCTCCATTACGCCCATATTACGCGGCGTGACATCAGGATTATACTGCCAATTAAGAGGCTCAGGAGCATCGAATTGGAACCAGTTAAAGCGCCTAACTTTGTATGGACAGTTATTAGAACAGTAGCGAGTACCAACACAGCGGTTATACACCATCACGTTTAACCCTTCTTCGTTGTGGTAAGTCGCATAAACCGGGCATACTGGCTCACATGGAGCAGATCCACACTGCTGACACATCATCGGGATAAATGAGACCTGAAGCTCCTCTGCACTACCATCATGGTAGCGCTCGATACGAAGCCATGAAAGTTCGCGGCCGTGACTAAAAACCTCCTTGCCTACAACCGGGATATTATTTTCAGCATAGCAAGCGACCACGCAGGCCGAACATCCGGTACATGCTGCCAAATCAACCGCCATTGCCCATTGATAGAGTGGGTGCTCCCTTTGCGTATACATCTGCTTAGGCTCAGCATGCGCATGTTTATGCGACGCCGCTTCATGCGCTGTTCCACCAAGAAAGGTGGTTTTAGCGATATCACGCCCCATCTGCGAATCACTTCCATGTGCAGCTACGATCTTCTCTTTAATTCTAGAACGGGAGATCTTAACTTTTGCTGAAACAAGAGCCAAAGAGTCACTATCCCTACCAATAAGTGCCGGTAGCATATCAAAAACATTTGCTCCCACCTTATCAGCAAAGCGGCCATAACTGGTGTGCCCCTGACCGATCGGGACAGCCACTACTTCACGATGCACATAAGGAGTTATATAGGCAGGCACATTCATCTCGCCCCAATGGTTTCTCACTGTAACAATATCCCCCTGCGCGATGCCATTCTCTTTAGCTGTATCAGGGTGTATTTCAGCCCATGAATCCCATACAAGCTGCGAAATTGGATCTGGGAGCTCCTGCAGCCACGGCCTATTAGCAGAGCGTCCATCAAACCCTTTAACTGAAAAATAAGGATAAAGAATAAGATTGTTTGGCCCAACATCTGAATGGGTAATAGATGCTGTATCAAATTTAAACTCGAAAGCAGCGTCGTTAACCCTCACCGGCAAACGTGCATGGTCGGAGGCAGCATTTCTTACACCTCCCTGCTCCACTGCCTTGAGCCAAAATGCCTCGAAGGCTTCTGAGCCGCCTACTTCTGAATGCACTTTTCGCCAGCTAGCCTTTATATAAGCCTGAAAATCCGCTGCACCATCACCTACCGAGCTGGCACCAGCTGAGGTGGCCAAACCAAGCAGCATATCTCCAAATCCACGCGTATCAAAAACCGCGCGCATAACCGGTTGAATTAGATTGTATACACCCGGAACTGGCCTCGTTTCACCCCAGGATTCAAGTGAATGATGAGCCGGAAGAATAAGATCTGCATTCCTGGCAGTTTCATCAAGTTGAGATGAAAAACTTACAACAAACGCCACCTTCTTAATCGCATATCGGAAATTGAAACTTGCTGGCAGGGAAAAAGCGGGATTGCTATTGTATACAAATAGAGTATCCAACTCCCCCTTGTCCATCCCTTCAATTAATTTTGCCAATCTACTTAAAGAGGTCTGCGGCTTTCTTACACGCGCCAGATGTACAGTCTCACCTACGTTTGAAAGAATAAGATTAAGAAAATTAACTGCTATATAGAGCGGCATCGGGTTCGGAGTTTGCGCTGCAGAACCACCTGCAATCACGAGAGAGAGTTTTGCCTCGGAGAGGTACTGAGCAGCTAAAAGTATGTTCTCTTTAGTAAGGCCGGATGCTTCAGCAGCTGATTCTATAGTCACACCAGCAACTAATTTTTCCAGCCGTGCGCGAACCTCTTCACGTAGGTCCTGACCACGACCGCGATCTAATAGAACCTTTATTAAAGCCATCGCAATCTGTGTCTCTGAACCTGGCTTGCAGCAAAAAAAGTTATCAGACTTGGCAGCGGTAAGGGAGGCGCGTGGCTCTATCTGTACTAGCCGTAACGGCTTGTCGGACTTTCTGCTTCTTGACCAGGAACGTGCATGCTCAACAGGGGAGACCCAGGTTTCAAGAAAATCTGCGCCAAAGTTTATCACTACCTCGGCCCGATCAAACGAATACGTGGGCACTCCATAATTCCCGAATACCAACTCAGCGGCCTTTGCCAATGCCGGGGTCTCCATCGGATCGTAAGTTATCCAGTCAGCACCAAAACTTTCACACCAGCGACTCAAGAGATCAGCGTTTGCGCCACTCAGAGCTGTACTGATAAAGCCCCTCTTTTTACCCTTATCCTTTAGTCGCTCCGCGATCTGCGCGTATGCTTCATCCCAAGATATAGGCTCAAAATGAACCTCTGAACCATTTTTTACTTTTTTAAGCGGCTGCCTTACACGATCGGGATCATAAAGATTTTGAAGCGAGGCCTGTCCAAGTCCACACAATCCACCTTGGTTAATTGGGTGCTCAGCATTACCCTCGACCTTAACCGCACGCCCTTCACGGGTACGTACCTGAATGCCGCAACCTGCTGGACACTCGGTGCATGTAGAGTTGTACCATACCGCCACGCCAGGAATGAGACCTTCCTCAGACTTAACACTAGGAAATATATTTTGTCGCGGACTATCTGCGCATCCAACAGCCGTCGCAGCAGATGTACCACCCAATATTTTAAGGAAGCTACGACGTGTAATCCCCTTTTTTTCGATATCCTGATTTTCACTAACTTCGCTCATTTTAGACCTTTCTGTTGTTCTTTACAGTTCTAGACCATTCAATTTAACTACAGAGTGCATGAGGGTCGCAGAGAGGTAAATTCTTCACTCTCTTTCTCTGTGTACTCTGTAACTTCTGTGGTTAAACTCCACCTTTTCGCTCGTCTACTACTTATGACACACAGCGCAATCAATACTAGTACCTCTCTCACGATGACAGTCCACGCACCATCCCATCTTCATCGAAGAAACACGCTCTACGGTCTCCATCTCAGGAACCTGACCATGGCACTCCTGGCAGGCGACACCGGCCTTGACGTGACGCTTATGATTAAAGCGGAGATAATCCGGCATAACATGCACCTTGATCCACGGAATTGACTCACCTGTATTGTAGTACTCCTCAAGCTTTCCGATCTCTTTCTTCTGAGTATCGGTCGTGCCTTTTACAAATTTGTGGCACCCCATGCAAACCTCTTCTTCCGGAATATTTGCAAAATGGGATTTCGCTACACCCCAGTGACAGAATTGACATTCAATCTTGTTATTCTGAACATGAGTCACGTGACTAAATTTGATTGGTTGCTCAGGCTTATGGCCCTTAGCGCGCTCTTTTGGGCCGAAATAATGGAAGTGATCGAAAATATCGAAATCCCAGAAAGCTGCCTGACCGTCGTTATATACTCCATTTTGCTTACCAACCTCAGGATATGACTTAGTATCCTGAGCAGAAGCAAAATCTAGATAGAGTGAAGAAACTAGGAAAAACCAGATAAAAAAAGGTAAAATCTTACGCATGAGGACAAAAATATAAAATTACCAGTGAAGCAGTATCAGATTTAACTTGAATTTGACTCCCTGGGAAGAGTTTAATATTACAAAGTTGTGACAGTATCAATACGGCTATATAGAAACGGTTTTTTAATTTATGACAAACAAGTTTTTAAAAGAATCAGCATACATTGATGGCCGCTGGATTGAAGGCGCCAAAGAGAGAATAACGGTTACGAACCCAGCTAATAACGAAATTATAGGAACAGTGCCTAGTCTCGGAGAAAAGGAGTCTGCGAGTGCGATTGCCGCTGCAGTGCGAGCTTTTCCGAGCTGGCGAGCTTTAACAGCATATGAGCGCAGTGAAAAGCTAAGAAAACTTTTTGAGCTGCATATCATACACAAGGACAGCTTAGCTCAGCTAATGACACTTGAGCAGGGCAAGCCACTTAAAGAAGCGGAGCGCGAGGTGCTTTACGGTGCTGCATATTTTGAGTGGTATGCAGAGGAAGCAAAGCGGGTTTATGGAGAAACTGTTCCGGCTGCTCAGAATAATAAGAGAGTAATTATCCAACGCGAACCCCTTGGCGTCTGTGCAGCCATAACTCCATGGAACTTCCCTAATGCAATGTTAGCACGTAAAGCTGCTCCTGCATTAGCAGCAGGTTGTACCTTTATCGGAAGGCCAGCTTCGGAAACTCCTTTTTCGGCGCTTGCGATTGCTACTCTCTGTGAAGAAGCAGGCATTCCTCCAGGAGTATTCAACATTGTGACCGGTAACTCCCGTCCGATCACTAAAGCTCTAATGGACTCTAAAGAGGTACGCAAGATCACCTTTACCGGATCTACTGAGGTAGGACGAATTTTAATGAAGCAGTCAGCCGACACCCTAAAGCGACTCACAATGGAGCTTGGTGGCGATGCTCCCTTCATAGTTTTTGAAGATGCCGATCTGGATAGGGCTGCCAATGATGCTATTTTTGCAAAGTTTCGAAACGCTGGTCAGACCTGTGTATGTATCAACCGCTTTTTAATCCACGAAAGCGTAACAGAGGAGTTTCTCAGGAAATTTATCGCTCAGGTTAAAAAACTAAAAGTTGGAGATGGCCTTAAGCCTGACACCGATATAGGACCGTTAATATCAGCTGCAGCTGCCGGAAAACTCTCCTCACTATTAGAGGATGCTGTTTCTAAAGGTGCAAAGCTGTTATGTGGAGCTGCCCCTAAAAAAGGATCTTTATTTATGGAGCCCTGTGTAATTACGAGCATAAAACCCTCAATGCAGATAGCTAGCGAGGAGATCTTTGGCCCAATTGCGGCTCTGCAAAGTTTCTCATCTGAAGAGCAAGCAATCAGCATGGCCAACAATACTGACTTTGGCTTGGCTAGTTATTTTTATACTAAGGATATTTCACGAATGTTTAGAGTAGCTGAAGCCTTACAATATGGCATGGTTGGGATTAATGACACTGCTATCTCAGCAACCAATATTCCTTTTGGAGGCATTAAGCAATCTGGATTCGGACGGGAAGGTGGACATTGGGGCATCGAAGAGTATCTAAACATTAAATATTTGGCGATTGGGGTGTAGGCAGACTAACCCCATACCTCGATAGGATCTGATCAAATTTACCACTCTGCTTTAATTCTACGATACCTTCTTCGAGCATCACCGCGAACTCACCGGAGCGAACATTTGCAGGAGAGAATGCAACAAACACGTCCTGTGTCACTAAGACACCAACAGCCTTTAGCTGGCCATCTACTCCCATACTTCTAGCAACATACTCTTCTACCCTACTATCCTCGACAAAGGCAGAAATACGCCCGAGTAAGGTCTTTTTAATAATATTTTTTAATGCCTCCTCCCCTGAAGAGACCTGTATTAAGCGAGGATTGTTCTTATTTTTCTGAATATACTTATCGAGTTCAGGCGCATAAGAATAATCCTGTATAACTCCTAGACTCACCTTCGACAGAGACGGTATACCGGTATACTGCCAAGTTGACTTACGCTCTGCAAAAAAAGCCTGCTGGGACTCAATTATTGGATGGGAGGAAAAAACAAAATCAGGTGCATCATCATGAAAGGCACCAACGATGCCTGTATACTTACCTCGCCTTGCGTCCTTGATTGCCCTTGACCAAGATGAGACACGATACTCTACTGTAAAGCCACGAGCCTCAAACACTTGTTTTATAATTTCAATTAATATCCCCTCCCGCTGGCTGCCAGGAGTGCAGTTATACGGACACCATGAGTCCGCAACAAACGTGAGGCGCTCTGCCCACGCCACGCAACCACTTGAAATTATTAACAAAAATACTAATAAAAAGTTGCGTAGCATATTTTAATACCACCTTAGTTGCTTAAGCAGGAGGCCAGTTAGGGGAAACAATACACTAAACATAATAACGTAACTAGCCGAAAATAATAGATAGAGATGAGGCTCAATGCTCATGAAAAACCCAGGATTATGCGAGTGCAACTTGCACTCTGAGGCAGCCGCGACTCGACTGAGCTCGCCGAAGTCTAGTTGCCTCTACGGTATTTCCAGAACTTTTTGAGCATTTACAACCATTCTCTTAATTTAGTGCTATGCAGAAAAAGTACTCGCTCGGCATAAAGGCGCGCACCAACCTCCTGATCGGAGCCACACTCACAGCAGTGATGCTAATTTATTTTGCTGCCTTGCTGCTGAATACCAAACAGGAGCTACTAAGCTCTCTTGAGCGACGCGCAACCCTGCTTTCACAGGTTGAAGCACTTAGCCTTGCCCGCCCTCTTTGGGATCTTGACCGCGCTCACATTAATACAACGCTGGTTGCATTATCACGCGATCCGGACTTTGTTGGAGTTGAGGTGATTGATGATAGCGGCAAAATATTTGCCAGTCTCGGTAAGATGCATGCCTCCTCAGATCATATTATCCAGGAGGAGGATCTTATACTTAAATACGGAGCCGAGGAACGCCGCATCGGTCAGCTGCGCATAGCGCTTTCCAAAAAGAGCGTCAGAAAATCCTTTCAAAAACACCTTTTCATAAGTTTAATTACTTATATTATCATTTTAGTTATTTCGTATGTTGTACTTTCAAAGATAATAAACTCTATCTTAACGCCGATTGTAAACATATCCGCTGCCATGGAAGGTTACTCAAAAGGGAACAGACAGATTCCAATAGTTGAGAGCAACGACGCAAATGAGGTTGGCAAGCTGGTTTCGACATTTCGCCAGATGCGAGACGAGCTAGACAATCTGCACCGTCATCTAGAAAAGAAGGTAGAGGAGCGCACCAATGAGCTTCTTAAAGCAAAAGAGCAGGCTGAGGTGGCAAATAAAGCAAAATCGGCCTTTCTTGCAAATATGAGTCACGAGATCAGAACACCGATGAATGCTATTGTCGGTATGACAGATCTTGTTCTAGATACTCCACTGAATCCGGAACAGAAAGATAGTTTAGAAACCGTTAAAAACTCAGCTGATGCGCTGCTCTCGATCATCAATGACATCCTTGATTTCTCTAAAATCGAAACTGGCAAATTTACCCTAGTACCTGCGCCTTTTCGTTTCAGACCGTTTCTTAACGAAGTAACAGAACTATTTAGAGCACGCGCCGAGAATAAAGAACTTACCATGCTAGTTGAAGTAGATGATGAGATTCCGAATACTCTAATCGCCGATTCTGGACGTCTAAGACAGGTGATCTTGAACCTAGTTAGCAATGCAATAAAATTTACAGGTAATGAGGGCGCCATAATACTCAAAGTTGTTCTTAAACAACAGCTAGGAACCGCAACCATAGTGGAGTTCAATATAATTGATTCCGGAATAGGAATTTCGCCGCAGGATAAGGAACGGGTCTTTGAGGCGTTTGAGCAGGCAGATTCTACAACCACAAAAAAATACGGCGGAACAGGTCTAGGCTTAGCCATATCTGCTAAACTTGTTGAGCTTATGGGCGGCAAGCTGCGTCTTGAAAGTCTGACTGGAAAAGGCAGCCGCTTTCATTTTCAATGCACCTTTGGCAATTCAAAATCTGATGATGTCGTTGAGAATAACTCAACCTCACCTACAATATGCCCGGTAAGACGCCTTAAGGTACTGCTGGTTGAAGACAACCTTGTTAATCAGAAGCTAGTGATTAGACTCCTTAACAAGAATGGCCATGAAGTTGAGGTTGCTGGTGATGGAGAGATAGCATTAGCAAAGCTTGCACCAAATAAGTTTGACCTAGTTCTCATGGATATCCAGATGCCGCGTATGGATGGTTATGAAGCTACCCGCCAGATCAGGATGCGCCCGGATGAGCTTTCACATATTCCAATTATTGGTCTAAGTGCCAATGCCATGAGCGAGGACAAGACAAGAGCACTTGAAGTCGGAATGAATGATTATATTACCAAGCCGATCAACCAGAAGCACCTCTTTGATACTTTAGCCAAGTGGACTCCGATCGAAAAAGGAAAATATACAAAGTTACAATCTTAGCCTGAGCTGCTAATTTATTGGTGTATGAGGCTACTTTTATTATAGTGAATGACAAAATTACGAAGCGTTATTTTGTCTGTCGGATTTTGACCATCCTTGGTCAAAATCCTCCTCGAATGGCTTAAAACGGGTCCCGAAAGGCCCATTTTAAGCCATTCTCCGAGCCTGCGGCTCGGCTGGCCATCCATGGCCAGCCTATAGCGAGTGACATAAGTGCGTAGCGAAATTCGCTACGCACTTATGTCACTCGCTATAGTTGCCTGGCACCAAATTTCACGGGGTCAGGGCAGCGGGCGGAGATTCGGCCGCCAGAAGGACAGCCGAATAATAATAGCCGCCACATTCTACGTTAATGGGATATTTCCGTGTACCCAAGCATTCAGCATACTACTCCGCCGCGCACCCTGAGCAAGGCTTGCAGAGATTCGCGCCGATAAAGTTTGCGCCTTATGTGCTAGCCCCTCTGGAGCTGCGGCAAGAAAGCCGTACACGCCACTAATACGAGTAAGCTCGCCGATCGCTCCCGGCTCGGGCAAACGCTCAAGCCCATCAACCAGTCTTTCAAGTAGGGCTAATGCGCCTGGAGTATCGCCCGTACTTACTTGAGCAGTACCAACTGTGTACAGCAGACACAACGTGGTGGGATGATCCTCGCCTAAGATACTTACAGCTTTTTGGTGCGCCGTCTTAGCAAGTTCGGATGCCTTTACGTATAATGGGAGCGCATCTTTGGTATCTTCTATGGCTTTGGCCTGGGCAAGGACTACAGAAGCATGGTACGCCGCGAACCGAACCTTAGATGGTGGGTCAGTTGCCGCGGGAACGTCAATACCAACGGCCTCTCCGATCTTTGCTACGGCCATCTGATAATCATTCCGACTACATAGATCCCACACATCCAATAAAAGAAGCTCGCGTTGAGCAAACGGATCACTAGGATACATTTCTAGCACATTTCTGGCAGCTAGGCGGCGCTGCTCTGAACACTCAGCTAGCTCGAAAACGTGGGCCGCGTATGCCAGCGCAAGATCGATTCCATCACCTGATCTGGCCAGCATTATGCATAGAGAGTTCACAGCGGCCAGTTTATCTTCAGGCACCGGCGCCCCCAGATTGCGCCCTAATTCCAACTGTTCGATCAACAAAGAGACACTCACCGGCTGGCCCTTCGGCCAATTTTTGAATAAGCCTACTACTAACTTTGTTGCTTGAGTATACCGCCCAGCGTACCGCGCTGACCGAGCGAGCACCAGTTCGTATTCGCGCAGCTGCTCTGGTCGCACCTGAGGCGTACCATCTCGATTTAGTGCGAAGTGCCCGCGGTTAAGCCAATCATAACATGCCAGATGCTCGCCGCGCCGGGCAACGATTTGGGCGTATAAAATAAACAGCTGTTGTGCGCTCCGAGTATTAAGGCCCCACGGAAGTTTGGTTAGCTCAGATAATGTGCGCTCAACGAGATTCTGGTCGTCGTCCGATGTTGCGTTAGCCCTCGTAAGCCGGAGCGAGACATACCGCTCCACTAGCCACGCAGATTCGCGTGTGACTGGTAGTCCCATCAAACAGCGACCATAATAACTCAACTCTTTAAAAAGTCTCGGATCATCTGGCGTAATCTCGTAGAGCTTAGTAATTGTACGAAACTCATGTGTAAGTCGAATCAGCGGATTCGCATCGAGGTGCTCCTTCATTTTAATTTCTACCGCGCCCATGTACGTTTTTACCTCAACCGACATTTCACTCCTGCCACGGCCCCGATCTAACCCCAACAAAACCCCAGCCAAGCAGCGCATCTCAAGATCGAGCTTAGCCGCGCGCTCTTCACTCGGCAGCACACGCAATTGCATCCATACCCAGCTAAACGCCTTATGGGCAGAGATAGGGTCTCCTGCCTCAGCCGCGGCACAACCCATCTGATAGCCGAGTTCTAGCCAGGCACTGCGGGCATTGGCCGGTACTTTATCTAACATTTCGATCGCGGCAACTAACGCCGTGGGCACCCTGTGGAGCTGCTTGGCTGCGGCTAAGAAAATTGGCCGCGCTGTGGACGCATACCCGTTTGCCAAACAAAGCAGAGAATAATTATCGCGAATAGCCGCGGTGACTCCGACAGGCCTAACACTATCCACTCCAAGCGAGCACCAAGCGGTAGCAATGAACTCGGAGCGAGACTGCCCAGCATAACCTGGCTGGTCAGAGCACTCTGCCTCAAGCATCTGCACTGCTGCGCGAATACGCGGCGCAGTTTCATAAAGCTTTCCCGGCATGAGCTTCTTTTTTAAAATATCTACATGCTTCACTAGCTCACCCATTGCACCAACTTCGCGGAAACCTAATGCCACGCGCAGACCGTCGCGGAAGGTTGCTTTGGTAAAGGTCTCCTCTGCTCCAATTAACTGAGCGCGTTGCAGCACTCGCAGTAAGAGCCGCACCCTAGGACTAAACCGCACGGACAGCTCCTTTCGCGCAAGTGAATGTAGAGCCCTAAAAGGTTCGCTATCTACACCGAGCATAATAACCGAAAACTCAAGCCAACCACCTAAGGCCTGTGCTCTTGCCCTAACACCATCAGGCGCCTTGCGCGAAATATAATCGACCACATCAATTCCGATCCGAGCGCAGCGCGTAGCTAATGATTGGTCTATCGGAACCTGAATACCATTGTTAAGCGCGCAAACAAGAGCTTCCTGCGCATGCAACACCGCAACAAGGTTGGTTCCCTTAAGCGCGAGCTCGAGGGCGGGCAGCGCAGCCGCCACCGAGAGCGGAGATTCGCCCGGCGCTTTTGGCGAGCCTGCAACTCCTCCGGCACGCGGGTCGGATGAACGTCTTGGGGTATCTGGTGCTGGAGTAGGGTCCATCAGATAAATTATCTTCTGTCGTAAAGCGCTAGTTTACCATGAACTAAAAACCTAGTCATGGGCGAAGTTACCTGCAAATTTCAACACTCCAAGAGTAAATGTGACGGTTCTATTTTTTGACACATTTTCATTATGACGTATCAATAAATAGAGCCGTCACATTTAACTTAGCATAGCGTCACTAGCTTTCAATTATTTTCTCTAATAATATCAAATGATTATCAATGCTTATAAACTATGACCAGCGTAATGGATAATAATATGTAATATTATCTATTATGGGTGATGTACTAAACAATATAATACTGGCCCAGAAACAGGAGATAAAATCTCAACTGACGAAAAATCTGATCGAACGAGATCTTGAAACGCATCTTAGGAAGGCGCTTACCTCCAGCTTAATTAAAGTAATTACAGGTCCACGACGTGCAGGAAAGTCAGTGCTTGCCCTGCAATGTCTGATGGAAACTAATTTCGGATACATAAATTTTGAAGATAATATGATTCCTCAGGGAATTGATACCGATGAATTAATTAATGCTATTGATCATATTTACGGTAATCCAAAGATCTGACTCTTCGATGGAATTCAAATCCTTCCTCGCTGGGAGCAATTTTTAAATAAGCTACATAGAAGAGGCCGCAATATTGTAGTTACTGGATCTAACTCCCGTCTTTTAAGCGGAGAACTTTCATCCTCCTTAACCGGAAGACATATTGAACTGGAGCTTCTACCAGAGATTGAATTGATTCAGGTCAGTTATGAACTTAGTTCTAAGAAAACTTTAGAACGTGAATTAAGCGCATTGACAGAGGCTGCATATGCTACAGGAGCAAAACAACTAACGATTATAACATTTAACGAACAGAGAAAAGTACACCACGATAATTTTAATATAGAGGTAATCCCTGCTCACATTTGGTTAAAGAAAAAGTCGGGGTTAGTGGTTTAGTAAAAATTAGAGCGATTAAAGTAGGTAACCAAGTCTTATATCTCTCTTCCCCTCATGAAAGTCTTAAAGTCCCGAAAATAGAACCGTCACCTTTTCATTACAATCTTAGCCTAATCTGTAAACTCAAAGCCTCTATATTCAAACGCGAACCGTAAGTTGCTACCTGACCTCCCATTTTAAGCATATTCAATAGCTCTTGTTGCGTTCCATCCCAAGGAGCAGGAAATACGCTGCCAAACTGCCCGATGCGAAGCTCTTCTCCTATAAGCGGAAGTGGGTCTGTGCCGGCCAAGACTGTGCGGCCGGATTTTTTATAATCTTTAAAATTTATAGGTTCTGGCCATAGAAAACACCTATGCGAGGAATCTCCTATCAAAATCTGATTATGAAATTTATCTACAAGTTTATTTACCAACTTTCCTCTGCTAAAAAGCCACTTACCTACTCCCCAAGGCAAAACTGCTACCGCTCCTAACTCAATTATCATCTTAACTGTTTCCTCTGCACTGAGCCCGTCCGGAATAAGCTTATTACATGCCAGCGCTGAGACCTCCAACTTTTCATGAGTAACTATCTGCCTTCCGGCTACTAGGAACAGATTAAGACCAGCTAAGTTTGTTAATCTTAGAAGCTCCTGGGCTACGCTCTCATGCCCCCATCCATCTATTGTGATATTTCCAGAGAGAAGTTTTTCGAAAAAACTACAATCGTGCCGCTCCGTAAGGAAAAGCAGTCGTGCATAATTTATTGGGGCATATGACCCCATATTAGTTAAAGCAGCATCCAATGCACGCGCATAATTATAGCATGGATACAGATGCACATGTGTGTCGGCTATGATCCCTTGATATAGCATTTGTTTAGGTTGCAAACTTAAGCTATTATACGCAACTGCTCATTAGCCCATAATTTGTGCGAGCTGTCGCTTGCACCTGGGGCAGATTGCCATCTGCCCCTACAATTTTGCCCGTGGTTTTTGAGCTATTGCAATATAACACCTTAATTATGATTAATTCCATCACCTTACTTGGCTCCTCCTCCGGCAGAAACGCAGGCGACGCTGCGCTCATAGCAGGCATAATGGATTCTATAGATACTGCTTGCCAAAGGAAAATTACCTATGAAATTCCAACGATTCGGCCAAGCTATATCCTTAATAACTATCCTAACAGAACAGTACCGATCAGTATGATGCCATGGAGCTTATCTCTAAAGATGTTGGGACTTCCCACTTGGCGTTCTATTATGCGCACCGATCTCAGCCTTATTTTTGACGCAGTTCTTTTTGATCGCTCACTCTTCAATCCGCTCTTTAATTACATGTCGACTCTGGCATTCATGCTTCCCCGTGCAAAAAAGCGTGGAAAAAAGTCCGCTTTCTTTAACGTCACTGCTGGTCCGGTCGAGACTGCGCCAGGACGTAGCATGTTAAAAGAGTTGGCCGAAATGATGGACTTTATCTCAGTAAGGGATTTAGGCTCATTAGCAGTACTACAGGATCTTGGTGTTAAAAGAGATAGGATTGTTGTTGCTGCTGATTCTGCGCTTATTGCTCCGCCTGCAGAGGATAAAGTTGCTGAGCAGATACTGAAAGCACTTGGGTTTGAAAATGAGGAGATCCTCGCTATAAACATTAATGCCTATCTCGATACCTGGGCAGGATCCGGTAAGCCATCGATGGGTAAGGAAAGATTTTTAAAGACCTATGCTGAAGCTCTAAATCGAGCCTTAAAAGAGATCGGAGTATCTGCTCTTTTTGTCAGCACTCAACATCACGATGTTGGCATTACTCGGGAATTAATGGCGCGCATAGCTGCGCCTCGCAAGATGGCACTGCTTAGCAATGTCGAGAATAACCATGCTGTTGTAAAAGCGGTACTAGGTAGAACCTCCCTACTCTTTGGAATGCGTTTACATTCAATTATTCTTGCCTCTTCGATGTTAACACCGGTTATAGGCATCACCTACCAACCAAAAGTAAGGCATTATTTAAACACTCTGGATATGGGTGACCTGACTCTTGATTTTGAAAATTTCAATCCTCAATCTCTTTACGAACATATAATAGATGGCTGGGAAAAGCGCACCTCACTTAAATCAAGACTTACTCTAACTATCCCGCTACAGCAGAAAAAGGCTTATAATACAGCTAAAATCGTAGCTGCACTCAGTCGAGAGGAGGATATTCGTAGTATCATAGCAGCTGAATTCAGCGCTACAAAGTGCGCGGCATAAGGACTAAGTTATTTCAGACTATAGCGATTTATTCCACTCAAAAACATGCATAAGTCTATGTAATGTGCTAACCTACTCGGATGCAAACATTTAATGAACTGAAACTTAGTGATGCACTGACAAAGGCTATAGCCGATCTTGGATATACCAAGCCAAGCCCAATTCAGGCTCAAACTCTCCCCATACTACTAGCTAATCCAACAGATTTTATAGGACTAGCGGCGACAGGCACAGGGAAAACCGCTGCATTTGGTATTCCGATACTTGAAAAGATTGACCCAAAGCTTCGCACTGTACAGGCGGTAATTTTATGCCCTACTCGGGAACTCTCGATGCAGGTAGCGGAACAGATGAATATCCTAGGTAAAAATCTAAGGGTTACAGCCCTGCCAATCTATGGCGGTGCAGGTTATGCGGATCAACTACGCGGTTTAAAGCAGGGTGCACAGGTAATAATAGGTACACCAGGACGCTTAATAGATCACTTAGAGCGTGGAACATTAAAATTCGATGCACTTAAAGTTGTCGTGTTGGATGAAGCTGACGAGATGATCTCGATGGGCTTTCGCGAGGATATGGAAAAAATCCTGAACAGCGCGCCGCGCGAAACAAGTAATGTCTGGTTATTTTCAGCAACTATGAGCCCAAGTGTACGCAAAGTAGCTGACCAATACCTAAGAAAGCCTAAAATGGTACAGGTCAATCGAAGCGAGATGCTCTCATCCACAGTTGCTCAGTCGTACTACATGACACAGGAGAGCGATAAACCAGCGATGGTTTGTAAAATAATCGATGCAGCCGAAGATTTTTATGGATTAGTATTTTGCCAAACGAAATTATTAGTAATAGACCTTAACCGTTATCTGACTGCGCACGGATATCAAACCGACTGTCTGCACGGCGATATGAGTCAGAAGGATCGGGAAAATACGATGGCACAGTTCCGTACAAAGAAAGTAAAGATTCTTATCTGTACAGATGTGGCTGCGCGTGGATTAGATGTTAAGGAATTAACGCACGTCATAAACTATTCAATCCCACGTGAGCTTGATAACTATGTACACCGCATTGGGCGCACAGCGCGAAGCGGTAAAGCTGGATTAGCAATCAGCTTAGTTACACCATCGCACCGATACTTATTAGGCCAAATTGAGAAGATGACCCGTAGTCGTATCGTAGCTGGAGTGCCTCCGTCTCGTAAGGAGATAGGAGCAAAGAAGATGGGACAAGCATTTACCAAGCTGCTGGCGCAGAAGCATTTTACAAGAGCAATCGAGATCATGGATCCTAATTGGAAGAAGCTGGTTTCAGAGATGGCGACAGAAGAGCTGGCCGGACGGTTTCTTAGTATGATCTACCCAGAAGTATTTGCGGATTCCGGTCGCCCGGTTATGGAACGCACTGCTCGCCCAGAAGAGGAACAGCAAACCGAACATAGAGATCGCCACCCTCGCAGCAAACATAGAAGCAGCGGTCCAGGCAGGCGTGACTATGGAAATAGGAATAGACGAGGCAGGGATGAACGGCATCATCCGAAGCGTAGCGGACCTCGACGATAGGAAGCCTTTCTATAAAATATAGTTTTGTTAACTGGGACCGCGGAGCTCCAGCTCCGCTTTGTATGGGTTGTTATTCGATAACTAGCGGAGCTGGAGCTCCGCGGTCCCAGTAGGAAACTTAGCAGGGAAATTCTCCTTTCTTATTTTAGAATCCAATGCATAGTAACTAAACTGTGCGCTGCGAAAGTGGTAGAGAGTCTCTCTAAATTGTTTGATGAGTTGAGACTCATGCAGTTCTATTAAATTGTTTTGCTCCGCAGGATCAGCTTTCAGATCGAACAGACGCTCACCGCCTCCGCGATAGTTTCGAACATATTTATAGTTACTCCAATAAAGCGCATCTTCATCTGTAAGTGCCTGACTAGATGAAAACAAAACCCTGGTAGTCTCATTCTCTCTGCAGAGATCTATTCCTTGATAACCTTGATAAGCCTGTAACCCAAGAGCACGGAGCAAAGTAGGCGCTATATCAATGTGGCCTGCCAATTTATCTGCTTCGAGCTTACACTCTTTAGGTATCCCTGAAAAAATGAGCGGAACATGAAGTACCTCCTGATGTAGCTGACCAACATGTAAACAACCACCATGTTCATAGAACTGTTCACCATGATCACCAGTTATCACAATAATAGTATCTGTAAGAAGATTTAGCTCATTCAGTTTTTCAAATAGCTGCTCTATACGTTGATCTACGACCTTTAACGCAGCCAAATACTGCTCTTTATAATAGGCTGCCATTTCTGGCGGGAAAAAATAGGTGGCACTTTCTTGCTTTAAGGGCGAATACTCGGCGCTTGGGATGGTATAGGGGAAATGGGAGTCATACATATATAACATCGCAAAAAACGGAGTATTCTCCTCTAATTTTGCCCACTCTATTAATCTTCTAATATTCTCCTGATCAAGTCTTGCGACTACCTCCTGTCGATCTACCCTGCTGTCCTTTCCATTCCTGCTGCGCTGCAAACTCAAAGCCTTTTCAACAGCGTAACCGCCACCATCGACAGTTGGATCGGAATAAAGATCAAAGCCTCCTTGCTCAGCATTTTTGCGCATATTTGCCCAGTCAAATACTGTAAACATTGCGGTTTTATGCCCAATCCTCTTAAATAAACTTGGTAGACTTAAGCTTGGATAATCAATCGATCTCTCACGCCTACGAACAGGATATTTTAAGGGATATAATCCAGATAATATTGTGGCTAGTGAATACTCCGTGTCAGTCGCCTGTGCGTAGGCATTTGAAAATGAGACACCACTATCTGCAATTTTCCTTATAAAGGGCATTGCGCTTGAAAACTCATTACTTTCGAAAACAGCATCATATCTAAGCGCTTCAACTGCAATAATGATGACATTGGTAGTAGGTCGAATATCTGTTGGCAGCTGGTAAGGTGTGTAAGGATTTGGCGGCAAATCTACTACAGTATATGTCCGCAAAACTGAGGCGTAGAGAGCCCCGGACAATATGGGCCCCTGTGGAATGGTGTTGTACGCCATATACTGGGCTAATTTAGAGATTGACTCAGTTGAAAATGAGAAAGAGGCTCCCACAGCTATTACAAGTTGTGAGATTAGGGCTAGCGTACTTCCATATAACAGGGCATGAAAATTAAATTTATTAGCATTATCCTTAATGCTATAAACCTGTTTAAAAATCATTAAGAGAACGATACTCCCTATGATTGCAAGAGAAAAAAGGTCAGAGGTGGAGAGGTACTGTTCGAATGTAACTCGTTCAAAGAGATAAGTTATAAACGTAATATCTGTAGGAAAGAGCATCGTCCCGTAACGAAAATACTTAGCCCAGCTTAATAAGAGAAAGAGCATGTAGGCTGAGGAAAGTAGGCCAAATGAAATAATCAGTAGCTTCTGAGCAATCTTTTTTGAATACCTCGCAATAGCCAGAGTAACTAAGATAAAAAGTCCATACTCAATCATGATCGCAAGTATGATCTGTATTATTGCGAACAGCTTAATCGACAACGACGGGGCATGTGCCGTACCTAAGATGTCTTCATATAGAAGATTATGCAATATGTACGGCAAAATTGAAGGAAAGAGCCATATAAATGCCGGAAATAGATATAGGTCTCCTCTAATTAACTTCATTATCAGTTACTAATGATCAATTTAAAAATTGTAACTTTTTCTAGAGCAGTCTCAAAACTGGTCTCTAGTTTATAAGAGGCACCTATCCTCTCTTTAATAAACCGCAGATGACTAACTCGCTCATAATCATAATTAAGTAAGGCAAATGTTCTACTAAAGTCAGTGTAGGCAGGTGGACAAATTTCCATAACCTCCTCACATTTTTTGCCTGTACTTTCAACTCGCACAAAAAACGTAGGTGGCTCGTTATTTAATAACAACTTTAATTCATCCACCATCTTTTGATCATAACACTGATCTTTTGAGTCATAGGAGAAAAAGTTGGTGCCTGTAACAGAACCTAAACCTACATCTCTAAAAGGTGAAAATGTACCTGTCAGGTTATAGATTGAAGGGGCATAGCCCCAGACAAGGATTTTTTCTTCAGGCTTAAGTCTAGCGTTCAAAAACTGGGCGCTTTCTTTGATGGCGCGATTATCAAACGGATATGTAAAGCGACCATGCTGCAGATAATACTTCAAGGATATCGAGGAGGCGTTTAATATTAGGAGGCCTAGCACTAATGAGAAAAGCTGCGCTAATATCTCAAATCGAACCCGTATTATGCGGTCTAGGAGAGCAATCGAAAGCAAACTTGTTGGAGCAAGTAAAAGTAGATAATTTGGATAATCACGTCCGCCAAGTGCGGTGTATATAAGCGCAGAAAGTGTTCCTATAAACACTAATGCCTTAATCCAGCTACGCTGCTCGTATATAGCTATTAAAACTAAACCGATGCTGGAGAGAATGACGGCCGACCTTTCAGATGCAATGCCCCATGAGAAGAGATTACTTAACATCTCTGCTGTATACGGATTCCTGCAGTTTCTAGCATACAAAGGGGCAAGGATGGTTTGCTCAAAAAATTCCTGCATTGCTCCAAGCTGCCATAGTAAGATTAGGCATGTCATAGGTAATAGGAAAAATGGGGTAAGTGCTAAAAGTTTTCTACCGATCTGCCAAATGCCTAGACCTCCAAAAAGCGGCACTAGTAGTAATGGGGTAAACACAACTATACGTTGATCCATTAATAACAACAGACCAAGTAGAAATGCCGCGGCGCTAATACTTTTTCTTGATGAGAACTGGCATGCCCGTACGAGAAGATATATTGTAGCATTTAGAAACGGCAATAGATAGGATTGAAGATTGAAGGTCATGCCATGCCACCCCCAAAACCAACCGAGAGTAACGGTAATAAGTGCGCCTACAATTGCGGCACGCCGATCAGCAATTAACATAACTGTTTTAAAAATCAGGAGTGCATTCAGTAAATTAAACAATATACAGACACCCCATAGTACTGCGGGGGTAAGATTCATAAAAAAACTTAGCAGGACGAATAGAAATAGATATCCCATAAAATGGTGGGATACGATCTCAAGATACGGAACTTTACCTGATAGAATCTGTCTTGAGTTATAGATAGTTTCGCCAAGGTCTACTGTAGCAGCATCAGCCGCCAACATCGGTAAGATCGAAAGCAGGTTTAGAATTACTACGCTAAAAACTAAAAGCAGATCTGCCTGTTTGGAGGAAAGGCTCATTGTAGAATCTTAGCAGAAATTACTAAATCCAGGATACAAATTAACTATTGATTAAAACCAAGTGCTCTATAAGATAAGGTATTATCGACTTATCTTACTACAGTGCCTAGTCGTAGTATCCTACGCAATCCACTTACCAGCACTACAAAAGCCACCTAGACTCACTAGTAAATATACTAATTTTCTGAGTTATTCAACACTTTGTATCTGCAGAGCCTTTAGACTATTACGCACAATTACGAAGTAAACGAGTAGGGTGATAGTAGTAGTGCCTATGATTTAATTATTTAGGGGTTATCAAAAATGAAATTCAAATATATATATAAATGGGCATTGCTACTAGCAAGCGTAGCAATGGCACCAATAATCGCAACTGCACAAATATCAGGCGGTGGCGGAGGTGGAAGTGGAACGCCGATACCAGCAACGCCTACACCAACACCAACTCCGACTTGGCATAATTCACAGATCAAGGTTTCTGGCATAGCCGAAACAGGCTCAGGAACATTCGTTGTGGACTACATTGCAACCCCTACACCTACCCCTACTGGCGGTAGTGGTGGTGGTATGGGCGGTGGTGGAGGTGGGGGTGGGGGTGGGGGGAATACCTACCTTCAGAAAACTATTAGCTACAAGGAATATACAAATCCAAATTTCAAATGCGGATCGGTTGACGCTAACGGCAATCAAGACGGTGGAGATTTTAAGTTTTTTCTATTTTATACAGACAGCACACCAGGCACTGCTAAATCTCTTCTTATTACATCCCCGGGTATAGGTGGTGGTTATTATGACATTATTAATAACACAAAAGAATACGTCGGTGGCAGTGAGGGGCTATTAAAGAATACAAGCAACAAATGGACTATAGGAACGGACGATGTGCCCGCTACACCACCTATTTACACTGCAAAAGGTGATGGAGCCATGGGTGTAATAGAGGGCGGTTATGAAATAGGGTTGACAGCAAATCCACAGGATGTAAACCAAATAAACGTCATGCGTACATTCATTGATAGCGGTGGTAGAGTGCTTTACCTTACCCAGTGCGATCATGATTTTGGCGGTGGAAACTCAACCAAAACTGATCCAAACAATTCGCCAAACATACTCGAAGGACTTTCTGCTAATCTATCAGCTCTTGAATTTGTAAAATATGGGAGCGATCATAAGACCAAATCAGCCGGTAGCATTGATGCACCGATACAGGTTGGTCGAATCTTTGCGATGGGTGGTAGCTCGGGTAGTAATACAGTCTACAATCTGACACTTGCAACCAAGCTTCAGATGGGCGCCAAACTAAACGGCTTAATTTTTGACTCTGGCGTGAGAAACCAAAGGCTCAGGGAGATGTTTCACATGTGGAACAATGCTGTAACACCCGCTGTTCAATACTTTCCACCTGATCCAAACGATCCATTAGCCAGCTATTTTCTCTATGAGAAATTGATAGAGAGACGTGGCGAAATCGCTACTAACAACGCACTTAATATTGAAGTTCAGGCAGCGGCTGACAAACTTGGCATTCCAATTCATGGCATCACAGCTGAGGGTGACCATGTATGTGCAGGTGGAGTAGCGGTTGATCCAGGATTAGTCGGGGCTGAAACTAACAACTGTGACTACATCTGGCGCCCGTTCAGCAACGTTGCAGCAGCTGATGGCACAACTGAAGATGTTAGTGATAAGGTGCGCTTTACAAGGGTAGCAAACAGTCTTGCCCATGTAATTAGCGGAAGCCCGCAAAATTGTACAACGTATGGAGTATGTCATCAGGATAAGTTAGTCGACTTCTTAAAAGATTTCGACGTTGCTGGTCAAACCAATCCTACTTGGATTAAGCCATACTAGTAATTAGTTGAGTGTATTTAAACTAGGGAGGCGCTTGAGCGCCTCCCTCTTTTTTGTGCTTAAGTATAATAGATTATAGCATCTGAGAAAGTATCGTAGGGATATCTCCTCACTCACTATATAAGTGAACATATTTCATTCCTGACTAGGCACTTAACCTAGTGCTCCTCCAAATAAGTTTTTTCACGTCTAGCATCACATCGTTGCC
>CAZKXU010000045.1:0-26432 GCA_964556665.1 uncultured Bdellovibrionales bacterium | reverse complement strand
GGGCAACGATGTGATGCTAGACGTGAAAAAACTTATTTGGAGGAGCACTAGTGCAGTGTGACGTATGCAGAGCAACCTAGCACAGCTTCTAAAATCCTATTTCGGTTACGACTCATTTAGAGGTGAGCAGGAGAGTATTATCAGCTGGCTTGTGGCCGGTAATGATGCCTTAGTGCTGATGCCAACCGGATTTGGCAAATCTCTCTGTTACCAGATACCGGCTATGCTGCGCGAAGGTGTCGGTATAGTGATCTCACCTTTAATTGCATTAATGCGCGATCAGGTCAGTGCGCTTCTAGAGTCAGGGATTAAGGCTGCCTATATTAATTCGAGTCTAAGCTACGCTGAAGTTGAAGCAACGAAGAGACGCGCCTTCTCAGGCGAACTGCAGCTACTGTATCTGGCACCGGAGCGGTTAATGCAGCCTGATTTTCTGCCATTTCTTGAAAAGCTAAAGATCTCTCTTTTTGCAATTGATGAAGCGCATTGCGTCTCGCAGTGGGGCCATGACTTTAGACCTGAGTATCTGCAGTTGTCAATTTTGCATGAAAAATTTCCGGATGTTCCGCGCATAGCGCTTACTGCTACGGCAGATGAGGTCACACGTACGGAGATTGTGCAGAAATTAAAGCTGGAGAGATCGAAACGGTTTGTTGGCGGCTTCGACCGCCCCAATATCAGATATGAAGTAGCACTCAAGGAGCGCCCGACAGCGCAGCTTCTTAATTTTCTACAGACACAGGATCGGGAGGCTTCAGGAATTGTTTACTGCATGACCCGTGATAAAACAGAAACGATAGCAGGGCAGTTAGTCGAAAAGGGGTACCGCGCCTATCCGTATCATGCTGGGCTTGAACCGGAAATTAGAGAGAAAAATCAGGACCGATTCTTAAAAGAGGAGGGTGTGATCGTTGTAGCAACGATCGCCTTTGGAATGGGTATCGATAAACCGGATGTCCGTTTTGTGGCGCATCTTGATCTACCGAAAAGCCTTGAGGCCTATTATCAGGAGACCGGACGGGCCGGCAGGGATGGGCAGCCATCAGTGGCTTGGATGATTTACGGATTGGGAGACATAGTTGGGCAGAAGCGCTTTATCGAGCAGAGTGAGGCGGATGAGGAGCATAAACGTGTCTCGCAGCGAAAGTTAAACGCGTTACTAGGTTACTGTGAGACAGTAGAGTGTCGACGCCGCGTGCTGCTTCGGTATTTTGGCGATCAGTATGAAAAAGGTTGCAATAACTGCGATACCTGTCTTAACCCGCCAAAGTGTTGGGATGCAACAAAGGAGGCGCAGATGGCTTTATCAGCTGTATATAGAACCGACCAAAAGTTCGGCGCCGGCTATCTGGTGCAGGTCCTACGCGGCGAGGCGGATGAAAGAATGAAGCGCTTTGGGCATGACCGGCTTAAACTTTTTGGACTTGGTAAAAATATCTCACAGAGCGAATGGCTATCTATTTTTAGGCAGCTAGTGGCCTGTGGCTATATCAAAGTTGAGTCTGAATACGGAAGTCTTGTTTTGACAGCGGAAAGCGAGGAGATCTTAAAGAAGGGACGTACCGTTAAATTCCGACATGATCCTGTAAGACAGAAACTTGCGCCGAGATCGAAAGCTAAAGCAGCTCTTAAAATTGAAAAAATACAGAGTGCGCCTGAGGTCGGTATTGATAATGACCTGTATTCAGCGCTTAAGAGGAAGCGTATCGAATTAGCGAAAGCTGCCGGTGTCCCGGCTTATATAATCTTTCATGATTCTACGTTGATAGAGATGGCGAAGGCCAAGCCTGCAACGCTGGAGGATATGGCAAGAATCAGCGGTGTTGGCAAGGCGAAGCTGGAGCGGTATGGGAAGGAGTTTTTGAAGGTAGTGGTGGGATAGCCCCCTGGGACCGCGGAGCTCCAGCTCCGCTTTGTATTATCTGCTTTGCATAAAGCGGGCTGGAAGCCCGCGGTCCCAGGCTGAATATTACCCACAAGTATTGAAAAACTTAGTTTGGGATTTTGTCCTTTTCTCAGTCCTAATCATATTTCCCAGTCTTCGTCCTCGTCTTTTTCCTTGTCTTTGTCGGTCTGCAAAAGGACAAGCTACAAAACTCGCACTTTTTATGACTTGTGGGTAATAGTCAGGTCCCGGGGGGAGGGGAATCTAAGGTTGGTTCCCAAAATACAGCTTCCTTACCTTCGACCTGGCATACGAATTGCTCTTACCAGTTAATCGATGGTTTTAAGATTTTAAGGTTGCCGCATGTCTAATAAAGAATTACTTCCACTCTGTCTCCTTGGCTCACTCATCGTTGTAATGTGCTTACCATGGATCATTTAATGGTTGTATATCCAACAACTTAGGTAGTCTAGGAATGCGTACGCAGAGCCTCTGCAAGGAGAGCAAGATGATACTCAATCTTACAGAATGCTCTAGCAGGTGATGTAGCTTTTAGCTGACGTAACGCATCTTCTTCGCTTGGATATGGCGCCAAAGCAGCAACCTTTGCTATTCGCCATACGCTAAGAAAATCCTTTAAATAACCTCCATGCGGCAGAGGCTCTATGACAGCCGGATCGGTTATTTTTAAGTGTTGTGTTACAGAGATAAACGGCGCTACATCCCTATTCCCATAAGTTGCAGCGTAAAGTAATCCATCCTGTTGCAGCGCTTTATGCTTCATACACTCCTCGCAGAGACTCATTGCGAAGGCTGTACGTATTGATGGCTGTAAATTTGTGTCGTTATCTATAAAATGGAAAACCGCTTTCAGGAGTTCTCTCTTAGCTTCGACCTGGCTATTTGGTAAAGCAACGGCAGCGTCAAAGTAGCACCTTGCAATTTCATAATTAAAGGTTGATGGAATATTAAGGTCATCCTCTATCCAACCGCTCTCAGTAATTTTTCTGCCGCTTCGCACCCAATACGCTAAGGCTGTAAATTTAAGTTCTGTCTTCATGGCCACACGGACAATCATGCTCATTAGCGCTTCAGTTTGATCGAGGAATTGAGCCTCAGTCATTGAAGGATCTGAAGTGATTGTTTTTGCCAAGAGGGTCTTTGCGATAGAAAATATCGTGAAAGGATCCTCTATTGCCCTTAGATGTTCTAATGTTTTCGACCTCAAGCCAAGATCGGCATAGCGTAAAGCTATTTCGTCAGCAAAGCGGTGTTCTGTCTCTCCTGTGCCCGTTAGTTCTGTCTCTAATGCAGTAAGCCTACTGACCCTAACTTGTTTATCCATTTCAATTGTTCCATCGTATGCTGATAATATTTTAAGAGTAGCACTAGGAACAGTCAAAGCAGCTGTAACTCTTGAAATTAATCCATCATCAGCACCACCTTGAACTAGCCCCTTAATTACTCCTGCGCCTGCACGTACTACGATTTGGTTAATTTCATCAATTAATCGTGGTAAGTTATCTTGAAGCTCAGTGATCCCTTTCTTGGATGCTAGGGCCAGTACCCTCCCAAACGCTACACCGTATTCATATGCTTCTAATCTCTCTGGAGGATGAAATGCTCCTGATATATGCTTTTTTAGCTCACTTATTACATCAGTACCCGCCTTATCTTTGGCTAAAAGCACCTCAACTTCGTCAGTAAATCTTGCAGTTTTTGATTCCAAGCCAGCGGCTGCTGCTTCGGCAAGATCAAAATCACCACACTCTATCCCAAGCTGGAATAGCTTTCTAAAGATAACTGAATTCTGTCTACCAGGGGAGGCACCCGTTAATAGTTTTGGTGTATAGAGAGGTACTTTTTGTGCTAACAGCTCGGCTGCGATCAAGTCGATGCACTCAGGCTCTGCGCTGCCAGCACGTTCACTTACCGCTTTTGCTAAGATTAATATCGGAGCTACGGTAACCCTATCTCCTGCAGAATATAAAGCGTGAGCTGCTCTGAGTAAACCGGCTACTCGGGTTTTAGAATCTTTGACCGAACAGATTCCGGTTAGTGCTTTGCCGATCTCATGGTGGACTGCTGCCTGATGTGCACTGGATGTACCGGAAAGAGCTCTGTTAAGGTCATTGATGACTGTTCCTGCAGCTTGTATACGAGAGGTGTCGCCTGATTGTAGATCTGTTACGACCTGAGTACAGAATTTCCCTACTAAAGAGCCCGCATCCGAGTCTATTCCCACGGCTCGAAGATACGGACGCATGACAGCGCTGCAAGCATCTGCCCTACTAGGCTGCACATAAATAAGGCATTGAAGAAAGGCGGAGTCAATAAGTGGAGTACCTAATTCAATTGCAGTCATAACTAATACTACCTCGTTAATTCTTGCCCGAATCTTTGAACATCATTCGATCTAAAATATTAATAGCAATCTCCCTCGTAAGTGTTGATCCATCGGATGGATTACGAAGTGCCATCTGCCATAACAAAGAGATAGCATTATTACGGATCTCTTCCGGAGTTTTCTCCGGTATTTTGGGAAGTTCATCCTGCATCTGGACTGCTACAACTATAAGGTGTAGTAGAGATTACCACTCTGATTGGAGGTAGTCAAAATAGTTGATATTGCAATTTATCTGGGACATGGCCCCTGGGACCGCGGAGCTCCAGCTCCGCCGTTATGCAGAGCAGATAATACAAAGCGGAGCTGGAGCTCCGCGGTCCCAGGGGCTTTATGTCCCAGGAGAGTTCTATATTCCATACCACCTCCCAACCAACCTATCCGCCTCCTCGGCGCTGCATCTGGTACTTAAGGCCTGCGCTATCGCCATCTCTACTGAGAACCTACGCCTTGCTGATATATCTAATAATCTCAATCTCTTAAACCGCCAATTGTTAAAATGCTCCTCAATACGGGTAAGCTCTCCACAGGAAAGTTCAGAGGTGACCCGTAAAAGCTCTTTTTGCAATAAGCATCTTGCTACTTCCCAGTATCGCTCTACCTCCCTCTCCGCGCCTGGCTCATGCCGCCACGCAGTTTGAAGCCAAGGCAGATACTCGCTAAGTGCTGAATTAGAGCCCATGTTTGCAATCTTATCCCGATACCTTGTTTCATACCGCCCCTTACGTACAAGCTCACTGTCAATTAAGGCGAATAACACCTTTGCAATCTGCCTGGCCTTAAGAGCTGGCTGCTCTAAGATCCTTCCCTGAGGATGCGCCTCAAGTAGTGTCACCATCCGATTAATTAAAAGATTCTGGATCTCCTCTAATGGAATTGAACTCTCGTTGGTGTATGGAATTAGATCAAGTACGGACTCCTCCCCATAATAAACTACAGATCCGAACTTAAGATCATAGAGAAACATCTTTACAGCGGTATTTGCAAGTTCAGTTGTGCTTAAAGGCATTAAATCAACATGACGAACACCGACTTTCCTACCTAATGCTTCACGAAGCTCTCTTAATAGAATCCGTTTAAAAATCGGAAGCCTCTTCTCTGTTACAACTACTATATCAAAATCATTTAAGGGCGTTTTACCGTTGAAAACACCTTCTCCTCGTCCAAAACTGCCTCCTAGTATTAATGCCCTAGGTGAACCTAATATATTTGTAACTGCGCCATGAATAAGTGCTAATTTATCAGATACGATTCTGTTATTTTCAGCATTATCGGTATAGCGGTGCTCCGTTACAGTTAATTCAGTTGTGGTGGAAAAAATTTTTGCATTGGCACTAATCGCCGTATAATCGGCAGTAGCAGGAAGTTTTACAGCGCCGCTAAGCCCCTCATATTTTCCTAAGGTAGTACCAATAGAGGAGCATAAGAATAATTTATTTCGATAACCGATAGCTGCAGCAGATTTTAAGCTTAAAATGAGTAGTGCTAATGGAATCTTTATAAAAGCTAATCCTTTTTTTAATATACCAGGAGTATAAAAGCGCCGTTTTAATTCTTTCTCAGTTAATAATGATAAGATCCGTCTAGCTCTAGTAGCGTTACGGGCCACCGACCTAAAATCAGAGAACTTAGGCGGATGGCTGTGCAGTACCACAGAATCAGCGACGTATCGTATCTCAGCTCCGCTTGCTAAAAGCTGCAAAGCAAAGGCGCGGTCCTCGGAGTAAGGCATTTCGAGAAATGGAAACTTTTTCGCAGCGGAGATCCGTATACAGGAGCTTACGTTTGAGAAAAAAATAGTACAGTAGAGATCGGAGGATTCGGTCAACGCGGTGATTTCACGGTTAAATGATATCGGTTGGAACTCCCGATTAATGGCAGCCTTCTCTAGTGTCCCGAGATCAGGCCAGCCGATCTGTCTTGAAAAAGTTGCTGCTGTATGCTGGTCGCTTAGAAGTGGTTTAACAAGATTATCAAGCCAATGCTCATCTGCAGGCACAGCGTGTGCCGAAAGCGGAATAAAAAAATCACCTTGAGCTAGAGAAACACCGTAATTTAAAGCAGCGGAGTAGGTAAAGAGGTTTTTAGGAATTGAGATTAGGCGACAGGGGAACCGTGCAGCGATTTTTACCGTATCATCTGCCGAGGCTGAATCCAGCACGATAACCTCGAATTTATGCGCCGTTTTCTGGGTAAAGACCCGTTCCAAAGTAAGGCCGATAAGGGCCTCTTCGTTGCGTGATCGGATAAAGATAGTAAGCATGAATTATATAGTTCAAATACCGGGACCGCGGGCTTCCAGCCCGCTTGTTGTCCCTGCAAGTTCGATCAAGCGGGCAAGATGCCCGCGGTCCCAGTCACATCATATTATAAATATTATCTTTATCTGTTTAAGTGTTACTCAAACTGTCGGTTACGCCAAGCTAGTTTGTATATGATATTAGAAACGAGCGTTAAAAATGGAAGGGTACTAATCCACGCCCCTGCCGTAACCGCCGATTTCCTATGTCCCCAGGCCAGCCTAAATCTCTCACGCGCCTCTACCCACTTGCCATCTAATCCAAGAAAAAATCCGGCTCTAAGCTCGCACCCTGCAAAGCGTGCATTGATTGAAGCGCGGCTAATTTTCTCAGCCAAGCTTGGGTGTTTCTCTAATATTTGACGGAGATCCTGGCAGAGAGAGAGATACTGCTCCGCTCTTTTATGTGAAAGTGCAGCACTTAGATTATGTCCGTGTCTCCGCCAGCAGCCAAGCGGCGGATCGGTAAGCCTGATTACCTCGCCAAAAAGTCCTAACTCGATCCACTTAAGATAATCGGTTGCAGCACCGGATCCCCATAACGGCCCGCTTGATTCGAATGAGCTGCGCCTAAACATTACAGCTGGCGCAGGAACAAAGCAGTAGTGCGTGAAAAGCTCGACAGAAAGCTCCCCATCAACCACCGGGTGAAGCATAAAAAAGCGGCCCTTTTCCTTGCCATGTTCGTCTATTATCCAGGCATCACCGTATGCCATAGAGGCAGCGGGGTTTTGCTCTAAGGCTTCAACTAAACGAGCTGTGCGATCGAGCGGCAACAGATCGTCGGAGTCAACAATGCTGATATATTCCCCGCGCGTTAACGATAGTCCGCAGTTACGAGCTTCAACTATGCCCTTATTGGACTGAACAATTACTTTTACTCGAGGATCCTTTGCTGCTACCTCCAGTATAATTGTTTTAGTGCGATCAGTAGATCCATCATCTATCACTATTAGTTCTATATCTTTATAGCTCTGGTTCAGAACGGAATGAAGCATCGCACGAATATACAGTTCGTGATTATAGGCAGCCATTACGTAGCTTACTTTTGGGTCAGCACTATTTCTTTCTGAATACATATTCACAGCAACCTTGACCTGCTCGCTTAGTAGTAAGAGCTTCTAAATAGAATCCATGCTCTTTAAAGAAATAAAATATCTTCTCAGGTTTGGCGTATTCGAACGGATAGCCGCCTACCCAATCTACTAAATCATGCCACAAAGACATGCCGCGTTCACTGGATCGAGTTGCCCAGTCCTTAAAAGGCAACGGATTTTGAAGTGTAAGTAGGCGCAGCAAGCATTTTGCAAGTTCCGCTGTAATGCCGATTGCAACCAGCATTAGCAGCTGAAACGGTACAGGTACTGATACATATGTTTTTTTTATTCTATGCCAGATTTTTGATATGAACCCCTGGTCGTTATAAATTGCGATAAAAAGAAGACCATCCGGTTTAATTAAGGTCGTTACATTTTCAAGAGCCTCCCACATCGCTCCTGTGTGATGTAAAACTCCCCAGGAATAAACAATATCAAACTGGCCGAGCTTGCTTAGGTACACTCTATCTAAAACCGAACCGGACTCTACTTTCCAATCTGTATCGTCCGGAAAAAAACGTTCTCGCAGCTGATTAGTGCAGTTGACTGAAAGAGGATCGAAATCAAATGAGTACACCTTTGCTCCAAGCATTCGCGCTGCAAGAGAGAATAATCCGCTTCCTGATCCTACATCAATGAAAGTTTTTCCCTTGAGGTCCTGAAGCGCTAACATCTTCTGCAAAGACTGTTTAGCCTGTTCAATTCTGGCGCTATTCAAGTGTGCCAGAAAATTCGACCAATTTTTCCCAAATTTGAAGCGTATATCCATGCTATAGCCTTATCCTACGTCGAATATATCCTCGCTCCTCATCACTGAAATAGAGGAGAAAAGATGCTATCCAAAAAAGTGTAAAAGCAATCCCATTAGCACAGAGGAATCTAAGCCAGGTGGCGGTACCGATCAGATCTTTAAAGAGAATTAATGTGGCTATGTAAGCGACTGCTAACGGGATCATTGAAATGAGGTTTGTACTTAAATAGCTTAGAAAGCTGAATTGAAAATGTTTACAGACTGCACGCGGCAAGATAAACCCTCTTAAAAAAATACCAGGCACAGTTACCCCCAAAGCAACACCAACTGGACCAAAGCTAGGAGCAAGAGCCGTCCCGAAAAGTATAACAAGAGAGGCCTCGATCAGCTGTAACTTCGCACCGATTGAATGCTTACTGGTAGAGTATAGAAAATTAGCAAATGCCTGAGCCGGGAGTACAAAAAGATAAGGTATAACTAGGAGCTTTAGAATAGGAATAGAGTCAATGTACTCATCTCCCATCCAGAGTAGTATAAAGTCCGGTCCAAAGATTAGGAGCGGCAGCGTGATTGATAGTGCAAACAGTTCACTCATACGTGTCCAGTGAAAGAGCAGCTTTGCAGCCTGTTCGCGATCTCCCTGCCCCTCTAGATAGCTAAGTCTTGGGGTGAGTACAGTAGAGCCACTCTGCGTAAATAATCGGAAATTTTCCATGAGCGTATGTGGAACTGCGTAAATAGCAACGAGAGCAGGGCCTAAAAAGATGCCGGCAATTAACGGTGCAGCCTGATTAATAATTCTTGTGGCAAGCACGATCAGGAAGGCCCAATAGCCGTAATGTTGAATCTGTTTTATGCCTTCTAATCTGACATGCTTTAGGCGCGGGCGATCTTTCAATACACGCAGCGCGGCTATGACAATCAAGCTGCGCTGCAGAATTCGAATTGCAAGAATTGAAGTAACTAAGCCGATTAAGCCATATCCACTATTAAGAACAAATACCACCACTGGCAGGTTTAAGAGTAATCTAAGTATCCCTATCCCATTTAATAGATCGTAGCGCTCGAATCCGGCAAGTGTTGCATCAAACGCGCCCAGCCCCACCTCAATGGCTGCGTCAATCGCGGAAACAATAAGCACCCACTTTGCTAAGCTCGCAAAGGATGCATTAATTTCAAACCAGCTCTCAAGAAATGGTAGCAGCAGCAGGATAATCAGAAACCCAAACAGGCTTTGAACAATTAGCAGCAGGAGCGCATTGGAGATGAGCTGAATTAACCCGGGACGATCCTCGCGACTGCGGTACTCTGAGCAGAATTTTACGACTGAGTTTCTTACCCCGAGATCCAAGATCATCAACTGACCGGTAACAGCAATAATGATATTCCAAATCCCGAAAAGCTCCTTCCCCAAGCTGTGTGCTACGATCGGAGAGAGTACTAGTCCGGTGATAGCAGCTACGCAGAATCCAAACCAATTGGAGACGAGGTTTTTAAAGAGAGAGGGGGCCATGCTGCTGCGAGTTGGTAAGCTTAAAATACTATAAAAAAATCAGGTGCTTCTTCCGTTACACTAGAATCTAAACTAATTAGAATAATACCGTTAGAATTAAACTTAATCGATAACGTGTTGAAAATATAGATTATTTCAATGTCAGATGATACTCCAAAAGATACACCCGCTGAGGGTGAGGCTCCTCCTAGCGAAGCTTCGGTTAGTGAAGCGCAACAGGCTGTAGAGGACGTTTTTGCAGCAGCCTCGGCAGAGATGCAGGCTGAACAGGCGGGTACAAGTGAGCCTCATCCTGTGCGCAGTGGGGAGCCTCCTGTACAACATAAAGAGCGCTTAATGGGGCTTAAGCTCCATGTAGCTGTTGAGGTGGGACGTGCTCGTATGTGTATATCAGATCTGCTTCAGCTTTCGCAGGGTTCGGTGCTTGAACTTGATAAGATCGCCGGTGAATCACTTGATTTCCTAGTAAATGGCCGCACTATGGCTAAAGGTGAAGCTGTTATTGTAAACGAGCACCTTGGAATCAGAATTTTGGAGATCTCCTCACAGAAGGATCGGGTTAATTCGTTAGGGAAGAAGTAGAATTGCGATTCCCCCTCTCCATCGGTATAGTTTACTCATGATTATCCTCGGAAATTTCCTCGCTGGCATTGCGCTTGTGTTAGAGATGATACTTTCAATGGTTATATTTCTTGTGATTGCTAGAGCGATCCTTTCCTGGGTGAGCCCGGATCCTTATAATCCAATTGTTCGATTTCTTACGGCATCAACCGATCCGCTACTTAGACCGCTAAGGCGGTATATTCCACCCTTGGGAGGAACACTAGATCTAACACCGATAATTTTATTAATGATCCTGTATTTTCTTCAGACTTTTCTAGTGCAGACATTGAGAGACTATGCACAGGTAATACGATTCAGCTAGCTTCAGGACCTTGACTTACACCACTGAAATGATTAAATAATTCCTTACGGCTTTTGTCTAAACACCGTTTTAGCACCAAGTTTTAATATTTACGCATCTAACTATACGTAAATACAAGAGGAATTTATTATGCCGATCTATGAATACGAATGTCCGCAATGTGGAGTAATCGAAGTAGTGCAGAAAGTCTCTGAGAAAGCACTTACGCAGTGTCCAAACTGTAAAGAGAAGGGGGAAAAGAGAAAGGTTACTAAATTACTCTCTAGATCCGCATTTCATCTAAAAGGGAGCGGATGGTATAAGACCGACTATCAGTCAGGGAGCTCGTCATCATCATCTTCTTCTGGGACAGTTGAAAAATCTAAGTCAGAGAAAGATTCTAAACCAGCTGATGGTGCTGCAGCCAAAGAGACAAAAGAGAGTAAAAAATCACTTAAGGCCGCTGGTTGTGGTGGCGGATGTAGCTGCCATTGAGCTTTGAAGAGCTGACATTAACCCTTCAAGGTTACTCTTACTTCGTAACTCTCGCTCAGATACAGATTCAATTTTAGAGCAGAGAGCATATAGGCTTTTTGCAGAGGGCGGAGGTGCCTCGCTTAGATCGACATGTCCGCTTATAGCAAGCAGCTGGGAGAGGGCCATAAAGAGGCCGCGCAGCCCCTCTTTTACACCGCTACTCTGTTCGATCGCCTTTAATCCTAGCCACAGGTTCTCGTATAACTCTATGCTTTCGGTCGGTTCTAAAGGGTGTTCTTTAACTATATTGTCGTAGGCTTCACATAAAACTGAAGCCAGTGAGAATTTATCTAAGTCGTCACGAAGTTTAATTAGTGAATTCGGTAGTGAGAAGCTTGAAAGCCTATAAAGAGAGCCTGATCCGCGGCTTGCAGCAAACATTCCACAGTCAAAAAGGTCAAACCCACCACTAAAGCGGCGCTTACTATTGCGGGAGTATCTGGCAATTAGGCTAATTTTCCCCCTCTCCCTGGCCATAATTCTTAATATGAGGTCCGCCTCCCCGCTTGGGTAGGTACGAATTACGATCCCCTGTTCCTCTATAATCTCTCGGCCCATTGAAAAAATACTCAAAAATGCTTATAGAATCATACCAGTATATTTATAGATAAAACAGTGAACTTATGACCGAGAATGCAGAGAATAGGGATGTTGATTTTTCTAAGCTTGAGCAGGCAGAGCCCTCCGCAGAAAACAAGGGGGAGGTATCTGAGCTAAGTACTTTAGAGGCTCAGTTAGCGGAGAGTAAGGATAAATATCTACGTGCCTTGGCGGATTTTGAAAACTTCAAGAAAAGAACGACTAAGGAGCGAAGTGAGCTGATTAAATATCAGGGCGAGCGTATATTTGCAGATGTACTGGATGTTCTAGATGACCTTGAGCTTGCGCTTAAGTATTCAGGAGCGGAGCCGGAAAAGCTTAAAAGTGGGCTTGAATTAATCCATAAGAAGTTTGTGGCTGTACTCTCCAAATGGGAGGTGCGTGGGGAGTCTCAGATCGGTAAGGATTTCGATCCGAATCTTCATCGTTCTTTCAGTGAGGTGCAGTCAGAAGATGCAAAAGCTGGAACCATTTTGGATGAGTTAAAGAAGCCTTATTTTTATAAGGATAGGCTAATACGGGTTGGAGAAGTAGTAATAGCGGCAGCTAAGAAAGGAACTGAGGGCTAGCGCAGCTCTCTTGAAATATCTACTTTTTATGGTTAACAGTTATATTACTGTTAACTGGTTTAATTCGAGATAGATAACTAGCTAAAATTATTAAATTTTTTGATTTAACTATATAGGTGTTTTCATGGCTAAGGTAATAGGAATTGATTTAGGTACTACAAATTCATGCGTCGCAATCATGGAGGCTGGCTCTGCGGTTGTTATCGCTAATAGCGAGGGGGCTAGAACTACACCCTCAGTTGTTGCAGTCACAGACTCAGGGGAGAGGCTAGTTGGCCAGGTTGCTAAGCGTCAGGGGGTAACCAACCCAAAGAATACCATCTTTGCGGTTAAGCGTTTAATCGGCAGAAAATTTGAGGCGCCTGAAGTAGCACGTGCTAAGAAGGTGCTCCCTTATGAGATATCTAAAGCTCCAAACGGTGACGCCTGGGTTAAGCTCAAGGATGAGGGGAAGAGTCCGCAGGAGATCTCAGCTTTTATTCTAATGAAGATGAAGCAGACTGCAGAGGATTACCTTGGTGAGAAGGTTTCACAGGCTGTAATTACTGTGCCAGCCTACTTCGATGATGCGCAAAGACAGGCTACCAAGGATGCCGGCAAGATTGCAGGACTTGAGGTTCTTCGTATTATTAATGAACCTACCGCAGCGGCTTTGGCTTTCGGTCTTGATAAGAAGCACGAGAAAACTATCGCTGTCTTCGATCTTGGCGGCGGTACATTCGACGTTTCTATTCTTGAGCTCGGGGATGGTGTTTTCGAGGTAAAGGCTACTAATGGCGATACCTTCCTAGGCGGTGAGGACTTCGATCTGCGTATTGTTGACTTTCTAGCCGATGAATTTAAGAAAGATCAAGGTATCGATCTTCGCAAGGACACCTTGGCGCTTCAGAGACTTAAGGAAGCCGCCGAGAAGGCTAAGCATGAACTCTCAAGCTCAGTAGAGACGGACGTAAATCTTCCTTTCATAACTGCTGATGCCTCTGGGCCAAAGCATATGAATCTTAAGCTTTCAAGATCAAGGCTTGAGGCTCTCTGCGCTGATCTTATCGAGCGCTGTGTGCAGCCATGTCTTACCTGTATGAAGGATGCAGGTGTAAAAGCTTCTGACATCGGAGATGTTATTCTTGTCGGTGGTATGACTAGAATGCCGGCTGTTCAAGCTAAAGTTAAGGAGATATTCGGACGTGAGCCTTCAAAGGGTGTTAATCCAGATGAAGCTGTTGCTGTCGGGGCAGCTGTTCAGGGCGGCGTTTTAGTTGGCGAGGTGAAGGATGTACTGCTTCTCGATGTAACTCCACTTAGCCTTGGTATAGAAACTTACGGTGGAGTTTTTACTAAACTAATCGATAAAAATACAACCATTCCGACTAAGAAGAGTCAGGTGTTTTCTACGGCAGCAGACAGCCAACCGGCGGTTTCAATCCATGCGCTGCAAGGTGAGCGTGAGATGGCCTCAGATAATAAGACCTTAGGTCGGTTTGACCTGGTTGGAATTCCACCAGCGCCGCGCGGCATTCCTCAGATTGAGGTGACTTTTGATATTGATGCTAACGGCATCGTGCATGTATCAGCCAAGGATCTTGGGACCGGCAAAGAGCAGTCGATTAAGATCACAGCAAGCTCTGGCTTAAGCAAAGAGGAGATTGATCGTATGGTCAAGGATGCTGAGGCGCATGCAGATGAGGATAAGAAGAAACGCGAGGCCATTGAGGCGCGAAACCAGCTTGATGCATTGATATATCAGACCGAAAAAACCCTTAAGGATGTAGGCGATAAGCTCTCAGCAGAGGAGAAGGGTAAAGTTAATGTGGCACTTGAGGAAGCTAAAAAATCCCTTGAGTCATTGGAAGCTGATAAGATCAAGGCAGCCGCCGAGAATCTTACAAAAGCTTCACATCAGCTCTCTGAGGAGATGTACAAACGTGCCGCTGCGCAGGCCGGGGCAACAGCAGGAGCTGATGCGACAAACGGTGCAGGCGCGGCCGGAGCAGGAGCCACTAACGGCTCTGCAAAGTCAGGCAAGGATGATGTTGTTGACGCCGACTTTGAAGAGGTTCAGAATAACTAACAAACTAGAGAGCCTTAATTTACTTGGTGCGAGCTGACGCTCGCACCTGGGACAGATAACCATCTGCCCCTACAAATCTGAACATGCTGTAGTAGGGGCGGATGGTAATCCGCCCAAGATGCGAGCGGAAGCTCGCATAGGTGAGAGATTAGAGTGGTTTCCTAAGTTTTTATTAATTCATATAGGCAGCCACACGGCGGCCTGTTATGCTTGTTGCGGTAACCGGTGGAAAAACGTGATTATTATGAGGTTTTAGAGGTTTCTAAGACCGCTAGTACTGATGAGATTAAGCGCGCCTATCGCAAGAAGGCGGTCCAATTCCATCCCGACAAAAACCCAGGTGATAAGGCTGCTGAAGAAAAGTTCAAAGAGGCAACAGAGGCCTATTCCGTTCTAAGTGAGCCGGCGCAGCGTCAAAAATACGATCAGTTTGGTCATGCAGCTTTTAGTCAGGGGGCAGGTTTCGGCCAGGGAGGTGACTTCTCCGGATTTGAGGATATTTTCCAGGATATTTTCGGTGCATTTTTCGGCGCTTCAGGCGGTGGAGGAAGAGGCTCGCGTGGCCGCGCCGGGCGGGATCTAAAATATGATCTTGATATAACCTTTGAAGAGGCGGCTTTCGGCTGTGAGAAGGAGATTAAGATCGGTCGACGACTGATGTGCGAGGAGTGCGGCGGGAGCGGCGGAGAGCCGGGTTCAAAACCGCAGAGCTGTCCTGATTGTAAAGGCAGCGGCCAGATGCGAATTCAGCAGGGATTTTTTACTCTGAGCCAGACCTGTAGGAGCTGCGGTGGTGCCGGGCAGATTGTAAAAAATAAATGCAAAAGTTGCTCCGGTGCAGGGCTTAAATCTAAAGAGGCTACCGTTTCAGTCAAGATCCCAGCAGGTATTGACCAGGGGCAGCGCTTAAAATTAAGAGGAGAGGGGGAGTCCGGCACCTCGGGCGGTCCTGCCGGTGATCTATATGTCCAGATCTCGATCCAATCACATCCTATCTTTGAACGTCAGGATAGTGAACTTGTGTGTGAGGTTCCAATCCCGTATTCATTAGCGGTGCTGGGAGGAGAGACGGAGGTGCCGACACTTGAAGGCGAGATTAAGATGAAGATTCCTGCTGGTACACCTTCAGGCAAAATCTTCAGACTTAAAGGCAAGGGAATTCAGATATTAGGCACTAATAGCCGTGGTGACCAGCATGTTCGTGTTTCTATCGCAGTTCCTAAAAAACTCTCCGATGATCACCGTGAGCTTTTGCAAAAGTTAAGTATTGTTGAAAGTAAGGATTTCAAGAAGAATAAGGGCCTTTTTGAAAAGGTTAAAGATATCTTCGTATAGGTTTCCTCCTATTATTTGCTTAGCTTGCTAGTCCTGTTATGCTAGGTAGTTAGGGTGTTTTTTATTATTTGCTCATTAAGTGTGGGTATTCTCTTTGTCCCAGTCCTCGTCTTTGTCCTTGTCCGAGTTCTTTGCCCTAGTCCTAGTCTACGGGGCGTGGACTGTGACGAGGGTAAGGATTCCGGACAAAGACAAAGACTAGGACTAGGACTAGGACTAGGAGATTGCCCCCACTTAATGAGTAATTACGTTTTTTAGTACTGGGACCACGGGCCTCCAGCCCGCCGTCCAAGTAAGATCCAGATGCAGTTCAGTTTATGAGTCCTGGTGTAGCACAAAATCATATTGATGAAGGTGGTAGTAGATTTGATGCTCCACCTAGTGTTACTGCTGCTACTTCATTTCGACCTTTTGTGCCCGATTCTCGTCTCAAGTTATTAGCAACGCCGGCTAGCGCTGTCGGAGGGGCTAGGTCAGAGCCGCAGCAACAAGAAACAAAGCCTAGCAGGATATTAAATTCAGTTAAGAATTTAGTTGGGGCTCTTTCGTTTACTTCTACAGCGATAGTTGCATCTGAATTAGTTGCATTGCCATTAGCCGCTTTTTTCAGCGCCGATCCTTTTAGCTTCTTCCGCACTCATCCAGGCTGGGCTTTTTCAGCAGCAGTAGCTCATGTCTGGGTGTTAGTACTCTCTGCTACAGCTGGAGTTGGATTTGCGCGTCATAAAAAGCATGAGCGGGAGCTAGAAAATCTTGGACTTCTCCATTTGGAGACCACTGCTACTCATGAAGCGCTAGTTGGTAAGGTTACTCTTCGTATTAAACATGTTGTTGGTCTTACAGATGAGATTTCAAAACTTATAGGCGATGTTAAGGGAGAAACACAGGGTCTTTCTATAAGAAGTGATATTGATGCGTTATGCAGAAGCGCAGGGCAGCTTTGTTTAACCTTTCGGTATTTCAGAAAAGAAGATTTTGCGAATCATTGCCTCGAGAATGGAGTCCCTGCAGTTGTGATGACACGAATTGGAAAGTTGGGAGATAGAGTATCAGAGTGTAAGAGCAGTATTAGTACATTAGAAGGTCAGCTTGGGGATCAGGTAACTGCACAGTCGCATCCTAAATTATTCAGATTAATTCTTTTAACTAGAACTCTTGCGCAGATTCTTTCCCCAGAACAAGCAGATTCTAGTGCTGGTGAAAGGCGAATGCAGGTAGAGCTTGAAAAAGATGCGCTGCTACAAGATTTACGAGATCTTCAAAGGCAGTCTGAAAGGTGGAAAGAGTATCATGCAGAGCTGCGAAAGAAAAATCCGATATGGGGACAGGGTGCAAGTACAACTTTAGTAAGAGACATAATCGACAACATTGAAGACCTGGTAGACGAGGCTAATACGGCCACTCAAGCAGATCAAATAGCTAGCATGCAGGCTGGTGTAATGCAGGTACATGAACAGGTGTTGCGATTGAGTCTCTCCGTACGAGAAGATAGACTTAGTACTGAAGGGAGGGATGCATTAAATCAGGGCCTAAGACTTCTTAGTGCTGCCATGGGTGACGATCCCATAGATACAATAAAGTTAAATCTTAAAGCAGCAAAGCAATATTTAGAGAAACTTCTGGTCTCTATTAAAGCCTCTAAGCAGACGCCCGATTTGTACGGGAGATTCTATGTTAGATTTAACAGTAGGATTTTAGCTTTTGAAAAACAGTTTCCTGATCTCTCAGCTCGTACATCGGTTGTTCAGTATGTGGCTTCTATAGGGTACTGGATCTCATGCTCTGAGTGTCTGGATCAGTTAATACCAGGGGATAGGACTGACATCCGCTTTTATATATTTAAATATGCGGCTACTTTCGTTATATATAACTTCCTCGATTATTTTCCGAAGGTTGTAATAGGAGATCGCTTCAAACCGGAGATCGTAGCGGCAGCATTTGATCTCTCTAAATGGACACTTCATCTTATGGCCCCTTTTGCCTGGGTATATCGGAAGCTTCAAACGACTATAGGGGGCAGAGTAGAAAAGATTCGAGATCGCCGTATACGAGAAAGATTTGGCAGAACTGATCAGGGTTAGGAGAGAAGGTATTAAGAGAGGTTAAATTGGTTGCCCCTCTTCTCTTTACATCGTACACAGTACCTTGTGATAATGATTGAAATCTGGCTACTGTGACCAAGTCTGTCTTCATATTTATTATGTCTAAAAAGCTCCAAAAATTCTTCATTATAGCGGTCCTCCTCTATCTGTTAATAATAGCCATCGTTGTTATATTTCAACGCAGTCTCCTCTATCTTCCGCCACCAATAGGACCATTAACACCTGCGGATTTTAATACCCCTTTTAGCGCTGTTACAATTCAAAACTCAGCAGGTGAATCAATCGATGGATGGTGGATTGAGCAGAATAAGGAGGCAAAAACTGTGCTTTATCTGCACGGTAACGGCGCTACTCTCTCAATGTTAGCGCATGTATCAAGAATTTTCTATGATCTTGGCTGGAACGCTCTTATCTTTGACTATCGCGGCTATGGTAAAAGCAGCGCCGCTAAGTTGACGGAGGAGAGTGTCGTGGCAGATGGCCTTACAGCATACGGATGGTTGCAGGATCGTGGTGTCAAGACTGAGGATATGATTATCTGGGGTCACTCACTCGGTTCGGCAGTTGCAGCACAGGTGGCATTCCGCACAGATCCGGCCTGTGTAGTGCTAGAAGGGAGTTTCCCCTCCACTTTTAAGATGGCACGCGCACACTATCCCTGGCTGCTGCTTGCTCCGTGGATGATTGCAGATACCTTCGAAACCGCGCAAGCCGTGCAGCAACATAAATATAAACTTCTTGTGATGCACGCGCAGAAAGATGCTGTTATTCCACTTCATATGGGGAAGGAGGTATTTAGTGCCGCTTCCGATCCTAAGCAGTTTTTACTTATAAAAGGGATAGGGCATAACGATTTTCCCGCTGTATATAAAGAATACCTTTCGGATATTAAACGGTTTTGCTACTGAGTGTCCCTAACCTATGCACAGAGCTCCCAAATTTTGAGGCCTCCTTGAACCACTTAAACGGGATACAAGGTTCTCGGTATAAGCTTGTAGGGATATTTGCTGCTATTTCAGCATGATACTGTGGCAGTGCTGACCAATGCAGTCCAGGTTTAAGGTGGTGAGCGGTGTGATATCCCAAATTGCCGGTAAGAAGATTATACCAGCTGTGCATAATATTATAGGACGCTTCAAACTCATTTTTTGTGTCTAGGCCGGCATGATGATAATAGGTATGCCAGCAGGTGATAACATACCCGTATAGCATCGGTAAGGCGAAGATAATAAGTGCGTTTTGCCAGTTATAGATAAACATCGCGGTGAGCAGAGCAAGAACGACAGTTGTTGCTGTAACAAATCCACGCTGATATTTTGGATGTTTGCGTCCTACTTTATAGGCTCGTATGTACCCTGTAAGGGCGATAGTAAGTGTATATTCAAGCGTACTCATCGTCTTTCCGTCCACTCTTTTCCAGCCGGATTCATCCTTTGCCTGATCGGTGTAATTAAGATGGTGTCCAAGCACATGGTGTAAAACCCATGCATTTGTTGTTATGCCGGTATGAAAGGCATATATGATCTCTAATGCTCTATTTAGATAAAGATTACGAAAGGTCGGTAGATGTTGATGATGGTGGTTCCAGGAGCAGATACAGGCTTTAGGCAGCAGCATTAATAACAGCCAGGCCAGTGTGATCCAGACACTAGAAGCCAGAAAAAATACCGCAAGGTCGAGAGAAAATAAGGTAACTATAATTATAGTTGGAGCTATGTCCTGTTTGTAACGAAAAATATTCACGCTGAGAATATAATGCGTTAGTAAAGTTTTAGCTATGTCTCTTCCCGGCACAGTAAAAACTATTTGAGAATATCATTAATAATCTTGAGATGATGTCGGTTGTGGATCCTGATAAATTTAATCCACTCTGCTGTATTCAAAACGCCGAAGTATATATGTTTCATAACTCCTTGTTTGTCTGCCAATTTTTCCGGTAGATTTTTTAATTTATTAAGCTGCTGTAAGATCCCCTCAATCCTGGTATGCAGAGATTCCTTTGAGGCTAATTCGCCTCGTAACTTAGGCGGCGATTTGCCTCGCCCACGCGGTAGCCAACCGCTTAAAAGCGCAAAGGAGCCAAGAAAATTCTTCCCGCCATCAATCCGCTCTGAACCGAGAATTTTTATCAAAATTGCATCATTCACCTTTAATAGGTGGTCTATATGTTCATAGACACCCCATTCGGAAATTTTGGGAGAGCGCGCCTGTTTTTCAAGCAATCGAATCATGGATTGAAGCTGCGATTCTATTATTTCAAAATGGCTACTCATAATTACTAATAAAATGCCTTTGAATTAGCAAAAAAACTAGGGCTACCCAAACAATTCTTTTCATCTAAAGATACTAATAAACAGATCTATAGTTTTATATGGTAAAACGTCATTTGTCACTCGTCCTTGTCGCCATTTTGGGGTTCATCTGCGGCTGTTCATCCTCAGATCGTCCAAGAAATGGTCGACAGGTTCTTGAGTTTCCACATAAGTTTAATAAAAAAAATAATGTAGCTCATGAGCAAGAGAAGAAAATGGTGCGTTTTTTCCCCTGGGAAAATTGGCCATTATTTTATGATCTAAAGCAGCAGAAATTGAATAACTTAGGAATCATTACTGCGGATGAGGAGCTTAAGGCTGGAAATAGAACTAAAGCACTAGAGCTCTATCTGAAGGCCCAGTCGTCAACATTATCTATCTCCGAGAAGGAGGCGTTAGCCTTACGAATTGCTTCGACTGAGCTAGCTCTAGATCAGTCTGCGCGCACACTTCTTTCAATTAGTAGTTTTTTCCGTGAACAGAAGAAAACTGTAAATGATGTCGATGTACGTTTCTCCTTAATCATGGCATACGCTTACGGCAGAAAAAGTGACTACGATCAGAGTCTAGCCTGGTTTTCAAGGGTAAATCGGATCTCAACTCTAGCCGGTCCGGTCAGTGCCTCTGCCGATCAGGGGCTTAGAGAACTAATGCGTTCGATGGATGAAGGTAAGCTCGATTCACTGCTGCCAACCTGGCAAACAGATACCTTTGTTCATCGCATAATCGGAGAGGAGCGTGCGCGCCGCGTAGCAGCAGGGACTCCGCAAGGAGATTCGCAATATTTTGCTAATATATGGAGACCTGAATATCATGATTCTGTTATAGGCCCTGAGCAGGACAAGCTCTTAGTCGGCATCTTACTGCCGATCACTGGAAAATTTGCAGCGTTGGGGAATAATACCCGTAAAGGGATTGCGCTCGCCTTTGAAGCACAAGGCCCTGAGATAGGTATGACCTATTCGGTTCAGGATACGCAAGGCGAGGCCACGATAGCTTCTGCTAAGGCACGTGAGCTAATACAGAAACAGCATGCTGCTGTTATTCTTGGTCCGCTTTTAGCAGAGCCAGCAAAGGCGGTGGCCGAGCTTTCGCATCAGTTAGGTTTTCCACTGCTGACACTCTCTAAGCAGAGCCTCTTTGATACCGGAAGCGGCGTCTTCCGCTTTGGAACAACGACTAGCAGTCAGATTAATACCTTACTCGAGGGAAGTTCTCAGAGTCTTGGTATCTCGCGCTTTGCACTTGTCTATCCGGAGAGTGCATCCGGGATCGAGTTTGCTACGAAATTTAAAGAGCAGCTTTATGCTGACAATCCACAAGGTGCGATTACATTTGAAGCTACCTATAACGAAGGGGATGAAAACGCATTTATACCGATCGCAGAGGAGCTGGAGAAGGTAGACTCACAGGGAATCTTTATGCCGGACACATTGCATCTGGCGGGGCGGCTATTTGCGAACCTATCTGAGGATACTCGCTCTCAGCTTCGTCCGCTAGGTACAGCACTTTGGGACAACCTCTCTGAGCTTAGAAACTCCAGTACTGTTCTAAACGGGGCAGTATTTGTAAGCCCATTTTTTACTGAGAGCACTAGGCCGATAGTTCAAAATTTTGTACAGGCTTATCAGGCTAAGTACGGCAGTAAGCCTGACTTTTTGGCGGCACAGGGGTTCGATGCGGCAACCATGCTTATCTCGGCGTTGCGGCGAAGTATGGAGGAGGAGATAGATTTTAGTGTGGCATTTAAAGGAATTGAGGCATATGATGGCATTACCGGACGGATAGAGGTTTCTCCGGATGGAGAGGTGCTACGCCGTTACACTTTGGTACAGATGAAGGATGGCCGTATTACAGATTTAATGGAAGAACAGATACAAGAAAACGTAGTTTCATTTAATAATCAATATGAAGAACAGGAAGGGAACTAAAGCTCAGAAGTCCGATAAGAGAAAAATTAAAAAACCACCTACCGGTATAGGAATGGGGGAGGAGTCTCAGGAGATCAATCTAGATATACCGGAGACTCTGCCGGTCTTGGCTGCACGGGAGCTAGTAGCATTTCCCTCGGTTATGATGTCTCTCTACATTGGCCGCGCTTCGAGTGTAAAGGCGATTGAAGCTTCAATGGAGAGCCATAAATTAATTTTTATCGTGGCGCAGCGTAATCAGGAGACCGAAGATCCTACTCCTGATGATCTGTATGGAATGGGTGTGATTGCAAATATTATTCGTACCTTAAAGCTTCCAGACGGTCGTTATAAGGTTCTGATCCAAGGCTTACTGCGCGGATCGTTGAAGTCGATATCAGAGCTCTCTCCATACATGATCGGTGCGGTTGACCCGATTTTCCCGGCAGAGGAAGTTTCGTTATCGGCCGGAGACGAGGTGATCATGAATCGCATTAGGGAGAATCTGCAGATCCTAGTTCAGTATGAACATCTACCTGAGGAAATGCTGCTTGTTACGGAGGAGGTTGCCGATCCAAATACCTTGGCAGATGTAATTCTAGCACACTATAAACTTGAGATTAATCAGGCACAAACCGCGCTTGAAGAGCTTGATCCGGTTAAGCGTTTGAAAATTACTGATGGCATTATATCTGATGATCTGAATCAGTATCTCATCTCAGAGAAGATTAAGAGCAAAGCTACGGATGAGCTTAGCAAGGGGCAGCGTGAGTACTACTTGCGTGAGCAGATTAGACAGATACAGCGCGAACTCGGAGAGAGTGAAGAGAGCAATGAAGATCTTGCAGAGCTAAAGCGCGCCCTAGACAAAGCAAAACCACCGAAGCATGCGCGCGAGGAGGCGATGAAGCAGTTTAAGAGATTAGAGAAAATGCACACCGAGGCTAGCGAGGCGGCGCTGCTTAGGACTTATCTGGAGTGGATCTCCGATCTTCCATGGTCGATAAAGACCAAAGATACCTTAGATCTAAAAGGTGCTAAGGAGATACTTGAGAGTGATCATTATGGATTAGACAAAGTTAAAGATCGTATCCTTGAGTACCTGAGTGTGCGTAAATTAAACAGCAGCACCAAGGGACCGATCCTCTGCTTCGTAGGCCCTCCTGGGGTTGGAAAAACATCGCTGGGCAGGTCAATTGCAACGGCGCTAGGCAGAAAATTCTTTCGCATGTCACTTGGTGGAATGCGGGATGAGGCTGAGATAAGGGGACATCGCCGCACCTATGTAGGCGCCTTGCCGGGCAGGATTATACAAGGGCTTAAGCAGTCTGGAAGTTCTAATCCTGTATTTGTGTTGGATGAGCTTGATAAAATTGGAGCTGACTTCAGGGGCGATCCGGCTTCTGCGCTTCTAGAGGTGCTCGATCCGCAGCAGAATAAGGAGTTTAATGATCATTATCTAAATATCTCCTACGATCTTTCAGATGTATTATTTGTAGCGACCGCTAATACGGTTGATACAATTCCCCCAGCCTTATTTGATCGGCTAGAGACTATTTACATACCCGGATACACGACAGAGGAGAAATTGAAAATTTCGACACGCTTCCTACTGCCTCGTCAGTTAAAGGAAAATGGGCTTGAGAAATTGAAGTTTAAAATAGATGACGCAGCCCTTCTATACTTGATTGAACGGTATACACGGGAAGCCGGAGTTCGAAACCTAGAGCGTGAGATCGGCTCATTGTGCCGCAAAATTGCACGTGACTACGCAGAGAAAAAACCGATTCCAAAGGTTGTTACTAAGGAGGTAGTTGGTAAGCACCTCGGTTCAACTAGCTACGATCCGGATTCGTTGGAGAAGCGAGATACTGTTGGCTTGGTGAATGGTTTGGCTTGGACTATTCATGGTGGGGAGTTGATGCCGATTGAGGCATCGATTGCTAAAGGAAAAGGTGGACTTAGCCTGACTGGGCAGTTAGGTAGTGTAATGCAGGAATCTGCTCAAGCGGCAGTATTCTATGCGCGTGCCAATGCTGAGATTCTCGGTCTTGATACTGAGTTTTGCGAGACGAAGGACCTGCATATCCATGTGCCACAAGGCGCAACACCTAAGGATGGGCCATCTGCCGGTATTACAATTGCTACGGCGCTAGTGTCTGCACTTTCGGGCCGTAAGGTTTCGAAGGATGTGGCGATGACAGGAGAGATTACTCTGCGCGGAAATATCTTAGCAGTTGGTGGTTTAAAAGAAAAATCACTTGCAGCGCTTCGCTACGGCATCAAGAAGGTTATTATTCCGTATGATAATATCAAGGATCTTGAGGATGTGCCGAAGGAGCAGCGCGATAAGATAAAGTTTCTACCGGTAAAGCATATAAGTGAAGTTCTTGAGATCGCCTTAACAGGGGAGAAGGTTCCAGCCAAAGCCAAGACTAAAATTAAAAAACCTCGTGCTAGAGTGATTGAGGGGCGGCTTAAGAACTAGTGCTTCGCCAAATAAGTTCTTACCGACCTACTGGGACCGCGGGCATCTTGCCCGCTACGTAGTGCTATTAAATCCGTTTGCGGGCAAGATGCCCGCGGTCCCAGGATGTACAGCTTCCTGCTGATTAAGTGCAATCGCTACAGTCATATCACTTAATACATTGGTCACCGATCGAGCCCGTGCTACTATCCAATCAACCGTTAGAAGTAATGGAAGGATCTCGATCGGGAGTCCTACCGAGGTTAATACTAATGACAGTGATACAATCCCAGCCTCCGGTACGCCTGCAACACCTATGGCTGCGACTAGAGAAAGTAAGGCTACGCCAATCTGTTCTACTATTGTTAACTCCAAGCCAACTGCCTGAGCTATGAACAGTACAGCGATCCCCTCGTATAGGAGAATTCCATCATTGTTAAGGTTTGTTCCAACGCAGGCCCCTAAACGCGAAGCTGCTTTTGAGATTTTTAATTTATCCAGTGTCTGCAAAGTTAGTGGGAGGGTGGCAAGGCTACTATTGGTTGCGAAGGCGTAAGTAACGCAAGAGTAAGCCGCTTTCCAAAATTCGCGCAGTTTAATCCGCCCCACTATAGCAATCCAGATCTGATATACTATAAGGCATTGCAACGTAAGTCCGCCTAGGCATGCAAGTATGTAAGCCGTAAGCCCTTTAAATGGTGCAAATCCATATTGTCCGACTGTTTGGGCTGTTACGGCAAAGACCGCGAGCGGTACTAGATGCACTAACCAAAAGATCACCTTTTCAAGTGTGCGCAATGCGATTTTCAGAGGTGCAGAGAGATCTAGCGCAGACTCTATCTGTATCTGACGGAGCGCTATGCCGAAGAGGAGTGCCAAGAGAACAATAGCGATAATATTATTCTGTAAAAATGGCTCAACTATATTTTGTGGTATATATCCTGAAATTACAGAGATAAGATCAATTTTTTTACCTTTAAAGGCTGCGAGTGAAGAGGCATCTATATCCTGTATTAAATTCAAATTGTGAAGATATTTTCCGGGAGAGGTTAGGTTTGCTATTAAAAGCGCGATCGTAATTGCCACAGTCGAGTTGATAATAATGATCAGAAAATATCTGGCGATTAAGCGACGTGGAATATGAGTGGTAAGGAGCGCCTCGAGAATAGCCACAAAGATAAGAGGCGCTGCAGCAGATTTTATGAGTTGAATAAGAAGCTTTCCGACTGCTCCAAGAGCTGCCACCTCAGCACCGTATAGAGAGCCAACTACTGCCCCCAGCAGCATTGCTAAGATAATCCAACGTGTAATCGTTAGTTTAGGAGCACTTTGATCGATGCTAGCCTTCATTACTGAATACTTTTACGTAAATAACTACTATTTACAATACAATCCTGCGTGGGCACACGGTCTCTTACTCATTACTGGGACCGCGGGCTTCCAGCCCGCAACGAAATGCTAGCTAATTCGTATGCGGGCTGGAAGCCCGCGGTCCCAGTAAGGAGATAATTTATGTTACATAAATTAAAAGTCGCTCTACGTTCTCGCCTCTGCCGTGAGCATGTTGTATAGCTTTCAATTAAGCAGCTTACATAACTGTTTATGTAACGAAGTCGGAATGCCCTCACCTAGTGCTCCTCCAAATAAGTTTTTTCACGTCTAGCATCACATCGTTGCCC
>CAZKXU010000044.1:0-26440 GCA_964556665.1 uncultured Bdellovibrionales bacterium | reverse complement strand
CTTCGTGTTTTCGGGCATTTTTCGCCTTTTCTTACTTCGAACTGCTCCTTCTAGGATGAAGTGGGGAAAAACAGCATATCGTCCAACCATGCTTAGGTGGCAATCTCCGCTTCTTAATTCTACACTATTATTATTTCTAATCGAAGGACTTTCGTTTTAGGTTACTTAGGACTACGTATAGCAAGTAACAGAATGCCGTAGCGTTATTCTGTCACTTGCTATAGCCTGGCCATGCATGGCCAGGACGAGCCGTAGGCTCGGAGAACGGCTTGAAATGGGCGCTCGGGGACCCGTTTCAAGCCGTTCGAGGAGGCCTTTGGCCACGGATGGTCAAAGGCCGACAGACAAAATAACGGTACATTATTTTGTCATTTAGTATAGAAGACGCCAGTAGTGACAAAAAGCCCTCAAATCGCAGTAAACAAGCTGAAATTTAACTCCACTTTCAATATCTCCCAAAATAGATTTCAATAGCGATATACTCTATATTAGGGGTAGGAGCGAATCAATGTTTTTGAACCGCGTATACATAGCGTTTGGATTTCTTAGTATGGGCTGCGGCTTCTTAGGGATGGTGTTGCCTGTATTGCCGACTACATGCTTTATGATTCTAGCAGCTTACTTTTTTTCGAAAGGTTCTCCAAGACTTCACAACTGGATTAGATCACTCAAAACAGTTGGTCCTATGATCTGTGATTGGGAGGCCCACAAGGTAATAAGACCTCGAGCAAAGATCATGGCAACTGCCATGATTTTATTTGCATTAGCCCTCGTATGTTTGTTAAGTGTTTCGACTCTCGTGAAGATAGGAACTGCTTCCACACTCGCATTAGTTCTGGTCTTTATTTGGACTCGCAAGAGCGAGCCAAGCTCTTTGGTTTGTTTGGAACCTATTAGATAATTCTCGCTTACAAGACAACATCGTACTAGACCCAGAGGCTTCCGATTAAGTGTGACTACGTGCAGATATGGGCAATTTGTGTCTACTTGCAATCTACTTCCTGATCTTATTAAATCATGAATCTAGAGAATTATTATAAGATTTCACTATGACAAACTTAGTACATGAGCTAGAGCAGTTTGCAAAAAGCGAACCTGAGATAGTATTTGAATGGAGCGATCGGGAGACGAATGCAAAAGGTTGGCTAGTCATAAATTCTTTGTTTGGCGGAGCAGCCGGTGGTGGGACTCGCATGCGACCTGGACTTAGTCGCGATGAAGTTGTTGCCCTAGCAAAAACAATGGAGATAAAATTTACTGTATGCGGCCCTGCTATAGGGGGAGCAAAATCAGGTATAGATTTTGATCCTAACGATCCTAGAAAGAGTGAAGTATTACAGCGATGGTTTAAGGCCGTAACTCCAATACTCAAATCATATTATGGTACTGGCGGTGATTTAAACATAGATGAAATACGTGAAGTAATCCCTTACCTGGAAGCTAATGGGGTTGTACATCCACAGGCAGGTATAATTCATGGGCATTTCCTCCCAGATGAAGCACAGAAGATAGATAAAATTGGCCAGCTCCGCCGTTGTGTAACTCTACCAGTCAGAGGAGAGGCGTACACTCCTAAGCCAAAGAAATTTACTGTTGCGGATTTAATTACCGGATACGGCACAGTTGAAGCAGTCAAGCAATATTATAAGCTCTGGGGCGGAGATATAACAAACAAGAGAGCAATAGTACAAGGTTGGGGAAATGTCGGTGCAGCAGCAGCTTTTTATCTTGCAAAGTCAGGGGTAAGGGTAATTGCGGTTACTGATAAAGCTGGCGGAATCATAAAGGAGAATGGATTCTCTTTTGACGAAATCTCCACACTTTTTTCAAACAAAGAAGGAACTGTACTTAAGTGTTTTGGTAAGCGCTCACATGAAGACATGGCAGATAGTTTTTGGAACTCGGGGGCAGAGATCTTTATACCTGCTGCTGCGTCTCGCCTTATTACCGGAGAGCATATAGAAAAACTTTTAAAGGGTGGATTGGAAGTCGTATCATGCGGCGCCAATGTTCCATTCAAAGAGCAAGAGATATTTTTCGGCCCAATAACGCAGCTTACTGATAGTAAGACCAGTCTCATTGCAGATTTTGTCGCCAACTGTGGTATGGCTCGTGTATTTTCCTATCTAATGCAGGATGGAAGTGATTTAAGCGAAGAAGCTATTTTCGAGGACACTTCGAAAGTTATTAAAGAAGCATTAGAGGAGATCTACAACTACGATTCCGGAAAATCCAATTTAACCTCTCATGCGTTTAAAATCGCACTTATGAAAATTCGAAGCAGGAGCAGTCGCTTATAATTCCCCAATAAAATAAGGCAGAAAGTAGAATAGAATAAGGACACCCATTAATTAAATTTATTGAAATGAGTGCGCTACAATGGAGATTTCTTTATATAAAATTAAAGAAATTGGCACTACGACTAACCTGAAAAGATACTTTGTAACCGTTCTGGGGCATACATGCGCGCACGCAGGTAGCGGCGCATTAGGGCAGCCGCAGACTACCCTTTACCCGCGCTGCGCACGGGGAATAACGCATACCACTATGCCCGGTGAACGGTTACGATACTTTTTCCTTTATTGGAGAAATATTCTTAATAATCTTTTAGTAATGTAAGTCAATTTTAAGCAGCAAACAGAGCTCTTGCAGCATTAATACCTTGGAACCACTCCTTTTGTGCATTTTTTGCGGCTTCAGTGATGCGAGCAACTGTCCCGACTACTCTAGGAAAGCGCTTTCTAATTTTTCGCGTAGTTTCTAACCACTCGCTAGACGAAAGCCTTAGTCGCTCAAGTATTGGTTTAATATCCTGAGTGATACTTGCCTTGTTCTGACGTAATAGTTTACCCGTGGCTTCAACTAACTCAAAGTATTCAGCGGTTGTAACTTTGTTGTTAGATAATTCTTCAATTGATATAAGTATCTTTCCCAAGCCTTTACTGTTTGATTGCTTTTTATAAGTCCTAATCCGATCCTGTATACTAGTAAAATCGCTCTGCTCCGGAGTTTTAGCAATGCCTGCTCGAATCGGATTTAGATCTACATAGGCGCTACAAGCCAATATGGCACTCATATCGTATACTCTTTGACACTTAAACCGTCCTTCCCAGAACCGTCCTGTACAATCATCCTCCGCATTTGCACGCCTTGCTATATTCTCGTTCATGCAACGGTTAAACCAGCTAATATCTGATAATCGTGTACGATAAAGCTCGACTTTCTTCTTATCGATAGTTATGGCATTGATCTCTGCACTGCTAGGCTTCATCGGCACTCCGTCTTGGTCACGGCGTAGAGGAAATAGCATACGCCAACGTTTTGCCACCTCTTCTTCCTCCCATTTTTTTGCTAGATCAGGACGATTACGAATTACCGCATGCAGATGATTACTCATCACAGCGTACGATATTACCTCTATTGCAAAAATATCAACCAACACCTTTAGACGACCTCGAATCCATTCTCGCCGGTGTTCGAACGATCTTCCAGTATGCTCATCCAGACCACAGAGAAACGCTCTACGCACACAGCGGCTTACACAATGATACACCCCGACCTCCTCTGGGTCATAGATCTCTGATCGTGCATTGGTCATACAATTATTATCGGCTGTGATGCTTACTACTTTTAGATTTCTAGGCTATTTTATGGGTGTCCATACTTTGGAGGATGTGGAAGTAAAATCACGATCTACTGTATGGCGAGTAATTTGCATACAATGGTACGGCGGTACGTCATCCCCTGGGCAGGTTATAATTATGTCGATTAAAATATATACTAGCTGGCTACTAATTCTCCTGTTGTTCTCAACACTTATGGAGACTGTCCATGCTCAATCGCAACCTCCAAAAGCAAAGTCCTCTCGCCGCTGCACTCTCTCGATATCTGGGGATATTGCTTCCGTTAGCTGCAAGAACTCATCGATATATAAGCGAGTAGCTCTCTTCGGCAAGGTTTTGGATCAAAATAGATATATTGCTTTTGGCAAAAAAAAATTTAAAGGTAATAAGCCAGTTGTTTTTACCTTGATACTTAACGAATTATTAGGACTCAGGGTCGCTTTCAGTGCTTATATCTACAAAAAGAGCACTACCACAAGTGAAATTCACCCTATAAATAAGACAAAAACTGTGGAATTACAGATAGAGGATGCTACTGATGATGGCAGACTGCCCGATCCTCTGGTTACATCAACTCCTACGCCAACAGCTACACCTACACCAACACCTACTCCAACAGCCACTCCAACGTATTCTAGTCCAGGCACTGCAATTGAGTCTCCCGATACTTGCACTAAAGGGACTGGCACTCTTCCCCGTTCTAGCTGTAGGGTGGTTGATGTAGATTGTCCTGGATTAGCGTTGCAAAGAGTGGAGATTAGAATCTCTGAGCCAGATCCTAATAGTACCCTGAAGGGCACAACAGTATTTGGGACTGGTGCTGGCGGCACACAATTCTACGAGCAGATGCTAGGAGGTGTGGCTGCTTCAATGCTTGAAGATCTATCAGATAACGGATTTAGAGTTATTCAACGGGCTTGGATCGGTCCTTGGGAGTCTACCACTATAGGCATGGCCCATGCCTCATGTAGGTACGCTACACTTTTAGATTGGATAAATACAAATTACCATGATACTAATACTGGATTGTGTGCCATAGGTAACTCTGGTGGATCCGCAGAGATTGGCTATGCGCTAGCCCTTTGGGGGCAGGAGGTGTTCTTAGATCAGGCGATCCTAGTAAGTGGGCCACCTATGTCTAATATTGATCAGATTTGCATTCCTAGCACGGGGTGGGAAGATGAGTGTATGGAACATTATAGTAAGTTTAGTATGGAATGTTCCCCTACTCCTCAAAACTCATGTTATGTTGGCGCTAATGCATCAATCATAGACTATGCCTATTCCCCAGGAACACCCTGTGCTAATCAAGATGCGAACTTTAGTAGTACCTTCCTTAACGACAGTATAGGTGCTCCTGGAACGGACTTCGATTACTCTTTAACCCAGGTTGATTTTAGACTTGGATTGCTCGATTGCACCTCCGCATTCCCGTCCGCAATAAAATTTCATGATTTAATTATTTCTTCTAAAAGCCTCGCTACAGTTAGCCAAGCACCACACGAGTTAGCCACCACACAGGCAGGAGTGGATGCAATTTATGACACTGTTGTTAATGGCTGCATAGACAGACATTAATTAATACAATCGAATTAGCAGAGGGAAATGAGAGCGCCGTCTAGTGCTTCGCCAAATAAGTTTTTTCACGTATAGCGCGCAGCGTTGCCCCAGATTGGCACGCCTCGGAAGGAGGAAATCCGCAGCAATACTGGAGTATTGCGAGGATTTTCCGACTGAGAAGCGTGACAAGGTGGGGCAACGATGTGATGCTAGACGTGAAAAAACTTATTTGGAGGAGCACTAGCTCTCTTCTTTCCGAAAGATTATCTCCCTTGCAACATAAGTAGCTATTGGCAGAACAAGTACCAAGCCCCAAACACCTAACATCTTACCAGCTAAAGTGAGTAGAATTAATGACACCACCGGATTCATCTTGAGCTGGTGACCATAGATCTGAGGATTTAAGATATATGCCTCGATTGCATGAATTATCATTATATAACCTGCAGCGATTGCAGCCAACGAGAATCCTCCAGCCTGTAATGCAATAATGGTAATCGGCGCAGAACTGATAAAAACACCAGCTATCGGTATAAAGCTACATAGAAATACTACTGTGGACAGTATAAAGAGTTTATTTTCCAAACCCAACAACAGGACCCCAATAGCAGTGAGACAGGTATTTAGTATCGCTATTATTAGCTGTGCCTGTAAAGCCTCACCTAATACAGCACCAAAACGAGAAAGACTAGGAGCGAGAACTTGATATATGAAAGAGGCTCGGCTACTTGACAGCCTAATTAAGCTAGCTCTAAGAGAATCGAGATCAAAAAGTATGAGAAACGAAAATAGAAAGGCTAGAAAAAGTGATGAAATAACTGAGACCATTGAATTAATTAAGCCCGTCATTAGATGGGAGACATCTAAGAAACTCTGCTCAGAACCGAGTAGAATCCAAATGGTTTCAATAGTTGGTGGCTCAGTAAATCCTACTAGCTTATATACAAATGGTGACATCGTTGACATAGCTGCATTAATCCCATTGATATAAGTCGGCATTGATCTAATAAATTGAGCTGCCTCCTCCTTGACCCTCGGAGCACCTAAGTATGCAATCATCAATAGTGCAAAAAGAACCCCAGCACCTAACATGCTAACCCTGAGTCTTCTTCTAGCTGGCAAAAAATTCTGAGCCTTGATACATAAAGACTCCTGGACAAATGCGAATACAAATGTAAGAAAAAAAAGAAGGAAAAACTGTCTCAGTAATATAGCTACAAAGAACAGTAAGCCCCACACAAATAGCCATTTAAAGAATTGCTCTCTCTCTTTTGTTAACATCTGTAATCTATCTCCTCCTGCAAACTTACTCTAATACAGATATTAATCCAATATTCTTTATATTTTTAGAGTATATGAACCTAAATCCGGCAGTTGCCGGATTTAGGTCACCTTGAAGAAGCAGTTCTAACTCTTTTTTTAGGCCAAAAAATGCCCGAAAACAGTTAGGCAGCATGTTCACCTTTTGGGTGAATTCGCAAACTTGATAAGACTGTGTGTTTTCGGGCATTTTTCGCCTTTTCTTAGTTTGAACTGCTCCTTCTAGGATGAATGAATTAATGCCATTATTAGAGCTGATCTATACGGCTATAATATCCATATTTATCTACTATTAGAGGGTACTACTTTTTCAAAAAGGCAATAGACACTAGAGGTAGGACGTCATTAATGCATATAGCGGAAGCGTTTTATAAATACAGCTGGAGCTATCTGCTTTAGGCCAGCTGAAAATATTGTTGTCAGTGGAAGAAGAAGCCTTGCAATGGATCCTTTAACCAGTAAAGGCTATTTACCACCGCCACAACATGTACTGCCTTTATGACCTTCTGCAGATTTTTTGCAGGCACAATCTTTTTTAGCTTCTGACTGCTGACATTTAGTACACTTACCGCATGATTTCTTGTCACTCATTACGGAACATCCTGAAAAAATCACCAATGAACAGAATAGAGCTGTCAATAATCTCATTTTTATTACTCCTATAGTGAATGACAAAATAACGAAGCGTTATTTTGTCTGTCGGATTTTGACCATCCTTGGTCAAAATCCTCCTCGAATGGCTTAAAACAGGTCCCGAAAGGCCCATTTTAAGCCATTCTCCGAGCCTGCGGCTCGGCTGGCCATCCATGGCCAGCCTATAGCGAGTGACGTAAGTCCGTACCGAATTTCGCTACGGACTTATGTCACTCGCTATAATATTACTAATTAAGGGAAAATTCTAACTGCATGACACTATTAGCACAAGTTTAATATCTGAAATCTCTTCGCTTATAGGGGGCTACTTTTTAAAAGGGACACTAAAAGCAGGGTATTTGTATTTCATGTCGCGGAAGCCTTTTCTCCAATATTTGCAAGCAGTTGGACTCTCTGCTTTAAGTCAGTTGTAAATATTGTCGTTAGTCGAAGATCTACAAGAGGGCAAGACTGCTCAAAATACGTGAAAAAATATAGTTTGTAGGACTCTCCAGGGCTCATCGAAAGCCTAAGCTCGACCTGAATTTATTGGTTATGTTTCATGAAACGAAGAAAATCAGAATTGGTGGATAAGATCAGCTCGCCCTTGCCGGCAAAAGATTTCTTGTAAGCTTCCAAGGTGCGCATAAACGTATAGTACTCCGGATTTTTACTTAGTGAGTCTGCGTAAATCGCCATTGCCTCTGCATCTGCTCGACCACGAATCTCCTCACTCTTGCGATAGGCGTTTGACTCGATCTCCTTAAGATCTCTATTCATCTTGCCTTTTATGCGCGCCTCTTCAGCTTTCCCTAATGAACGAATCTTCTCTGCAATACGCTGACGCTCGGAGATCATGCGGCTGAAAACCTTACCTTCAACGCTTTGCTCATATGCAATACGACGGAGCTGCACATCGATCAGATCTATTCCCAAACTTATGAGTTCGGCGCGAGCCCTTTCATGAATTGCATCGCTCAGTCGCTCGCGTCCAACCTGAATGGATTCGATCTCTCCCGATATCTCCTCTTCAACATCTAAAACCACCGGAGCATCTTCAAGTTCTTTTTGAGCCCCCCTAGTTTTGGCCAATTCCTGCTTTGCATTTACACGATCTAGTATGGAGTTTGTGTTTCGGACTGCTTCGACGAGGTTATGCCGAGAGATAATGTCGCGCGTCACTCCATCAAGAATTCCGTCCAGCCGTGCACGCACTCCAGCCTCATTCTGCACAGTTTGCGCAAATAGAACCGGATCAACAATGCGCCAGCGCGCGGTGGTGTCAACGATAATGTACTTTTTATCTTTTGTGGGGATCTGATTAGGGTCCCCATCCCAAGAAAGTATACGTTTATCGAAGATACGAACGTCCTGTAGTAGTGGAAGCTTCCAATGTAAACCTGCCTGAGTAATAGGCTTTCCAACGATCTTTCCGAATTGGGTTATCAAAGCCTGCTCACCTTCCGTTATGATGAAGGCACTGTTCCAGGCTACTACACCAGCTAAAAATAGGATGATATGAAAAGTTGATCTAATCATTTACCTTGTTCCTCTTTTTTCCCAAGCAGCGTACTGTTTGCCCCGAAAATAGGTAATACTCCCTGTAATCGTTCGTCGACAACGGTAAGGCGTCCTATTCCAGAAAGTACATCCTCCATGGCCTCGATGTAGACTCGATTACGGGTAATTTCCGAAGCTTTCTGATATTCATTAGAAATCGATCGGAAGCGCGAAGCATCTCCCTTAGCGCGATTGACAACATTAATACTGTAAGCCTCTGCTTCAGAGAGTAACTGATCGGCGCTACCTCGAGCTTCAGGAACAAACCGGTTATATTCCCGTTCAGCTATATTAATAGCCTCTTCCTGTTGTTGCTTAGCTGCATTCACATCGTTAAAAGCAGGCTTTACAGATTCAGGCGGATTTACATCTTGCAAATTGACTGTAACGATCCTAATTCCCATATCGTAGCGGTTCAATACTTCCTGAGTAAGACGTTTTGCCTCATCTGCAATTTCAACGCGTCCGACTGTAAGTACATCTCCAACCAAGCGATCTCCTACCACGCGTCGCATAATTGAAAGCGATACATCACGGATATTTCTCTGCACATCGCGGGCATGAAACAAGTATTTCCAAGGGTCACTTATTTCGTATTGAAGAATCCAGGTTACATCACCAACGTTCAAATCGCCGGTAAGCATCAGACTTTCATTAGCGTATCCTTTATCCACATAAGTGGACCTACCTTCAATATTCCCGGCACTGCGAAACCCAAATTCTTCCTGGAGGCGGCGCTTCGAAGCAACTTTATAAACGCGGTCTATACCTAACGGTAGTTTGAAATGCAGGCCAGGCGGCGAGGTCCTATGATAACGCCCAAAGCGAGTAATAACCCCTTCTTCACTCACATCAATAGTATAGAAAGAAGAAACCGCTGCCATAGAAACAGCAATGATCAGAACAAAGATTAAGCCGCTGAGATTTTGGAACCGCCCGTTGAACTTCGCCGACATTTGGCGTAATGCTTCTAACTGGTTGTCAATATCGTTTGGTTTCATTTTGAAAAATTTTAGTCTGCCCGACAGTGAGCATCTTCACTAGTGAGTCGGAACTATACTGAATACTGTTCACGTGCACAAGGGCTTCGCGAGAGGATGGGTGATAGCACTGGAAATTTGGTGTCATGCAACTAATTTGCTGCTAGTTATAACTCTTAGTGGTAATTTATTGTCTGAAATAGATCTACCTTTTAAAAGCTGTTTAGTGGGTAAAATATTTAGGAACGAGAGATAGCACCCTTTCATTCCGATTATATAAAGATGGAAAATTGAGCCTGATTAAGAATAAATTTCCCTTATCTAAAATTACAATCCTTTATTTGGTTTTGATCCCTATCTGCTCCCTATTTTTTCGCCAAGTATACGATTTAATCCTTACCTCTGTAGATCGGGATGTAATTGAACAGCTACTCTGGGGGATTTTAATTTTTATGGCTCTTGCTACTTTGCTCTTCTGTCGCAGTAGCATCACAACTAAGAAAATAAACTATCTCGGCCTCACTTGTGTGTTCCTGTTTGCAACAATTATTTATCTAAACTTAGATCTTCCTGAAGAAAGATTTCACCTCCTTGAGTTTGGCCTACTCGGCTTTCTTTTGAGTCGCGATCTAGTACATAAATATTTTTATTGGCCGATTATCTTGGGCTCTCTCTGGGGTGGCTTTGATGAGCTTGTTCAGGCCTTACTTCCCTATAGAGTAGGTGATATAAGAGATCTGATCTTAAACCTACTATGTGTTATATGGGGAGTCGTAGCTCACCGTGTTATTTTCAAGTGAATTTATAAATTGTCTTGTACTAAATGGATCCATTATCACATGCAATAGTTGGAGGAGTGGCAGCAACTAGCCTTTGCCGCGATTCAAAAATGCTTAGACTCGCGGCTGCGTCTGGAATGATAGCCGGCATGCCCCCCGATCTTGATGTTTTAATTCGCTCTGCTGATAATCCCATGCTTGCTCTTAGGTTTCATCGGCACTTCACCCACTCACTTGCATTCTCACCACTTGGCACGGTTATTGTTGCCGCTTTGCTGTGGCTTGGAGTTCGGCAATCTATTTGCTTGGCGCGGACAATATTTATACCATGATGAAATTTACATCGACGCGTTCCTCGTAAGTCCGTGGCGAGGAAAAATTGTATACAAAGGTGGGCATCTCCCTCTTTATAAACAAAGTGAGAAATTAAGTTCAGTACAACAAATGGATTTAGATTATTATAGATTTTTTTCAGATGGCTGGATCGCCTATGATCCTGTACATACAGGATTGATTGGTGACACCCGATTTTGTCATTTACTATAGTAGAACTCTATTGGTATAGTACATTCAACGAGGTAAATAGGTATGCCACAAATCAGGTATGTAGATGGTGAGGGTGGTGCTACTCCTAGAGATCCTGGCCCTTATGTTCAAATGAAGGAGCCTGCCCCTGGAACAGGATATAATAGGAGAGATTTCCTTGCGACTGCTTATACCGCTATTCGTGTTCTTGAAACTTGTACGCTAGCTGCGATGCCTGCGGTTCTAAAATTTGGGGAAGGCATCTTTAAATTTGGGAGATCGGGAGAAGCGGACTTTAATCGAGCCACGCGTAAATATCCATACAGATACTCAACTATTACTATTTCAGATTTAGATAAACCAGAAACTGGGCATAGTATAGAAAGAGAGGTAGATAAAAATGATGAGACACGACCACATTTTGAAAGTGTTGGTGTCGGAATAAATACGCAATCCATTTTGGCTGACAAAACCTTCCTTTTAGGAAAAATAGCAAGATGCGATCTTGTATTACTGGGAGGTGCGATAGAGCCATCTGTAAGAGCAGAGCTAAGGAGCATTGGCTCCAGATACAACAGAAGATTTATTGATATCGATCCATTCTCACAACAAGCCAAGAAAATATTTGATTGGAGTGTAACACTAACATCCTTCGCTGTGGCAGCTGCTTTATTATATGGCAATCTAAAAGCTCCGGTCTTTCCGATCGTTGGAGGGAATTCAGACTTTAATCCACTACGCTTCGGGCGGCGCATGCTGCTCAGGATGGCAGCCGCGGCATCATTTTTTGTTGGAGATCCTTCTCTAAAAAGATTTGGGGCTAGTACGTCTCCAGAGACTTATCCGGAGTTCAGAGTTAGCTATCCCGCTGATTATCAGACGGTATGGATGTATGAATATGTAAAAAATCTACTAAGCATTGATTCCAATAAAAAGATCCTGATCATCACCCCTGAGCCGCATGTCGCTGGATTTGAGTATTATGCAAAGCATGCACAAGAGCTACAAAGAAGGAGCTCCATATATGAGCATACTTATGGGCGGTTACTAGCGCGTTGATCAGCTTCACTGGAACATACTTAGCTTATAGACTTGGCTCATCTTTACCTGGGACTAGGATAACTGACAAGGACAAAGACTGGGAAATATGATTAGGACTGAGAAAAGGACAAAATCCCAAACTAAGTTTTTCAATACTTGTGGGTAATAGTCAGGGGGGGGGGAAATAGCCTCTCTTGAGCTGCGAGTGCTATTGTCACCACAGTAGTAACCTCGAAAGGAGCCACACTCTACCCAGAGTTTGATCTGATACCTAAGTATCTCTCTATCGTACTGAGCTAGCTCTATACGGATAGAGCGCCGGACGCTCTCTTCAGCTGTTGTACTTAGTAATAGTAAATTCAGATTTATACCGTATACTCCAAGCGCTCTTGTAATCTGAAAAAATGGGAATAGATCCTCTGTCGATTTGGATCGAAGAGCCAAGTTGTATGCATTGCTGATAAGCCCGCGTACTAAATTAAAAAAATCTCTCCAGTCAATTTGTTCGCCACTTTCGGATACTCCGTAAAATAATCTTGGAGTTTTATCAAGATCAGGGGCCTTATGTCTAACGGATTTAGCCCTGCTACCAGAAGTTCTGAAAGCGCTAACTGTTCCGGCAACGGGACGGTGTTCAATAATCAACTCTGTGGTTCTAAACTGATACTGGAAGGAGTCCACTGTCTGGCCACCGTCCTCCTCTGAAGCCGTTTCAGCTAAAACAGTGCTATTACCGGCGTATGCGCATACGGTCTTAATCGATTTTGCAGTTCCATTGCCGGCATCTTGGTGCCATTGTGTCCCTGTATTATCATTGAAGCTCAGACGACACCTAATAGGGTGCTTACTATCTGGATCTACACTTGCATAGGTTAGCGCCTCTATATCTCTTAGCAATAGATCTCTGCCAGGTGAATGGGGAAAACCTTTCATGCTAAGTTGAGTTTCTAGAAACCAACGAAGAAAACCTCTTGGCCCAAGATAGTCGATTCGAAAGCTCTTCTTCTGATCGCGATCATGCAGTTCTTGAATAGCATCTCTTATAGACTGTGGTATCTCTCTCTTGTAGAAACCGATGCCAGAATTAGAATTCCATGCCTGATCTCTAGCCTGCCTAACACCTCCAACTAAGGTACGATCATGCGCACCATCAAGGCCCTTCGGAAAATAAGCAGTAGCATCTTTACGAATCCCCTCAATTGAAAGCCGTTCAAGGTTTATTTCAGCTATAAACGAGAGGTGCGAACTAAAGAATGTTGAACTATCTATGCGAACCTGATTCTTCAAACTCAGCAGCTTGTCGATGGCGGAGTCACTACTATTTGTACCTGTAATTAGCTCCTCAGCTTTAAGCTCTAAGGCTAACATCTCTGCAATAGAATTCGGGCAGCCTGCAGCAACCAACCTGCGAACTTGTGAGGGATCGGCTACAGTCAGTCTTAAAGGGTGCGCAGGATCTGTGCGCAGCACGGTTGGAAAGGCGAGGCTTCCAACAAATGGAGAGATCGACCTGCCGCTTAACAGGCGTGGACTTGGAGGTGAAGTTAACGCCAACATCTAAGAAATAATAGCAAATTTGAACTGCTTAGTAAAAAGCAGTGGCTACAGCACTATTCCTGCCACGGACACATTTTGCACTTGCACATTTGCACATTTTCTCAGTGGCGACGATATTTAGAAATCTCTACTTCCACTATGCTTTCATTGCACTTATCTAATACTTAAAGAGGCCTTGGCAACTATAGCCAATTTACTTGAATAGTAACTACCAACTGTTATAATCAGCCCTTAGAATTTTGTCTTGAGGAAATTGATATGATTATTCGCTATTGTACTAGGTTTCTTTGCTTACTTACCCTTCTCAGTAATACTGTATTGGCACAATCCCCCATACTAATTGAAGATGCCAACAATCTCCCGCTAGGGATGGATAAAGGTTCGCTTTCAGTAGCTATAAACGGCGTACATTATCTTTCTTTAGATGATGGTACCCTTGGAGCAGAGCTCTGGCGTACAGATGGAACAGCAGGTGGCACATTTTTAGTCGCTGATATAAACCCTGGTAGCAAAAGCTCAAGCCCAACAATTCTTGGCAACATCGGCAACGATGTTTTCTTCATAGCACGTGATGGTATAAATGCACGCGCGCTTTATAAAACAAATGGTAATTCTGGAAATTTAACATTTATTGCTGGTATTGCTACAGGTGATGAAACTGTAAGTCTAGGCTTTACCTCAGGTACAATAAAAACTATAACCGCCGGCGCTCGAATCTTTTTATCAGGCACAGACACCGTTAATGGTGCCGAACCGTGGATAAGTGATGGCACTACTTCGGGAACATTTTTACTTAAGAATATTGACACTGGATCCTCCTCTTCGTTCCCTTCCTTTTTCGATGTTGTAAATGGAGTGTTGTTATTTAAAGCTAGTAATTCAAGTAAGGGGTCTGAGCTATGGAGTACAGATGGCACCACATTAGGAACAAATCTATTCTTAGATATCAATCCTAATTCCAGCAGTTCTTCACCTACTAACCTTGGACTACTTAATAGTGGCTTACTGTTATTTATCGCTAATGATGGCGTGAATGGACGGGAGCTTTGGAAGTCTGATGGTACGGTAGCTGGAACTCAGCTTGTTAAAAACATATCGACTGGAAATTTATCCACCTCTTTTGGGTCACAATTACTCGGCGTTATTGGTGGCGCAGCATTTTTCTCAGCCAACGATTCAGTAATTGGGTCTGAGCTTTGGAAAAGTGACGGGAGTACTGCTGGAACTGTATTAGTTAAAGATATTGAAAGTGGTGAAAATAGCAGCTCTCCCTCAAATGGACGAGTACTCGGGACCAATATCATATTCACAGCCTCCAATACCAGTTTTGGCAATGAACTGTATAAAACTGATGGCACAAGTGGTGGCACTGTTGTTATTAAAGACATCTCAACTGGCACACGATCCTCTTCACCAACAGCTCTAGAAATTGTAGGGTCTGAGATCTATTTTTCAGCTGACAATGGCATTAATGGAGCAGAGTTATTTAAGACAAATGGCGCTGTCGGTAATGCAACTTTAGTAGTTGATCTGAATACTGGCCTACTAAATGCTTCACCTAGCTCACTACGAGTGAACGGATCAAACTTCTTATTTTTTGCGCTAAACGGACTGAATAGGAGTCTATATAAGAGTAATGGCACAGCAGCAGGCACTGTCGTAGTTAAAAATATGAATTTCCCTGGAAAGAATTCTAACAGCGACATCTTTGGCTTTCTTACAATCGGAGATCTTCCCTGTTACAACGCTAACCGTGTTGATGTTAATCAAAGTTTTCGATGTTTTGACTCCAGTACTAACTCAGTCATTAAGGTTAAGGATTTTTTCAGTGTGAGCAGTGGGTTTATACCTTCATTTTTAGGTGGCAAGGCTATTTTAACAGCCAATTTTAGAGGTGCAGGCATAGGGCAGGCTTCAGGCAGCGAGCTTTGGCTGTCTGACTTCACCGAGCAGGGCACTACATTTATAAAGGACATAGTAAGTGGCACATCAGGCGTAGATACATTTAGTTATGCCGAGTTAAACGGCCAGGTACTTTTTATCGGCCGTGACCAGATCTTGACAGAGCAGACACTATATAGAACTGACGGAACTGCAAATGGCACATTCAAGGTAAAAGATCTAAATCCACTTGGCAGCGATGCGACTTTTAACTCGCCTCTTGTGGCGCTAAACAATAAGGTAATCTTTTTTGGTACGGATGACAGTAACGATGGATTTGATCTATGGGTTTCTGATGGTACCGCAAATGGCACAATAGAGCTTTTAGATATCAATCCGTTTGGTCAAAGCAGCCCTGCTAACCCTTTTGTATTTAATGGCAAACTGTATTTTTCAGCAAATGATGGTATTAACGGAGCGGAGTTATGGGCTACTGATGGGACAGTAAGTGGAACTATGATGGTTGCCGATATTAATCCAACCGGCTCAAGTAGCCCTGATATATTTATAGCAAACTCAGCTGTGTTATTCATCTCAGCAGATGGTGGTAATGGTGCTGGAAGAGAGCTTTGGAAAAGTGATGGCACTGCTGCAGGTACTGTAATGGTTAAGGATGTTAGACCTGGATCAATTAGCTCTAATATTGATACTGGTTTTGAAACTGCAAGTAAGCCGCTTTCTAATGGCCTAATTGCCTTTATTGCAGATGACGGCCTGCATGGAGATGAGCTCTGGATCTCAGATGGAAGTGCAGATGGAACATTTATGCTTCTTGATATTACAGTAGGAGATGATACTAATTTTAATTTTGTAACACCTATCGGCAATCACTACTATTTTGCACCAGACATCTTTCCACGTGAGCTTTGGAGGACAGATGGTAGCTCAAACAATACTCTTCCAATACACATAGCCAGCAATAATTTTATAGAATTATTTTCAGCATCCTCACTGAATAATTCATTAATTACAGTACTAGACGATGCAGTATTTGGTTCAGAGCCCCACCGTTTTACTGACAACTGCCCTAATGATAATAGTAAATTAGAGCCAGGCTTATGCGGTTGTGGTATTGAAGACAATGATTCCGATCTAGATGGTTTAGCAGACTGTGCTGATAGCTGTCCTTTTGACAATCAAAAAACTGTTCCAGGTGTTTGTGGCTGTAATGTTTCAGATTTTGACAGCGATCTTGATGGGATCGCCAACTGTAACGATAGCTGCGAAAGTGATTCTGCCAAGAGCGCGCCTGGTGTATGCGGCTGTGGCGTTCTGGATCAAGATAGTGATGCTGATGGGGTCTTTAACTGCCAGGAGAGCTGCCCTCTTAGTTCGATCAAGACTGCGCCTGGAGTATGTGGATGTGATCTAGCTGATTCTGACCTTAATGCTAATGGCGTTATTGATTGTTTGCGTGGAGAGGAGTTGAAAAATAGGTTGCTCTTACTACAAACTAAAGTCAAAGCATTTAAAGCTCTTAAGTCAACAAAGGCAAGTAAAACTCAGAAGGCATTAAAAGCCGAAATCACAGCTCTTTTAGCTGAGATTGGGGGTATTGCAGCGGAAAATAACACTTTTCTTACCTTCAAGGATGGAGCAGTAGCCTTTAATACCTTAATTAATAAGGCCAAAAAGGGGATTAATAAGGTAATTGTTCTTAAACCAACAACGGACTTTATTGCAAATCGTAAAAAGGCAATTAAGTTAATTGAACAACTACTAGTAAAGATACAATGAGGATATCTGTACTCTTGATTTCACTTCATTGAGTCCAAGGAAGCTTCTCATGGTCATTACCGTTTTTACCTTTGGATAAGTATATTTAACCTTATTAGCTTGAGGCGGGGGTCGGTTTTGGACCGTACCCCCGCCTCTATTAGCCTCCGCCGACTAGATTAATTAATTCTTTCGCTGTCGCATTTCTATCAATAGGAGATCCTACTGTAGATGCATACAGAAGTGTTCGCGCAAGTGAAAGTGCATGGCCAGTATCCTCGCTTTCAACTTCAGCGCTCAAGTCTCTAGCAGAGAGAAATCCATATAGCTCATACAGTAAGTCAGATAGAGTCTCAGCTCCGACCTGCCCACTAGCAAAGGCCGGTGCTAACGTAAGTAGCGTTGAGCGAACGTTGCCAAGCCTATTCATCTACTTACCCCTCCTTTGTTAACCTCTGTCAAACCTTAACACCTACCCAAAGGCGCAATGATTTTACTGACAAGATTTATACGTCTCAATTTGATTTACTAGAGAGATGTAGAGAACAGGTTAAACTTTCGTTAATATATCAATACTAGCGCTGCTCTAACTGACCCGAAGATGCTATAATCCTTGGCAATTGGCACATCGCAACAACTTATGGATCTAACTAGTTTCTGTCCAGGAACTACCTTTTTAGCAAAAACACCGCCTGAGAGGCCTGTACAGAAACTGTGAGGCTCCCTGACGGTCGCCAAGGGAGGGAATTCGATGCTACATATTAATCAATATTTTTTAGTCATTCGAATCTATTCAACCACTTACTGGAAAGAGTCGATTAAGATTAGATCCGGTGTCAGATTGCAAAACCGTCCTTTTTATTAGCATTCTCAACAGTGCTTGTCCGCCAGGACAAGGACTAACTACTTGAAGATAATAGATCAGAGTTGCATCTGCCAAGGCTACGTAAGGATGAGTCAAAGATTTTGAATGCGCTAGGGCGGACTATAAGATTAAATGCAGGTTGTGGTATGGCACTTGTCATTAATTTTTGTGACATCCAACTAAAGTATTTTAATCCAACACTCTCATCTCTAAGATTGCTGTGATAATTTCTAAACGCCTCCTCTGAGTCTCCATAGAATAGTGACTCTTTAATTGCCTCTGCCCCAAGTAGTGCAGAGATCATCGCGTGCGTCATACCTTGCCCACCTATTGGGTCGTAACAATGTGCCCGATCACCTACAAATAAGGCGCTTCCCTGATATGGGGGTCCTAAGCTAGAAACAAAGGGTCCTGCACCAAGCGCAGCACACTCCATAGTATAGCCAGTATGTAATTGATCGAATATTTTTGGAAGGTAATTTAAGAATTTATCTTTTCTTATAATCGTAGAAAGAGAGGGCCGCGATCCCAAAAAACTTAAGTTGAATAGATCCTTATCAACAGCAGTGCAGTAAATCTCAAATCCACTTTCGATAACAATTTTGACTAAATCGATTTTTGGTGGTTGATCTGTTCTAACACGGATTGAGAATCCATAGCGAGAATTGGGCGCTAAATGATTACCTCTTGATAACAATTTTGAATTTAGACCATCTGCCAGCACAACATATTTAGCTTGATAATGACCGGCATTAGTTATAACAGTTGAAAGTGTGGGATTGAGATTTATTTCAATAACATTCTCGCCAATATGATCTGAAGTACCGTTACTTATGGCACGCTGATAGAGTAGGTTATCTAATGTTTCCCTCTTTACTCCCAATAAGTATGCTGAGGTAGCAACTGGCAAGGTAACTACTCGAGTACCACGAGTTATATTAAAACCAAAGAGCGCCTTAGCTCCATCTGCTTTTAATTGTTCTAGTATGCCAAGTGATCTTAGAAGTTGTACCCCAGCAGGAGCGACTCCTTCGCCACATGCTTTTCGACGAGGGAATTTAGATTTATCGAATAATGCAACCTCAATACCTGCTTGTGCTAAGTTGGCAGCTAAAATTGATCCGCTTATGCTTGCACCTATCACTGCTACATCAATCTTCATACTATTTCTATAGTATTCGAGGTATTAAACGTGCCTTCCCGGCCATTAGCGATACATATCCATCACGTTGAGAGAGCGCAGCCTCCTCAACCAAAATTCTTTTATATAACACAATTCCGTTTAGTATAGAAAATATTATAGCAGTATAGATTGCGCCTCCTACTAACGGTAGGGTTGCAAATTCAAGTATAATGGCAAGGTAGTTTGGGTGTTTGATATATCTATACGGTCCAGTTGTGACAATAGAAGATGAGCTGGACTTACTTTGAGGAGACATAACTGTAATATTCCATTGTGTGCCTAAAGTTTTTAAGACCCAAAAACGTAGCAGTTGTGCCATTAAAAAAAGTATTAATGAAATTATTGCTATTAATTGATCTGATTTAGCGTAATAAAAACTTTCAAGAAGCATACTAATAAACCAGCCGATATGTAGAGTAATCATTATAGATAGGTTTTTATTACTCTCAAATTGAGTAAATCCCTGTGATCGCATCTTTATGCGATTTTGTCTGGAGATGACTAGCTCACTAAGGCGTTGAGCAATAACAAAGATTAATAAAATTCTAAAAAGCATAATGAGTTATGTTGACTCAAGTAGTAATAACTCTACAGTTAGCCCAGGTCCAATTCCTATCATTAGGGAGCGCTCCCCCTTTTTCCAAGGCTTGTCACGCATAAATGCCTCTAATACAAATAAAATAGCAGCTGAGGACATGTTACCGTAACGACGTAAGATCTCCCATGACCAATGCAGTTGCTGAGGGTTTAATTTGAAGAGATCTGTTAAGGTGCCCAGTATTTTTGAACCACCTGGGTGAATCAGCCACCAAGCTATCTGAGCTGACGTTAAGGAATATTTAGACAAAAATGTATTAACAAGTTTAGGTGCAAGGGTAGCTAGCTCATTTGGAAGCTCACGATTTAATCTAAGATGTGGACCATCATCTTCGATATTATATCCCATCAGATCGCGGGAGTTAGGGAGTAAGAATGATTGACTTGCTACAATTCGCAATGCAGAGGGGCGTGAGTCAAGTAGTACACAAGCAGCCCCATCGCCAAAGATTGCTGAGCCTACTAGACTGCCTCGCTCAAAATCCTCCTTTTGATAAATTAGAGAGCAAAGCTCAACCGCTAATAAGGCTGTCAGTTGGTTGTTTTGCGAAAGTTTTGAGGCAAGTGCTAGGCCTGCAGCTCCACCAGCACAGCCATGTTGGTAGATCGGGATTCTATTTGTATAAGGTGATAGTGAGGAGAGCTTTGCAATTTCAACATCGATTGCGGGGATAGAGGGTACCGTACAAGAGGTAAAAATCAGGTTCTTAACCTCGGCTGCTTCTGATAAGTCATATTTTAATGCACCTTCTAAGGCTGTGCGACCTAATACCACTCCTTCTTGTTGAAAAGTAGCTGCACGTTGACTCATTCCATTTAAGGTTAAGATCTCCTCTATTGGAACAGCAAAGTAACGTTTATCAATTTGTGAGCTTTGAATAAACCGTGTAAATAGTTTTAAATCTTCAGGACGATTGGCTAGCCAAAATTCTCCTACTTTAAATAGGTCATCTTTGCTATATGAAAATCTTGGCAACGCTGTAGTAACACTCTGAATGTAACCCATTTATTATTTAATATTTAATTGGAAGTATTGTAGTAAAATTAATAGTCACATCTTTATCAAGACGGGCTATAAGAATTGATGGATCTTCAATCCCAAAATCAGCCCATTGAAAAGTATACTGACCTTGAACTTCATATCCATTACTCTGAAGTTTAATTGTGTATGGAAGCTTAATATTTCCTTCAATCTCACGAATCCTTAAAGTTGCAAACATAAAACCGTCACATGAGGTGGAGTTGGATACTTTCTCAGGTGTACAGTTGCTTTCAAGCTTGTTTGACCTAACAATAACAGTATTGAAACGATCCTCTGCCATAACCTCACGCATACGCTTGTCACGACTGCTATTGCCTGTGCGAAAGAGGTTTACAGGCAGGGTAATTTCAGTATTTATACTCATCGGATCATCTTCTTTAGCAAGCCAAACTTTGCCACTAACTCCAGCCGTAGCGCCATGTATTTTATGCCAGGTTGAATCAAGTACAAATTCTATTTTTGTGTTGGAGTCATTTAACTGAGTAGGTGTCATCCAAACGGGAGCAGCGTATGTAGTGAGCGGGAATAAGAGCAGAGAGGAAAATAATATTGAGATATGCATAACAGAATTAACTAAAAAAATAGAACCTTAAAACTTTCCACGTTCGACGGATTAGTTTAACTAATATTCATTATTAGTAAAAGAAATTGTCTCAATAATACATGAGTAAAGTACTCAACATATAAATGTCAAAGTTGTGCAGTATTATGAGTATCTGTATCCTCAGATGAGATGCTTAAACGACAACAGATCTTCGCTCTTCTTATAGGTATATTAAATCACACTCTTTTCGTGATTGCAGTTTGCCTGATGGTAGTCAATTTTTACACTGGTATGGCTTTTACCTTCGGCCATTTGTATGGAAATGCTAGATTAATAGTTAATGCAATTTTAGTAGTACAATTCCCTCTATTACATTCTTTTTTCTTATCTGCTCCTGGGCGCAAGTTGTTAGCCAGATTTATTCCTGACATTGGAAGAGATATAGTAACTACCTTATATACATTGTTCGCCTCTTTGCAGCTAATTCTATTTTTCCTTTTATGGAATGCAACCTCTATAGTACTAATTAACTTTGAAGGTGTAACAGGAGGTCTATTTAATATTGCATTCGTAATCTCATGGTTGCTGCTCATAAAAGCAATTTTAGATTCTAATCCTGAAATTCAGTTAGGCTATCTTGGATGGATTTCAGTATTCCGTAATCAAAGGCCAAAATATCGGGATTTTTCAAGAGAAGGGTTATGTGCAGTTTGTCGACAGCCGATCTATCTTGCATTTATGCTAACATTACTTACATCACCTATTTGGACACTGGATCGCTTGGTGATATCAATACCGTGGTCTATGTATTGCCTACTAGGGCCATTACTGAAGGAGCGTCGTATGTTGACCTTTTATGGGAAAGCTTATGAAGCGTATCAAGCGAGTGTGCCATATATTTTTCGAATATCGAAGTCGTAGTTGCTTCACGGGGTTAGTCAAAACTGTTGTAGGGGTGCCACTTAGTCGAAAACTATTAATAAACGAAATATCAATAAGTTACATTGTAACCTACTGACAGCTCGAATCTTAATAGTTATTGAAAAGTAGCCCCCTACAGTTATTACTCTTTAGTTGTCGTGTACCAGAAGCAGCGACCATGGTACTGTACTCGCTAGGGCCATCTCCAAACATGGCCCGCTTTTTGCCTGTGTATCTCTCCACTAACGGGGGTCAACACCATATGAAAACTAGATTTATAGTTACCTGCTTATTCTTGCTTGCTTTACTGGCAACACCTTCCGAATCTTACGCTGGACGAGGATGTTCAGCAGGTGGTGGTAATAGTGGTGGTAGTGGACCTCGCGGAGCTCCGATCGGAGAATCGCCTGCGATGAAAAAGCGTAGGCTGGCTATCGCCTATGACTTGGGCAAGCGAATTCTAGAGGGAAAGGTTGCGCTTAGACCGCCAGTACCGGCCTTAGTAAGTTCACAGGAGTTAGGGCTGTCGAAGTTTAAGGAGCGTGCCCCTAACGAAAGAATAGATAATGTTACCGGCCGGCTTTCTAGGGAGGAAATGTCTGCGGTAAAGCATTATTTGGCTACACGGTATCCGGATAGCCCTCTTAGCGCCGAGGAGATTAGAGTAGCTAGGTGGCAGAGGGAAAAAGCATTATTCGAAGAGTAGAGCTTAACAGTATTAGCTGCTCTTACATACTCCAATATGGTATAATCCATTTTTAATCTTGCAGCACATTTTTATATTAATTACTCATTGGATTAGGCGTCTTTAAAAAATGGACGACCTCAAAGAAGCTTATGAGGGAACGCAAAGATAGATAAAAAGGGCCCATCGCCCCATCCTTCGAAATCTCCTACTACCTACTATTTTCTCACTAAGTGGGTATTTTACACTATTTCTACTCTCAGTTTAAAAAGTGATCTATCCTGGCTCACTGTTATTAAGTCATACTAACTACATGCGATCAGTTTTTATTCTGACGATAGCACTCCTCTCAATACTTCTTGTCCTTGTTTTAGAGCCGTTTCAATTTTTTGATTTTAGTCGAATTTGGAAAGCCTCTCAGCTTTTAGTACAAGGAGGCAATCCGTACGAATTGCCGCACTATGCTTCTTTTCTTATCGATTCACCACCTGACTTAATCCCTGATCCGAACTCTGTTAACCCTGGATTTTATTGGCTGCCATTTCCATTTGTCATTTTTTTCCCATTTGGGTTTTTCTCCCTAGCAGTTGCAAAGAGGCTTTTTTTTATTTTAAGTCTACTCGGCTTTAGTTGGGCATGTTTAACCTGTCAAAAATTATTTATTCGACCTCAGCCCGCTCACAGTATTAATTGGCACACTGTCTTACTGCTCTTAGTCACGATCCCATTTGGTATTTTCTACCATGGAATTACAATGGGCTCAGCCTCATGGATAATGTTAGTTGCGATTCTTAGTTTTTTTCTATTCTTCGAACATCAGAAATATTTATTAGCAGGTGCCTGCTTTTACCCCCTACTGATGAAGCCACATCTTTTTGGCCCTTTCTTTGCCGTACTCCTGGCCTGGTCTCTGCTTAAAAAAAACTTCTTGATAATATTTGGCTTTATCTTATCAATAATTGCTGGGAGTTGTGTGTTACTCCTTCTTGAACCAAAGATTTTTTCGATGTTCTATGCACTTTTAGAGGTGGACAAACCGCTTTCGTTTGTCAATGCAACTCTACCAAATTTACTGAATTGGTATTTAGAAGGAGAGTGGCCAGCATTTACCATGATGGTGCTTCCATTCTTAGCAGCTGCTGGGACCCTTCTAGCCTCTCTATATTTTAAAGTATATAATTTAAAACAGGCATTAACATATGTATTACCATTCTCACTAATTTTAGCGCCGTATGCCTGGGGACACGATTATATACTATGCATGCCATTATTGTTTGTAGCTGCTGATTATATTCTTAATAATCATAAACATTTGGGCTTGATGCGCGGAAAGGTTTTATATTTTTTTATTTTTGTTAGTAATTTTTCCGTACTAGCACTTGCGATAAAATTTTGGGTACCTGGTTGGAGCTATATTCTTTACGGACTTGGCTTATGTAGCGTCATGATCCTGCTGATAAATGATAAACAGCAAGAGTGGAGATAGGTAAGATATCCTCAATCTAATTTATATATGTGAAAGATTATATCCGCAGGTAGAAACCGAAATAGTGGAGAAATTACTACTATGCCACACCAATAAAGCACTGCTAATGCTAGCGAATTGGTGTTGTCCATACGCACTCTATTCCATAAGCCTTTAAGTGTAACTGTCGGAAGAGTAAGTTTACTCTCCAAGTGAAAACCGTTCCGACTTAATAATGTTTCCAGATTTTGATCATTAAAGTAACTGAGGTGAGGACTATGAAAGTTTTTTTGCCATAACCTATCTAATGGTGCTTCTATACCTAGTTTAGAGAGCAACATTCCTAACTTATAAAAAAAACCGTTACTCGATGGTAATACTATGGAAAGCAGGCCTCCCGGTTTTAAATGATTCGCACAGGCTTTTATGCAACTCTCAACATCTGGCATATGCTCTAAGACATCGTTTAGAGTAATGATCTCAAATTTTACATCCTTACCAAGGCTCTCAGGAAAAGTCCCTGTAATAATCTCTTTCCCTCTAAGTCGAGCTGCATCAGCAATTGCTGCTTCAGGCTCAATGCCTAACCCTTTTCCACCAAATTCCTCTACAACATCTAAAAACCATCCGTAGGCAGTACCTATATCACAGAGGTGACTAGTAGCCAGGGCTTGTATCGAATTGATCTTAGTAAGAATCATGCGCGCATTATCATAACGTAATTTCTTGATAGCATCGACTCGATAATCTTCATTTAGTTTGCTCTCTTTTTTCTCCCATACCTCATCATTCCAAAGATCTGAGGCATGAAATTTACAGAAATTACATCGCCACAACCATTTTGGTACTATTCTTTGTAGCTCTTTACCACAAACAGCGCAGGCTCTCCTTTCTACAGAATCTAGATTATGAGATGGATTCATTAGGTTTTTTAAAAGCTTGATGAAGTGGATTTTTTGGAACATTAGTAACGTCGAAGTGCAAAGCTGCTAATAGCAATTGAAATCCCATGATCGTAGGCAATGCCGCTAGCATTACTGTTCCAGTAGAATTTAATTGCTGGCTCAAATAACCCTTAATCCAGTGTAGCGTACCGAAACTTACGCCTCCTGTGAGCAATAAAATTCCAAAAATTATTTCTATAGAACAAACATTAAAATCTCTTAAAAAATAATTATAGATAATTCGTTTAAAGAATCGTACACAATACTTTATTGGGAAGCGCAGGGCTGCCTCGCCAATTTTAAGATTGCTACGCTCATCTTCATAAACAGAATCCATTGGCATCTCAGACACAACAGCTCGAATTAAATTTAAGCGAAAGAGCATGTCACTTTCGAATAAATACTGCTTTTCAATCTTATGAAGAGGCAATAGTTTGAAAATGTTGGCTTGAATAGCTACAAAGCCGTTAGTTGGATCCATAATGTTCCAGTACCCAGTCGTTGCTTTACTAACAAAAGAGAGCACGCTATTCCCAAAAAGTCTGACAGCAGGCATACCTCGTAGTGATTCAAAGTTATAAAAACGGTTACCTTTACTATAATCAGCGCTACCATTTATCAATGGAGTTACGATCTGGGGAATTAGCGTAGGATTAATCTGTCCATCACCATCAACCTTAACCAAAATATCAAAACCATCCTGTGCAGCGGCACTAAACCCAGTCATAGTTGCTCCACCCACACCTAAGTTCTCTTTATGAAAAATCACTTTGACACGCGGATCTTTCACGGAAGCTTGCACATGTTTGCCGGATTGCTCTGGACAGAGGTCATCAACCACATAAATTGCCTCTACCTCCTTCCCAATTGAGGCAATTACTGCAAGAATCTTCTCCTTGACATTAAAGCAGGGTATTGCAACTGCGATGCGAGCCATTTTGAACCTAATGAGTAAACTT
>CAZKXU010000043.1:0-26774 GCA_964556665.1 uncultured Bdellovibrionales bacterium | reverse complement strand
AGCTGAAGTGAGCCCGCGCTAGCTGCTGCCACGGAAACCGAGGAGAGACTGCTTGGGTTTGCCAATACTTCTGCGAGGTTATTGAACCCATCAGTAGCAAGTATTCCACCATCCGAGCCCCCGGCTGATCCAAGAAAATCAACGCCTAAATCTTGTGCGTCGTCAACTCCTACCTCTAATAGCATTGCTTCAACCAAGACCTGTCTCCGTTTTACATCTAAACTTTCAAGCAGCTCCTTTATCTTTAGGTAATCACTTTGATTAGCCATTATGATCAGTGCATTGGTGGCGGGATCGGCTGTAATTGATACATTTTCACCGAAACTTACAGAGGATACTCCTGTACCAGGCTGTTTACCTTCTAGGCGTGACTGCCCTAATCCACGCGATTTAGAGTTGTTGCGACTATTCCCAGAGCCGCCTAGTGTGCTACGGTTTGCAGAGCGGCTATTGCCAAATGTGCTTTCGCTGTCATTCGCGTTAGAGAATGGAGAGTTTGCGCCCGCACTTCCGGTACTGCTTCCACTGCCACCTCCCCCACTTAGGCCTGATAATACTGAGGCTAACTCCTCGGCGTTGGCGTGTTGGCATCGATAGACATGAAAACTAAATCCTGAAAGATCAACCTTGCTGTCCAATTCTGATACAAGGGCACGTATCCTATTAGTCGTATCTTCATCAGCAACAACTATTATAGAGTTAGTACGCTCGTCCGCCAATATTTTTGGCGATCTCGAACGAGCTGATATGGTAGTGCCGCTATTGGAGTTGCTTGTTACGCTTGAAGAGCCGTTGTCTCGTTTTGTCCCACCGGCTTCGGACGCACTCTCTCTAAGTCGAGCTCTTATCAGCTCAAGCGGACTATCTGCCTTCTTATCATTTTTATCATCTTTGTCATCACCTAGTATCTGATTCAATTTATCTGCTAAATCGAGAGCATCGGCAAAATGGATCGGAATAAGTGTCATCTCCTGATTGCTGAAAGGAACATCTAAGGTATTTATAATTTTAATGATACGTTCAATGTTGTCCTCTGCGTCGATCAGAATAAGTGAGTTAGTGCCGGTATATGCGTTTACCATCCCATCTCCGGATATTAACTGCGATGCAATCTGTTGTACGTCATCGGCACCCACATACTTTAAATGCACGAGGCGTGTAACCATAGCCGCTGTAATTAGCTCCCTATGCTTATCGTCAGTGCGTGTAGGTATGGTAGATTGTCTGGCTTCTTTTCCCGGTATAATCTTCCAAAGATTTTCACCTATTGGAACAGTGGTAAATCCCTTTAGGGCGAGCACAGCATCTAGAATTCGAACAGCTTCTTCCGAGATAATTTTGCCAGGCAGGTAGATCGTCACCTTGCCTTTTACTCTTTCATCTAAAATATAATTTCGCTTCGTTTTTTTGCTGAAGATCTTAATTACAGCGGAGATGTCAGCATTTTTGACATGTATCTCAGTGCCAGCGTCCTTCTCGAGTGCAGCGACGGTCGGGTTAACTGCAGGCGCTTGAGCTGACAGCGTAGAGGCGTAGCACAAGATCAATGATACAACTAACCATCGTAACGATCTAATAATATTCACCTAAGAAACCTCATTTAATCTGGTACTTAAAGTTCTTCTCCTCTCTATTCCGCTCTAATACGAGATTGATAGAGCGCTCCTGTTTTAGTCTCTCGAATAGCTTAATGGCTTGGGTTAGATCACCAAGGCTACTACCGTTTATACTCTTTAAAATATCTCCATTCATCAGCCCAATTTTGGAAAAAAGACTATCGCTGCGGATAGCAAAAAGTCTGAGTCCGACAGACTGACCATCCTTAAAGTATGGTACTGCTCTTGCCTGGGTTAGCAAAAGAGGGAGATTTTCCAGCGCTTTGTCGAGTTCTCTCTCTTCAACTAGGTATTCGTTAGATCCTATGGTAGCCACGCCTTCCTTAAATTCAGTAGTATCAGAGCTGCTCTCTAAGTCTGAGAGTTTTAGGGTTTGGACGCTGCCTCCCCATTCTAGGTCAATACTATCTGGCTTTATTGCAACGATTCTGCCTTCACCAAAAACCGCTTCGTTTACTCCAAAAACATCCTGCTCCTGGTTCTTGCTATTTTCAAGAATTGCACTTGAGGTCGAACCTGGGGAGACAAATGTTCCTATGAGTGTGTATGGAATTTTAGCAACATTAACCTCAGGTTTTGGTGTAGGTTTGATATCCGAAGCACCAAAAATATTACGCTTAGCAATGATGCTGTAATCTCTCAATTCAGCTTTCTTCTCGGTATTTTCTACCTCGGCAGGATGTAATATTGCTGTTGGCAGAGAGGGTAAGGGGGATGTTAGTACTGTTGAAACTACCTCGTTTACGGCAAATAGGAGAGCCGCTATCATTGCAGAGATGAACAGTATTTTGAAGACTAAAACAAATTTGTTAATAGAGTTTCTTCTTAAGAGAAGATTGAGACTTAGGTATGATGATCTGCGTGCAAATGAGACTGCCATCATATGATTGTAGCAGTGTGATGGGTCAGGCCGCAATTGGGGAGTTATCGACAAACAGGGCTTGTTGAAGTTGGGTAAAAAAGGCTTAAAGAACTGGACGTGCACGTGCATCTACACGGGAAATAGAAAGAATTGCTATATATCGCCAATTATCTCATCCGTCGAAGAGTAGCTATTTTTTCTAGCCGGCTTACTCCAAAATCAACATCAACCTCTCTGGATTACTAAGAACCATAGCTGTGGCGCTACGGTTTGATGCAAGTGTCAGCTCTCCACTATTTCTAATAATAAGATCTGATTTACCAAAACAGTTGAGTTCACGAGGATCCAGCGCTGTGTTGAGATTGAAGGTTAGCTGACCACTGACTGAAGAGATGCTCTGTCCGTCCAGCTTTGCAATCTCAGGAGTCATCTTGCGAAGCAATATAGTAAGATTAGCTGGGCTCTGTTCAGAACACTCAACATTAATTATAGAGTCCGTTATCTTTAGTTTGATTTCATTGCTATTAACAAGCATTGCTGGAGCTAAGCTAGCATGCGCAACACTGGCATCCTGATTCTCTATGGCATCCCTAGGCATATTCAATGCTAACACAGTCGGGGTCTCAGGGGTTGAGGAGGCGTTGTTATTCACTACTGAAGATTTATTCAGAATAGGTTCCCATATAGCAGCGTATTCTGCCTTTCTACTTTCAACAGCTTTAATTTTATCCTGTTTCTCATAGAATGTAGTTACAAACTGTTCATGTGCAGCCAAACGAGAAAGGGTGTCGTTTAGGTTATCCTGAGCTATATTACGATATATGGAATTAGGATGCTCTGAGAGGAGCTTCTCATATGCAGCTTTGGATTTTTCAAGCGGGGTGCTGTCTCTTCCGATCCCGGTATTAACAAGCGCAAAGGCTCGTCCAGACTGTAAGATCATGTATGGTACAGCTGAGGAGGAGGGGTGATTTTTTACAAACTCATCATACTTTGTGGAGGCTATCTCGTGCTGTCCGCTTTCAAAGTGTGCATCTGCAATCTTTATCTCTGCAAATTCAATATATGGGCTTAAAGGAAAGTTAGAGCGTAGACTTTCAAAATATTCAATCGCGCTAGAATAAAGACCTGCTGTGTATAATTTTTTTCCCAATGCCAGGATCTCAGCTTCAGGCAGGTCGGTGTCTACCCTGGTTTCGGAGGATGGTATCTCAGAAAGTCCGTTATCGGCCTTGTTTTTGCTCTTTCCAGAGCAACCAAATACTAATACGGCTAAGGTTGAAAGTAGCAGTAATTTTCGGTAGAAGTTCATAACGGGATATATTAGTTATAAAACGACAGTTTGGCAACTGTATGCAGAAATTGGTGGTGCTTGATAGTATTTCTAGGCTAAGAGCCGAGATACACAGTGTAAAATTATCCGGTCGCAGTATCGGATTTGTGCCTACTATGGGAAGTCTGCACGCTGGGCACCTTAGTTTGATGGCTTTGGCGCGTAAGGAGGCTGACTATGCTATAGCCTCTATATTTGTTAACCCAGCGCAATTTAATAACCACGAGGACTATCTTAAATATACGACAGATATTCCCAGAGACCTAGAGCTTCTAGAAAAGTCTAAGATTGATGCTGTCTTTATCCCGAAAGTAGAGGAGATCTACGGCGTGGATTTTGAGAGTTGGGTAGGGCTGGATAATTTGCCATCGCTGCATGAAGGCGCCTCACGCCCCGGACATTTTCGAGGGGTGAGTACTGTTGTTTCAATACTGTTTAATCTCGTACAACCCAATCTAGCTGTTTTTGGTGAGAAAGATTTTCAGCAACTGCTTATCATTGAAAAACTGGTTCAGGACCTTAAGTTTAATATTAAAATTATACGTGGTCCGGTACTGAGAGAAGAAGGTGGTTTAGCGATGAGCTCACGTAATGTGAGGCTATCAGCAGCAGCTCGCAAGGTGGCATGCGAGCTTTCACATGCCCTCTTCTTGATAGAAGAGGCGGCTAGAAAGGGGGAGAGTGATTGTACTAAGTTGCAATCTCTTGGTATCAAGCACCTTGCTTTATTTCCGATGATCAAGGTTGACTATCTCGAGGTTGTAAGTGAAAAGAATTTAGCAAAGCTTGCCTCCTTAAGTGAAGCTGGGAGGCTCTTGATAGCTGCTGAAGTAGATGGAGTACGGCTCATTGATAATATTAGGTTGGCCTTTTAAACTCGCGGGTTTTTTAATCAGAAATAGTTATCCTGCTTAGTTTTATCTGGTATTGAGAGTTGAATCCCCAGTCCTTGTCTGAAGAGAAAGAGATGGATCTGATATCTCTAAGTTTTTTCAGGTTCCCATTAAAAAACCTCTCCGCATGTTTAATAGAATTAACATACTTATTTATTATTACTCCACCTTCAAGGATCGGACGTACAGCCCGAAAACTCTTCCAGGAGCCATCCTTAAAGTGTAAATTAATGTTAAGGCTGGGTGGGCGGTATAAGATTGAAAGTAGTTTACCTAGTAAGGAATAATTAATCTTAAACTCTGCAAATAGAAGGGCATTATTGTCTAGCGGGATAGAAAGCTTTGAGCCTAATTTTGCATCTAAGAGCGGACCATCTTCGGTAATTAATTTACGGTTGATTTTTCGTTCTAATAATAGTTCTTGAGGATTTGAAAGTATAGGGCTGTAGTACTTAAGCAACGCAAGCTTGGTTCTGCTCTCATCAAAAAATCCGTAACGGTAATCTGCGCTGTAGGTAGAGAATAAGACGCGTTGAGGTGCGTCTGAGTCCTCAAATTTACCGGCATTTATCCGATCAAGGTAGGAGTTAAAAACAGCATATGATTGCATTACCGGGCGTGGTGAGTAGTTAAGTTTATTGTAGTAAGCGTAGGCTACATTCCAGGGGATTATATCGATACTATTTTGTGCGATATGTTCAATAAAGTTTGCTGGTAGCTCAGCTCCGGGAGGTCGCACCTGTAAACTAGTATCTTTGGGCACCCTATCTACCGCTGCATGCAGATAGGCGGTAGGAAGGTCTAATCTAAATTTTATATAATTTTGGTTAAATACATCACTGAATAGAAAGATAGATATGCCTAGAGCGCACCAACAGCTGATGCCATTAGTAAGTCGCCGTTGTTGCGGCGTAAAGATCCAAAGAAGTCCTAGTAGAAGCGGGGTGAAATGAAAAAATACCTCGACATGTCCATCGGCACGAACAAAGCTTTGTTTGTAGATTAGAAACCAAAGTAAGGAGGTGCTTCCCACTTTGAGTAGCTCAGTAGTGGAGCTTAGTAGTGTACGGAGATGGTATGTCTGTACCAAAAGAAAGGACGTTAAGATGAAAATGACATAGTATATATAGGTACCAAAGCGTTCCTCATAAAGGTACATCGCTTCGTTGTATCCACTGGCAAGTTTAACCGCGCCGGTTAGGTATCCTGTTAAATCGACCGGGAGCATAAGTGTTGAAATAAATATTAATAACAGATAACTAATGATTAACTTCACTCCTAATAACGTTCTCTTTTGAAAAAAGATCAGATGCCCGTATACAATAAAATTAAAGAATATGCCTAATAAACCTAGATTTACTTTCATGTAGAGCGTTCCCAGTGAGATCAGGGCTGATATCAAGAGATAGGCAAGAGTGCCCGATTCAAAAAATGCAAATATGTAAAATAGCATTATAATAGTCCAGAGAATTACAAGGTCATGTGAGAAGAGGGAGTGCCCGCTTACCATGACGGCACCGATAAGAAAAAGTATGGAGTAGGGGGATTTTAGGCGCCTTAAGCAGTAGATCAGTATAAAAGCGGCATTTAATACTAAGAGCAGGTCATGTGTTACCAGGTAAGCATGCGACCAGGTAAAGGGAAGTCTTGTACTTATAAATCCGAACGGTCCATAAGTGAATAAAAACTCCCTCCCGAAAATTAACCCGCGTTCATACGCCCACCCAATAGCGATCTGCCAAGATGGATCCAATCCTGAGCCAGCGGAGTTATAAAAACTGAGCGGAAAGAAGAATGCCAGGCAGAAGAGGAGAGTTGAGGATTTGAGTATGTAGCGGATTGGGCTGTAGGGCATTGGTGGTTTTGGAAATTAAATGGTCGTGCTACTGTATGCCTCCTCTGTATCTAAAATAATGTCATTAAATCCAATCGCAGGAACTCCTCAACCGGAATTCCGCCTTTGCCGACAAGGAGGAGTCTAGCATTCTTGTAATGTTTTGAAAACTCGGAGATACCCGGAAGCGATTCTCGCTTTTTACCACTCTTAACTTCAATGGCAACTATTTTCCCGCGTCTTACAAGGACAAAGTCGACTTCATAGTTACCCTCTCGCCAATAAAATGTTTCAAACTGGTTGATAAAGCCGGCATTGTATATGTATGCGCCGATCGCCGACTCTACTAAGTGTCCCCAAAGCTCAGGATTTGCTTTTGCTTCGGCAAAGTCATCGTTTAGGTCGGATGTCATCAGAGCGTTATTTAAAACCTGAAATTTTGGACTGGAGCTTCTTTGACGAACTTTTTCTCCGGAAAATTTTTCTAGTCCGGCAAGTAGGCCGGCATTTTCTAGTAACTGTAAATAGTTTGCAATCGTCGTGGTATTCCCGGTATCTTGCAATTGGCCAATCATTTTTTGATAAGATAAAATCTTACCTGAATATTCACAACCCAACTGGAAAAGGCGCCGTAAAAGTGCGGGCTTCTCGATCTTTGAGAGTAAAAGTATGTCTCGAGAGATTGTGGTTTCAATAAGTGACTCTCTGATATATGATCGCCATCGTAGTTCATCATCAAGAAGTGCGGCTGATGCAGGGTACCCGCCAAAAAATATGTATTGCTCGGGAGTAATTTTAAAAGCCGTTTCCATCTCAGGCAGTGACCAGTGAGTTGCTCTTACCACTTCAAACCTACCGGCCAAACTTTCACTAAGACCGCTCTGAATTTGTAATGGTGCGGAGCCAAGCAAGATAACCTTTAGCTCTCTTTTCTTTCGTTTGTCCTCATCCCATAATTTTTTTACAACACTCGACCATTCCTCGATTTTTTGAACTTCGTCTAATATAAGTAACGCCTCTGCTTCTCCGCCATCAATGAGTGCGCGCGCTCTTTCCCATTGCTGCTCTAACCAAGCCAAGCTTTGTAAGGTCGGGTCATCGGCGCTTGCGTAGATAGTTTGGAATTTTACCTCCAGTGCTATCTGGTTAACCAACTCCGTTTTACCAACCTGTCTAGGTCCCGAAAGAACCTGAATAAAGTGATTAGGCGAATTAATTCGCTTAAGTAACATATTGAAAATATTACGTTTAAATTGCATTTTCACTTTATCTCAATCGAGTACCTAAATTATCTCAGTCAACTGAGATAATTATACCATAAGAGAGAGTTAAGATGCAATCATTTGAATATTCTACTATTCTTTGGTGAGAGTTGGCAGTTTTGCACAAGAATCCTGAGAGTACCTAAAGTTTCGGTTGTCGCCATTACTTTGACTCTAATATAGAGGGGTAGTAATCCTTGGGTACATAGCGTATTTTATTTTGGCCAAAAATAGAGATGGTCATTAAGGAAGGAACTAATACTAGAGTAATGCCTTTGCATGAATGGGAGGTGTTACTACTGGTCATATTTTTTATCTTGAACATCTTAGGTTTATTACCCTGGTTACAGTGCGCATATCTTAGTGCAGATGTTCAACAAACTGTCTATCAGGCAAAACTCCTAGGCCATGGCTATGTTCCACACCGAGATATATTTTGTCATCATATACTTGGTTATTTATACCCATTTTATCTAATAGATATTTTTATACCATTAACATCTTTCAATCTAAAAATATTGGCTGTACTGCTGCAGTACGTATATGGACTCTCGATTTTTCTATTTTTGGCATATCTTTACGATCGTAAAACCGCATGGTTTGGATTTTTTATAACGATTACGGCAGGGTGGTTAGTAGGATGGGAAGGGGTAACGTTTAATACACAGAATTATTATCTACCACTATACGTTGTATTGTTAACGTTAGTTAATTTGGCAGTCCTTTTGAGTAATCGAACCTGTCTTCTTGCTGCATGTTTCCTCGCCGGTTACCTGCTAATAGGAGATCAGCGCCAACTATTTTTCTCCATTTTTCTACTGCTGCCACCTTTGCTCAATCCTCACTTCAAACGGCCTAAGATTCTTATACAGATGTTTTCAGCCTTTGTCTTGTTGCCATTTATTTTCCTGGGGTATCTGTGCTGGAATGGCGCACTTGCGGAGCTTAAGTTTCAAATTCTAGATTTTCCATTATTCTTTAGGAATCGCGGCATGGAGGAGTTGGTCCTCTATGCACCAGTTCGATTAATTATTAGTGGATTTTTGAGGGAGTGGACCTTTGTATTTCCAGCCTTAATTGGGCTCTTTATTACATTGAAGCATGAAACGAGACTTGTAGTTAGGCTAAACCTTTTGATTGGACTGATAATTGGGACTTTGTTAGTAATGATTGGAGGGAGAGAGTTCCCAAATTATCTCCTATATTTTTCCTACATCTTCATTATTTCGACTGCCAGCGGTTTCTACTATCTCTCTAAAATACACAGCAGGGATTTTAAAGTCTTTTTTTTCGGCGTAGTTTTCCTCTCCCTTCTCTCAATAGTCAAACCATTTTATTATACGGGTGGATCGGGCATATGGAGGCTACCAAAACCATCTGTCATACCCGAATTAGCTAAGTTTATTAAGGAGAATACAGTCCCTAAGGCTAAGATACTAGTATGGGGTGGATATGCTCCTAGGATATATCTTGAGAGCGAGCGTGTTAGCTGGTTTAGGGATGTCTCTCTTATCTCTGTTATTGGAGCTAACTTTGGAGAGAGAGATTACTCAAAGCAAGGGATTGCCCCTGAAATGTTAAAGGAGTTTAAGGACGGCATAGTAACAGCACCTCCCGAGATGATAATTATGTATAAATTAAAACCTCATTGCTATTTATCAGGCTGTAATGACTGCGGGACAGTTACGCATAATACAGATTTAGATGCTGTGCATGGGCTAGATTTTTTGCGTGAGGTAATTGGCAGTAAATACACCCAACAGGTAGCATTGCAAAATGAGGCGGATGAAGCGATAGTATTTAAACTGAATAATTCGTTGGAAATTCGATGACGAATCTAGAGGAAAAGCTTCAACAAGACCACTATGACAAGATCATAGATCAGTACGATCTGCACTATGCGGATAAATATAGCACCGTATACCGTAATGAGATTTTATACCCGGAACTTTTTCATAACATTGAATTTAGGAATAAGAGAGTTTTAGAAGCCATGTCAGGAAGTGGCCAAAGCACACGGTTTCTTCTTGAGCAGGGGGCTACTGTGGTTGGCTTAGATATCTCAGCAGAGGCAATAAAGTCTTTTAAATCACGTTGGCCACAGGCGAGTGCTATCTGTACCTCAGTCCTGAATATACCATTAGATGGTGGAAGTTTCGATTATGTTGTCATTGTTGGTGGATTACACCATTTACAACCAAATGTTGATCAGGCCCTTTTGGAGCTTTATCGTATGCTCAAGCCGAGAGGCATCTTGTGCTTTGCTGAGCCTTATGTCGGCTCCATTTTTGATTGGGCCAGAGCGCTTTGGTATAGATCTGATCGAATTTTTGAAAGTAATGAGGCACCCTTAAATCTTGATTTACTCTTTTCTAGTAACCAGAGTCGCTTTAGAGTAAAGAGAGTTGCATTTCTGGGTGGGCCTGCCTATCTTTTAGTATTTAACTCTATGGTATTTAGGGTGCCACATAGGCTTAAGAAACTTTATTCCCCTCTCTTATTATTTATTGACAAACTGTTCTCTAAGGTTCTTGGAAAAAGGAGTGGGATGTATACAGCTGTCCAGTTGGAGAGGGTTGATTGAGCCGCAGTAGGATATTCGAGCAGTTTCCCAAAATAAGGTCGGAATTGCCCCGTCCTTATAAAGATCTCCATCAAGAGGTAATGATTCTTAATAGAAGGGCTGCTACGACTGCAACCAGTCTATCAAAGTTAATGGAGTCTTGGATGCATAGGCAGGTTGCATGCGATTTGGAGCACTTAGATGCTTCGAAACTTAAAACCCTTGAAGTGGGTGCTGGTACATTAAACCACCTATTCTACGAAACGCCTTCAGCGATTTACGATGTTATCGAGCCAAGCGACTCTTTTTTTGCATTGGCACCTGAAAGCTTAAATAAACGAATAGGTTCTAGATTCAAATCAATTGAGGATCTCGACGGCTCAAATAGTTATGATCGTATAATATCAGTTGCGGTGCTTGAGCATGTTGTAGACCTGCCAAAGCTTGTAGCGTTGGCTGCCAAGCTCTTAAAGCCAGGAGGAGCCTTTAGGGCTGCTATCCCAAGTGAAGGCACTATCATGTGGGAGCTTGGAACGCGATTAGTGACGGGGCTCGAATTTCGCATTAAGTATGGCCTTGATTACCAAGTCATTATGAAACATGAGCATGTCAATACAAGTGCAGAGATAGATCAAGTTTTACGCTATTTCTTTTCGTCGGTTAAGGTCTCATGTTTTGGACTTAGTCAGGCGGTTTCATTTTACCAGATGTTTGATTGTCGTGAGCCAGAGGTGCGTGAAATTGAGGAATTTTTAAGCTAGCCCCCCATTTTTATAAAACTTCTCATTAGAGAGCTGATCTGTATAAAATAACTACGAATTTTTTGGAAATCCAACTACCTGGGTTACAATAGCCAAGCTTAGCCTGAGCTAGCAGTAAAGGTAAGAGATGCCTTAGAGACTTAGTTGCAGCAACGGGTTATCAATGTCGGTCTCACTGTTATCGATTGAAAAACTAGAGACTATCCGCTATCTTTAATATTCTAATTCGCTATGCATACCGATCTTGTTGTCGAAAATAGTCAAGGCATCTCTGACATAGAAAAGAGTTCTAGGGTTACTGAAGGATTAAGTCTCGCCATTCTGAGTCTTATCACGCTCTCTCCATTTTTCATCTATATACGAAATTTCAAACAGCTCTTCTGGTTTGGGGATGAGCTTCATCTACTTTTAGAGATTAAACAGCAGGGCTTCTTCCCATGGCTATTTACCAATTTTGCTGAAAACTTTGTCCCGGTCTTTAAGCTGCTCTGGGGTGGTGTGGCTATACTTACAAATGGGAGCTATTTGGGATTGCTTCTAATTGTTTGGTTTACGCATGCTTTAAATGTTTTTCTCTTTGGCTTAGTGCTTAGGAATATTGGATTTTCCATCTTTGCCACAACATTTTCTATGCTCACTTTTGGTCTGTGCTGGAGTAATATTGAAACTCTAGGGTGGGGTGTACAGTGGTCGGCGATGCTAGCACTGACTTTTTTTCTTGCAGCTTTTTTGGTACTGCAGAATAAATTACTTAAGACAGAAGCGCCTACATGTAGCGCTATCGCAACTTATCTCCTTTTAGTTGCCTGTAGTAATTTTTCTTTTTTTCGTGGAGTTATATTTAGCGGAATATTAGCTGCTTATACAGTGGTATTATATACTTCAAAGATTGGTTGGAAGCGCTCACTATTTATATCATCTATAGCGCTCCTCCCAGCTGGAGTAACAGCTCTAATTATTTTCCTACATTCACCCGGCAACCATCATTCTATAATACAGCAGGATCTAGCCACTTGGACCAAGATGTTTTTATGGATGGCGCATCATTTTTTTCTTAATCCGTTCTATCACATTCTCAATCTATCATCGGACAATTTGTACAGATATTTTGCACTAGGAGCTTTAAAAGTATTAGTTTTAGCTATTGGTTGTTTTGCATTGCCTGCTAATTCTAGGTGGAAGGCGGTAATTATATTACTTGGAATAGATACTTTAAATACTGCTTTACTGGGAATTGGAAGGTATCATGAGGGATTTGCATCAGCACTTAGTTGGAGGTATCAGTATGCCTCCTTCATATGTTTTTCGCCATTCCTAGGAATAGCGATACAGCAGGTTCTAACCTCTAGGTATAGACGTATGTTGCAAGGTATATTTTTGTTGAGCTGGGTTACATTTATTACACTTCCTTGGAAGACCGTTCTTGTTGATTGGAGCAAATCGCGTGGCACTGAAGGTCGACGGTTTTTAATCGAAAATGACGCCGCAATTTCTTCGTGGTGGGGCGTGCCTGGATTTCTTTCCACGGAGCAAGTGCGGGAAGTCGTAAAAGATTTTACGCTTCACTAAACTTACCATGAATGAAAAAATATTGAGTAAGGTTAGAATTAACTCTTCCACGCTGATTCCAGCGTTTACAATTATAATCGTAGTTTTGATATTGTTTATTCGCCGGCCTGATGCATTTCAATACCCACAATTTTGGGCTGAAGATGGAGTAGCATTTTTCTACGAACAATTCAATCTGGGGTGTAGTGCAGTTTGGCGGCCCATAGCAGGTTATTATCTGTTTTTGCCACGTTTTGTTGCATGCTTTAGCTCTATTTGGCCATATGAGTTGCAACCCGCATTATATAATTTAAGCTACTTATTAGCAGTAATACTTTTAGTTATTTATCTATTTTCAGATCGTATTATTCTTAAATACAAGCCTGCTCTTTGTCTCTTAATTGTGCTCGCCCCATTCGCCACAGAAGTTCTCATGTCGATAACAAATATTCAGTGGATTTGGGCTACCGGATTATTGTTATTAACTCTCTCTGAGTCGCCTGCGTCCAAGATGGGAGTTATTTTTGATCTAGGAATCTTGGCGCTGATCGGATTTACTGGCCCGTTTATAATCGGATATCTACCTATGCTAGGGTTAAGATATTTATTGCGTCGCGACCGATTCTCGGCATTACTCTTTGTTGCTGCTTCTGTAATTGTATCTGTTCAACTTTCAAATATTAGTTCAGCTTTCGTAACTAAGGAGGGGGGGAGTTGGCTCGATTCAATTGTAGTAATAGGTAGTTATTTTGGGAACTCCTATCTATTTTCCTATCTCTTGCCTAGCTACTATTGGCTATATTTAGTTTCGAGTCTATGGTTTGTGGGGTTTTGTCTCATCTCAATTGCATTTTTTTGGAAAGAGAATACTAAAAATATATGTTTATTACCTTTGGCTGCACTTATTCAGCTGCTACTTCCTATCGTAAAATACATAAACAGTCCTTTAATGATGCTTGATGCAGGACGTTATTTTGTAATACCAGGAATTTTTTTTCTGTGGTCAACCGTCCAGATCTGGCCAAGGGTAAAATGGTTAGTTTTGCTACATCTAGTATTGTTTTTTACTTCAAATGTTTTCCTGAACCCTAATTTTATTAAGCGTTATCAGAACTTTCATTGGGAAAAGAAATCTCAATGCCTGCAGCAACCTGGTGTAGAATGTGTCATGAAAATATTACCCCCAGATTGGAATTTAGTGATTAATACGGGATTGAAACCGGGCTCTTAAAATTAATAGAAATTCTGATGCTAGACTAAGTGATAAAACCGAAGCTGCGACGATAAAAACTAATAAGCTAATATACGAATGTCTCTCTGGGTCCATTCCATCTCCAAATAGTCCGAGGAATATTGAAGCGAGCGAGGTAATAGTTAAGCAGACACTCGAGAGGATTAGTACATTTTGTTTGTCATTCAGAACAAAACCTTTTCCGATTAGTATTCCGAGTACTAAATAGAAGAAGACCCCAGAGAGTGAGCCCCATCCAAGTTGTAATAATGGAAGTCTAATAATATCTAGCGGTTCAATCCCCCAGAATCCAAAATCGCTATTTGGATTGATTGTAGCTAGAATATCAAGATTAGATCTGCCCGTAGTGGTATGTTTATAAAAATCCATATACTTAAGGCCGTAACCGAAGCCCCAGGAGGAGAATAGCTCTGCAAAGCTTAAACTAAATTCTTTATAAGTATCTTTTACCCCATAAAACAGAAAATAACTGGTCATCGATCTTGAGCCATGACGCTTAATCCAGCGAATGAGAGGATGTCTAAATCTTTCTAAACGGTAGTTTTTTCTCTTTTGATCGACGGTGTATATAGCTCTTCCATTTATGCAAGGGGTGTTTACGTTGCCTCCGGCGCATGTCTTAATAAAATCACCGACTGGCATATTAAATCTTTTACTAAAAAGCTCTACACGTTCAGGGTAAGGGAAAACACGAATGTATAAATTATTTGCTATGTTAATATTTACACTACTATCATAATGCTGAGTTACAAATATGCTGAGTAGTGACAATGATATGAATATTAAGTTCAGTACAGTACGAAAGCGATCGGATTTTCTTAACAAGAAAGAGCTACATACTAGGATTAGGGTAGTAAAAGGTGCGATGTTTTTTGAAAAAATAAATGCAACTCCAAGGCACAAAACTAGAAGAGTTACACGGGCATTGTGCTCGGCGTTATATGTATAGCAGTACAAGAGACTAAAACTGAGAAATAAGGCAAGGTATACCGGTTCGGAGCAAATCGCGATACCGAAAACGGATATAGTATAAGAGGAAAAACAAAAAGCTATAATCAAGGCAAGCGTGAGGTTGCGCCATTTAGCTCCAGTGCGAAAAACAGAAAATACAATAAGTGCGGTGGCGCAAAAGAGTGTCGTTTGCAAAACAGCGATTAGATGCGGTTTGTTACCAAGAAGAAAAAAAATAGAGCGTTGAGTAAGAGATCGATTTGTAAAAAAATCAGTGGAGATAGGAAGATCCCATAAATACGAGAAGGAATCATGTCCAACAAAAGGCCATAGCGTTGTTTGAACTAGGTAGAGGTAGTATAGAAAAGGAAGAATAATTACTAATAAGCAGGCAATGTTCGAACCGTTCCTTGTCTGACCTTTAGTTGTAGAGAGGTTAAACAAACTACTCATTATGCCGCGATAGTTTTACGAAATTCACTAAAGCCGCTAAGACGTCCTAGCAGCCACCACAAACGCCTGCCCTCCAAAAATTCTGTGTAGCAGAGGAATCTTAAGATATAATTTTAATAGTATAAGTGATTTAGGTAGCTTGCTCTTAGTCGTGTACGGCAGGAACTTAGGCATATTAAGCTTAACCTTGAATCCCAACACCGTTAAGATCTCGACTAAAGCGCGATCGTCTATTGGAGTAATATGATCAAAAAACATCCAGTAGTCTTTTGCAGCAAAACGGATATTAGGCTGCAATATTAAAATTTGCCCGCCTACTTTTAGACAACGAAAGCACTCTTTCAGCGTATCAATAATCTGATCTTTAGTGATGTGCTCAAAAAAATTAGAGATAAAGATGGCATCTACGGTTTGACTCTGAACAGCTGATAAATCTGTCGAAAGCGCAGTTACTACCTCAACACTGCTTTCCGCATGTTTACGTGTATTGGGGTTTATATCTACGGCGATCTTACGTTTAGCTTTAATATTGTTAATAAACTCGCAATAGCCGGCGGCCACCTCCATGACGGTGCTTTCAGCAGGAATAAACTGCTGAAAAAAATCCTGGCATAATAGCTGCCACATTTTTCGACGAAATGGGATTGTATCACCAAATCTAAGTTCATAAGTGGCCGGTATTATCTGCTCCATAGTGGATGCAGGATAGTTGAAATTTGTCGAAAATTCAAGTATTGTAGCGGCTCTAACAGATGAACTCCAAACTCGTAACATTAAAGAGCAATCCTCTCCTCTCAATATGCATACCTGCTTACAACGAGGAGGGAAACATTGGGCATACTATCGATGAGATTGCAGAGACTTTAAAGCAGCATGGTATTCCGCACGAGTTTGTAATTGCTAATGATAACAGTAAAGACAATACGGTTAAGGTAATACAGGAGCGTATGCAGACTGGAGTGCCTATACGGTTGATTAACCGTATACCTCCAGGTGGTTTTGGACGAGCTCTGCGCTCATGCTTTGATCATTTTAAAGGAGAGATTGTCGTAGTTGTTATGGCGGATCTTTCTGATGATCCGAATGACATTGTAAAGTATTACCGTAAAATCAACGAAGGCTATGACGCTGTCTTTGGCTCCCGCTTTATGGCCGGGTCTGTCGTCAGAGATTATCCGCGTGTTAAGCTTATAGCTAACCGTCTTGGCAACTGGTTGATACAGCTTCTCTTTCGAACGAAGCATAATGATCTTACAAACGCATTTAAGGCTTATCGTGGCGAAGCGCTGCGTTCCATCATGCCTCTATACTCCTCACATTTTAATTTAACGATCGAGCTCTCATTAGGATTGTTAGTGCGTGGATTTAGAATAGGGGTAGTGCCTATAAATTGGTATGGGCGCACCTGTGGACTTGCAAATTTCAAGATCAAGGCATTGGCGCGTCGTTATTTTGCTACACTGATGAAAATATACGCAGAGCGGATCTTCATCCATGATGACATTATGGCTGAGCACTCCCGTAAGCTCGGAGTGGTAAGCGGCACAGAGAATCTTATTGAAACGGTTGAGAGCAATATTAATGAAGAAGATCTTAATTACGGGGGGAGCGGGATTCGTAGGATCTAATCTCGCTATTCTCTATAAAAAAAACCACTCAGATGCGCGAGTTGTAGCGCTTGATAATCTTAAACGCAGAGGATCGGAGATAATATTATCAAGATTACGGGAAGAGGGGGTTGAGTTCCTGCACGGCGATGTTCGTAATAAAGAGGATCTCTTTGAAGCTGGTGAACAGGATCTTTTAATCGATTGTGCCGCAGAGCCATCTGTTATGGCTGGTCGTGATGGCTCTCCTCATTATGTGATCGATACAAATCTTAAAGGCACTATCAATGCATTAGAATTGGCGCGTGAAACAGGAGCAAAAGTCATTTTTCTCTCGACAAGCAGAGTTTATCCGATAGCGGCATTAAACTCTATCAAACTGAAGGAGAGTACCGAGCGTTTTGATATTGCAGAAGCGCAGAGTATGCCAGGGATCTCACAGCAAGGAATCACAGAGGACTTCCCGTTAAATGGCGCACGAACAATTTATGGAAGTAGTAAGCTCTGCTCAGAGCTTCTGTTGCAGGAGTATTTAGACTGTTACGGTGTTAAGGGGGTTATTAACCGTTGTGGAGTGTTAACCGGACCATGGCAGATGGGAAAAGTAGATCAGGGCTTTGTGGTGCTGTGGATGGCTCGCCATTTCTATGGTGGTAAACTGTCATATATTGGCTACAACGGCAGCGGGAAGCAGGTTCGAGATATTATGCATGTCCAGGATCTTTATAGCTTGATTGAACTGCAGCTCAACAATCTTGATAAGATAAATGGAGAGATTTTTAATGTAGGCGGTGGTAGAAACATCAGTGTTTCATTAGCTGAGCTCACACGATATTGCCGTGAATATACAAAAAATAAGATAGATATTGCAGCTGATCAAAATACTCGTCCAGGCGATGTTCCGCTGTATATAACAGATTATTCTAAGGTAAAATCGCTCTTAAATTGGGAGCCTAAGATAGGATTGGCGGCTATTCTTGAGGAGGTTTATAGCTGGATCAGGGATAACAGAGTTGCATTGGAGCCGATCCTGCGGTAGTGTGCAGACGAGATTTTTTCTTTATATCCTTTTATGAATTTAGCATTAATAACAGGTTCGGCAGGTTTAGTCGGTGCTGAAACGACTCGTTTCTTTGCAGCTCAGGGCATGGGCATTCTAGGCCTTGATAATGACATGCGTAGTTACTTCTTTGGACCAACGGCCTCTACTTCATGGGCAGTTGAGAAACACCAGAACGAGCTGCAAAATTACCGCCATTTTAATATTGACATTAGAGACAAAGGAAAGTTAGAGCTGCTTTTCAAAGAGTACTCTAAAGATATTAAATTAATAGTTCATACAGCAGCGCAGCCTTCACATGATTGGGCTGCCAAGGAACCGCTTACTGATTTCAGCGTGAATGCTGTTGGCACGTTAAACATGCTGGAACTTACCAGGCTTTATTGTCCTAAGGCGGTGTTTATCTTCTGCTCCACTAATAAGGTTTATGGAGATACCCCTAATTTACTGCCGCTAATAGAGTTAGAATCGCGCTGGGAAGTTTCAGATTCGCATCCTTACTATAAAGAGGGAATCGATGAATCGATGTCTATTGATCAGAGTAAACACTCTGTCTTTGGAGCCTCAAAAGTTGCCGCTGATGTTATGGCGCAGGAGTACGGACGTTATTTTGATATGAAAGTAGGGATCTTTCGTGGTGGTTGTTTGACAGGGCCAGGGCATAGCGGTGCGATGCTGCATGGATTTCTTGCATATCTGATGAAATGCGCAATTACATCACAGCCCTATACGATCTTTGGATACAAAGGCAAACAGGTAAGAGACAATATTCATGCATTTGACTTAGTAAATGCCTTTAATCAATTTTATCTTAATCCGCGCGCTGGAGAGGTATACAACATGGGCGGGAGCCGCTTTGCAAACTGTTCGATGCAGGAGGCGATTGCGCTATGTGAAAAAATTGTCGGCAAAAAGATGCAGATTAGTTATGCCGAGAATAACCGCAGCGGTGATCATATCTGGTGGATCTCTGATGTTTCGAAGTTTAAGAAACATTATCCAAGTTGGAGCTTTAAGTATAATATCGAAGATACTCTGGTTGAGATTCATGATGAGTTAGTGGCGCGCGAGCCATTGAAGCAAGCTGCTAATTGACAACCTTTCTCTGCAAGCTTGCTGCCTCAGTGATACTTTATGCCGATATTGATCCCAATAATATTGATTCTATCTTATGTGGTTCTTAAAACCTCGCAGTTCTGGTTCTGGAACTTCGATGATGGGCTTATTGTATACCGCATTGCTCGTAATATTCTTGAGGGGATAGGTTGGTGTTACAACGCAGGGGAGGTTCACAACCCTAGTACCTCGGTGCTCAATACAGTCTTTATAGTTATTCTGGGGAAAGTGGGGTTTCTGCCATCGCATGCAGCACATCTGCTAGGTGGGCTGGCGCTTTTAATTGCCGCAGCTTCTGTATATATACTACTTGAGCGTCTTTATGGGATGCTATATGCGCTCGCGTCATCATTACTAATAGTATTTCTCCTATCTACTAATTCTACCTGGGGTCTCGAGAGTAATCTTTTCTTAGCTTGCTTTTTTCTACTCTGTTTATTTGAGGAGCGTAAATGGAATAGTTGGCCATTATTGGGGATCATGGTTCTGATTAGACCTGATGGGATGCTCCTAGTTGGATTAAAATGTTTAATGGAACTCATAAAACATAGGAAGATTCCTCTACGCGGACTGATTATAGTTTGTGCGATACTTTCACCTTGGATTATTTATTCAGCTCTTAAATTTGGCCAGCTTTTTCCGGATACCTTGAGTAATAAGGTTTGGCAAGGACGCTCCGGGTTTTGGGGGCAGGGGCATATATATCTTAAATTTTTTCTAAAAACTTTGGTCGCAGCTTGGTGGTATTATCTTCCGGTTATAGCCCTAGCAGCTGTAGGTCTTGTCACGCAGTTAAGAGATAAGCCTTATTTGATAATACTTTTTATGTTTGTTGTTCTGCAGCAGGCTAGCTATGTATTGTTAAATGTACCCGGCTATCATTGGTATCTTGTAAATTGGGATGGTTCTATTGCACTTGCGGCATGTTTTGGAGCTGGATTTATATTACATCGGATAAATAAGAGAGCTCTACTTTTATCGTCGTTGCCTGCCGCAGCTTTTATCATCATGGATTGTTATAAATCCTTTGGTGTCTATCCGATCGATCCGCGGGATCAGGCTTATCAGGCCGCTGTGCAGGAGGTTGATACGATCGTTAAAGAGGAGGGGAGTCTTGCAACTCTTGAAGTTGGTACGATCGGATTTCATACCAAACGCAGCATTGTGGATTTAGTAGGCCTTGCATCGCCTAATCCGGAATATATAAGCGGAAAAAACAACGATAGGTTCTTCGCAGCTTTGCCAACCGTAATTATGTTTCATGCCCCGATTTGGCACTTCGAGCGGGCACTAGCGGATGATTTACGCTTTAGAATGTTGTATGAACATGTTGGATTTTCAAGAGATCCGTTTTTCCCGATGCAATATTATAAGCTTAAATCAGATGCTAAGCCATTAAGTGTTGATGATCTTGAAAAGTTCGTAAGGAGTAAATTTAAACCATTCAAACTGACCTCAGATCCTGCGCTTCTTAAACTTGATACCTCTTCAGCAGCACTTTGTGTGATTGACCAGATTAATGGGCAGCTTATACGTGAGAGGAGTATTGAAGTACAGAGAAATTTTCTACGTATCAATGGCTGGGCGGTTCTAAAGCAAATGCAGAGCCCCACACCGCCTATAAAGCTCATGCTTGTTAAGACTGAAATGAATGGGTATGAGTTGGAAGCACTTCGCACAGAGCGGCAGGATGTTGGAAAGCATCTACAGTCTGAAACATATAACAAAGCAGGATTTGAATTAGAGGGTAATATTTTAGATCTGGAGCCTGGGCAATATCAGATTGTAGTTATACAGAGAGCGGATGAATCGTCTATGCCAAGCAGCTGTCGTCCTGATATTGAGTTAATAATTAAGTAGTTTGTAACTTGAGGGATACATTCTTACCTCTATTCCAAAGTATTGTTAGTATAGTCATTAGAAAAAAATACGCTGCTATTCCAAGAAATCCAAATCTTACACCGAAGCGATCGTTTAAATTTCCTATTAAAAATGGGAGTGCATAAGCTCCGATGCTTCCAACGGCAAGACAGACCGCTGAAGCAGCTGCCTGGAGGCGCGGATGATCTTCTAGTGAGCTATGCTGGATCGTTGCAAATATAGGAGCAATGATAAACCCGATTATAGGAAGGAGATAATAGGACTGAAGCCATAGAACATCGATAAGCACTACCGAGCCTGCTATCCATGGCAGGTGGAGCAGAAAAGGTTTAAGAGTGAAACGATGACTAAGAAGCACTCCGCAGGTTCGACCTAATGCAAAAAGTATAAAAAATACCATTAAAATGAAGGAGGACTCTTTAGGTGAAAGACCTATGCCGTTCTGAAGATAACTAGAAAGCCAACCCGAATATGAAAATTCAGCTCCAACATAGAGCATCATAAGAGATCCATAAAAAAGAAGCTCTTTGTTGCCGAATAGCTTGAAGATTATCTTAAGGGATGGCTTGTGCCGTGTGTGTCTGCGCGGTAGGTGAATAGAAGCAAAATATAATCCGCAAGCAAGAAATAAGACGGATACGACTTTGAACCAGAATCTCCAATCCGAGCTTAATTGAAGAAATTTCCCTAGAAGAGGTGCAAAAATACAACCGAGCGCAAAACCTAGGTGCATCACATTTAGGGCACGTTCACGTTTGCCTATTAATATGCCTGAGTAGATATCAAGCATAACCATCATCGCAGCAAACCCAAAAAATGACGCGCCTATCGATAGACTAAACTGTGCCCACAGGTAATCTCCGTATTCTACCGCAATTGCAGACCAATAAAATGCCAGTGCTGAGATGAGGGCACCTAAGACAATTAAGAGTTTGCGGCCGATATGGTCAGCCAGATAACCGCCAAAAATATTGTTTAAAGCTGCGGGAAGAAGACCTACGAGATACATACTGCCTGTAAGGGTATAGCTAACAAGGAAGGAGTTTTGAATCTCCGGAACAAAGAGTCTAAGAATGCTGGAGTAAAATCCAAGCATCATCATGGCTAAGATACTTGCATAGATGCCGTGGCGGTATTTAAGCATAATGGAAGTTACCATACAGAATGGGGGTTACACAGCATGGGAAAAGATTAGAATTTACTGGGAGCGCGGGCTTCCAGCCCACTTAATCTAGGAATTGCAATGAAGATCAAGCGGGCTGGAAGCCCGCGGTCCCAGTGTAATCAATACAGGAATGGTTTACTGCCTCAATAGATCCTGCACTGCTACTGGATTTACTCTACTTAGTGAACTTTGTATTAAGTCTCCGCCGGTTGAGCCGCGGATTTGGCCAGCAATATCATTAGCTATTTTTGTGGCATCTTCTAAAGATCGAACTACATCTCTTTCTACTGCTTGTAAGTGTTCATTTCCTTCTTTAGAGATTTCCCGCAATTCCTGACGGGTAGCGCGTAGATCGTCAGTCTGATCATTTATTTTTGTAACATCACTCTTGAGCCGTTCAATCTCCTGATTTACAGCTTCACTATCATTAAGTTTAGCCTTTTCTCTAGCCTTAAAATCGACATCTTTGGTTTCAATACGGCCTTTTTGTTGATTACCTAAGTTTATATTTTTTACACGATCAGATTCAACACTTCTATTGTCTTTCTCTATCTTTTCGGCCAGTACAGATCGTTTATCTTCAAGTTTAGAAAAATCCTCTCTTAGTTTATCTGCTTTTTCCGTATCGCCACTAGAAATTGCCTCTTTTAAATTACGAGCTACTTCAATCTGCTCTTTTACTACAGACTTAGCTGCTTTTAAATTATCGGCATCATTGTTAATAACGGTTGCTGAGTTATTCACCTGCTGATTAAAACGTTGACGTGCAGATTCAACTGCCTTTGAAATATCTGTTTTGTCCTGTGGTTCAGCTCTCTCAGCTGGCTCAGCTGCGGAACGATCAATTTTGGCTTCAGCCTCTCGATTAGCCTCTTTAGTTTTTAATTCACCTGTTTTTGAAAGAAAGCCTACGCTCCCGTCCTTAATTCCAGAAATATCCTCTGCCATAACAAAAATCCTTTTAATATAGAAAAGTCCTTTTTGTAAGGCACCACTACCATCCAGAGTAAGTTTCGGTCGGTTTTAGATTATTATTTATATTTTGAGCCGAAAAATAGGAAGTGCTGATAAACGACTTAAGTATCTAATTAAGCACCGGTTTTTCAGATTTACGATTTCTACGTGCAGACTCCAGATCGATAGGAGAGGTGGATGTGCGCTTCGTTTTGCCCCCTTTTAGGACCTCCAACTTATTACTGGCTTGTCCCTCTTTGAATGCGCACATCCCTTTTATTACATCCTGGTAAAGGTTCTCTTCGAAAGCCTTTAACTCCTTGTCAGTGTCGGATAAGAGGCGTTCCCCCTCGGCGATACGACCACATACCCTGTTAAATACCCCCAATACTATCTCCTGCTCTGTTCGGCTAAGGTTAGCTAGTGAGTCCATTAAAGATAAGGCATGATCACCACCCGCTTCTTCGAGTAAAGATGCGAGTTGGAGCTTTAACGAATTAAAACTAGCACTGAAGCTACCCTTAAACCTGTTTACCATATTCCTCATGAATATTAAGTCCTTTTCCATAAGTCTTGGGTAACCTGTATTTTGCTTCAGTAAAAAAGTGTCGGGGCGGCGATTAATTAGAATTGCAAGCAGTAGGCCAGAGGTAAGTGGTTGAATTGATTGGCGGATACACAGGAGAAGTGCCCAAGTTTTATACAGTTATTAAGAAAGAGTGGATAAATCATAAGTCACACTGGGACCGCGGGCTTCCAGCCCGCAAATAAGTAAAAGCAAGTTTGTTTGCGGGCAGGATGCCCGCGCTCCCAGTGCTCACGCTCCCTCCGTGGTAAAATTCTTTTCCTACTACCCCACAGCCGCGAGTCTCTCGGGCTTGAAGTTACTGAGCACATACTGCACTAAGCTCTCGACATCAAAGCCAGCCATTTTATACTGTTCAGCCTGTGAAGCATGCGGCATATAGCTATCAGTTACGCCGAAACGCTTTAGTGGTGCTAGTAGCTCGAGCTTCTGCTCCTGTATAAATTCGGCTAAGGCACCTCCGAATCCACCCATCTGCGCGTGGTCTTCTATGCTGCAAACTATCTTGTAAGAGGGAAGTTCTTCTGAGAAAAGCACAGAATCAAGAGGCTTTGCAAAACGAGCATTAATTACTGTGGCAGTAATTCCATGTTGATCTAGGAGAATTTTGGCGGCTTGGAGTGCATGATTAACTACCGCACCGTAACCAACAAACAATACATCCTTGCCGCGGGTAAGAATCTCAGCTTTGCCGATCGGTACCGTCTGACACTCTTTATCCAACGCCACTCCTGTGCCATTGCCGCGCGGATATCGAATTGCAGTTGGGCCGGGGTGCGAAACAGCTGTAAACACCATATTACGCAGCTCATTCTCATCCCTAGGCGACATAAGTACTATATTTGGAAGTGTTCTAAGGAAGGCTATATCAAAAACCCCCTGATGTGTTTCCCCGTCGTTGCCAACAAGCCCCCCACGATCCATAGCAAATACCACCGGTAGATTCTGTATACAGACGTCATGTACGACCTGGTCGTATGCACGCTGCAGGAAGGTGGAATAGATGGCGCATACCGGACGGTACCCCTCACATGCTAAGCCAGCTGCAAAAGTGACAGCATGCTGCTCACAGATGCCGACATCTATGAATTGATTTGGCAGCACCTTCTCAAACTTATCGAGACCTGTGCCACTTGGCATTGCCGCAGTAATACCTATTATCTTTGAATTATTCTTGCCTAACTCAATCATTGTATCAGCAAAGATGCTGGTATATGAGGGTGCTCCCTTACTGCCAGCTGACTTAAATTCACCAAGGCTTCGATCAAACGGTACAACTCCGTGCCACTTTAACGGATCTGCTTCGGCTGGTTGATATCCTTTACCTTTAACTGTGTATGCATGGATCAAAACTGGGACATCCTGCTCCTTGGCATGATTAAGCGCGGTAACAAGATCCTGAACATTATGTCCGTCCAGCGGTCCAATATAACGAAACCCGAATGCTTCAAACAGCATCGCTGGGCCGGCAAAAAACCCCTGAGTTGCCTCCTCGGCACGATCGATCATTTTATATACTAGATCCGGGACGTATCCTTTTTTGTGCAGCTCTTTGAAGCGTGAACGAACTGCCGTGGAGCATTTGGATGTGACCGCTTTTGAAAAGAGCCAACTAATAGCCCCAACATTTGGAGAGATCGACATCTCATTGTCATTTAGAAGTACGATGAGGTTTTTAAGTCCTAGGCTGCCTGCATGATTTAGCGCCTCAAATGCCATACCGGCAGTCATTGATCCGTCGCCTATTATGGCAACTACTTTTCTTTCAGGTGCCTCACGACTCAAAGCGAGGCTCATTCCAACTGCTGCTGAAATGCTGGTGCCTGCATGGCCTGCACCGAAGCAGTCGAACTCACTCTCTTCCCGCTTTAAAAAACCTGATACTCCATCTTTTAGACGTATGGAGCTAATTCGGTTTCGCCGCCCGGTCAGCATCTTATGAATATAGGCCTGATGTCCTACATCCCAGACCAGTCTATCTGCGGGAGTGTTAAAGACATGGTGAAGTGCGACTGTGATCTCCGCAGCACCAAGACTTGAGGCAAAATGGCCTCCTACCTCGGAGACGACCTGGATAAGCTCATCTCGCAGCTCATCTACTACCTGCACAAGTTCTGCAGTCGATAAATTGCGTAAGCCCTCCGGGAGCGTGATTGTATCAATTAGTTTTGGCATGAATTAAGAGAGTATAGCTTGAGGAGTGGGGGAGATCAAATCTGACTATTACCCTCAAGTATTGAAAAACTTAGTTTTGGATTTTGTCCTTTTCTCAGTCCTAATCCTATTTTCCCAGTCTTCGTCCTTGTCTTTGTCCGGAATCCTTATCCTCGTCACAGTCCACGCCCTGTTGACTAGGGCTAGGGCAAAGAATTCAGACGAAGACAAAGACGAGGACTAGGACAAAGAGAACACCCACACTTAATCACAGGAAAAGGACTGGGAGTACAAGATTGGCCCCCTCTACCCCCTCGGCAGATCCCTAAACGCTGAGAAATGGACCCTGCGATTAACACGCCAAGCTGCCTCGGTATGGCTTGAGTCTAGCGGCACCTCCTCTCCGTAACTTATTGAACTCAGTTTCGATTGTGAAATACCGGAGGAGAGCAGGATCTCTTCAACTGCCCTAGCGCGGCGTTGTCCTAGAGCCATATTGTACTCAACTGTGCCGCGCTCGTCGCAATGGCCTTCAAGCTGAACCCGTACATCAGGGTTGGCCTTAAGGATATCAAGGTTATATTCAATGTTCTGTCTTGCGGTGTCGTCAATAGCTGCTGAATCATAGTCAAAGCTTACATCACGCAGTACCCCTTCGCTCTCAGCTAATGGGATGGAGCCTTCGCCAAAACGTGCCTGTCTCTGTGCATCAAGATCCTCCTCGGCTAGTGGGCCAGAACCGGCACCAGGTTTGCTTTTGCCAAACATTGAGCAGCCAGAGAGAGTAAATGAGAGAGCAAGAACTAGAACAAGGACAGATATTTTCTTCATACACCTTTACCGAAAAATATGTTAAATCTCTAAGTGATTATCATTAAAGTCATCAAGGAGCGCAACCCAAAATGAAGATCTCTGAGTTAAAA
>CAZKXU010000042.1:0-26963 GCA_964556665.1 uncultured Bdellovibrionales bacterium | reverse complement strand
TGGGGCAACGCTGCGCGCTATACGTGAAAAAACTTATTTGGCGAAGGTCTAGGATCTCACTCTTGAGAAAAATGGAGATCTGTTCTTTAATCTCCATTGTGAAAAGTAGAGTGATATCATATAGAAATAAGCTTATAGCGATCATCTTTCTCCTGACCTGTGCAGCTTCGTTGTTGTCATGTTCATTGTTTAAACCAAGCTCTCCGAATGTGATTATTCTGCTCCTAGACACTTTAAGAGCAGATCATCTTGGGTTTTATGGATATGAGCGCAATACCTCTCCTAATATTGATGCCTTTGCACGTGAGAATCTAGCATTTAAGTATGCAGTCACAGCATCACCATGGACTCCCCCATCCGTAACTTCGATATTAAGCGGACTATATCCGTCATCGCATGGTTTAATGCCGCCAAACGGCAGAGAGGAGGCAAAGGCTGCCGCATCTATGCTAGATGACAAGGTGCGTATATTACCAGAAATACTTAAAGAGAAAGGTTATCAGACGCACGGAATCTCACCTAATCCTTGGATTACAAAGGAGTTTGGTTTTGCACAGGGATTTGATCAGTTCGAGTATCACCCGCGCGCGCCGGCAACTGAGATTACTAAAGCAGCCATGGCGGCCATTGATGAGTTTAAGAAAAATCGAGCACCGTTCTTTCTTTACCTTCATTACTTAGATCCACATGAGCCTTATACACCGCCAGAAAAATATAAGGATCTATACAGTGGAAAGCTTTCTAGCAGGGATTATCCAGAAGGACAGCTAAAGCGGATCGGACTCTATGATGGCGAGATAAAGTACCTGGACACAGCCTTGGGAAAATTATTTGAATTTCTTAAAGAGCGTGGTTTATATGATGATCTGATCATCGTTGTGGTCGGTGACCACGGAGAGCAGTTTATGGAGCATGGTAATGCAGGACACGGCTTTCAGCTTAAAAATACAGAGTTGCATGTGCCTTTACTGATCAAAACCGGTAAAAGCGCATTGCAGGGAATAATTGATTACACAGTAAGTACTATCGATGTTTTCCCCACAGTGTTGGAGCTTTGTGGAATTACAAAAACAAGTTCAACACAAGCAGTTTCACTTGTTAAGCCTGAGTACTCAAATGGTAGAGGTGGAGTATTCTCTGAAATTAGTAGAAAATATGAGCAGAAAGCTTTTACAAGCTATAGTGGGAAGCGGCTGCTGATAGGTTCAGAGCTCGAGAATGTATTTCTTGATGCGTCAGACCCGACTAAGAATATTCGCGGAGTCTTCGATGCTAGAGCTGATTACTTTGAAACTACACCTTTGTCAGATAACACTCTTCTGCTGGAGCTACAGCATGAATTTAGGGATGCTCTCGGCAATGTATTAAAGCTTAGAGTCGATAAGGTAAAAAAAACCGGTACGATAAGTGAAGAGACAATCAAGCAGCTTGAGTCATTGGGGTATTTAAAATAATGATTTTTAATCAGAAGTCATCTAAAAATCTTTTCATTTCGAAGATTACATTAATTCTAATCTCCTTACTTCTACTGCCTCTACCTGCCTATGCATACATCGGCCCTGGAGCTGGCTTTGCCTTTCTTGGTTCTACCTTTGTCTTTGTACTTGTCATAATGATGGCCTTGCTTACCTTATTCTCCTGGCCTGTACGTTGGATATACAGACTGCTTAAAAAGAAAGGTATCCCAATTGCCGCTAAAACTCGTCGTGTCGTGATTCTTGGTTTAGATGGTCTAGAGCCTTCAATAGTTGAGAAAATGATGGCTACAGGGGAGTTAAAAAACATGAAGGAGCTGCGTGAAGAAGGGAGTTACTCACGGCTGCAAACAACTCTTCCCGCGCTTTCACCTGTGGCCTGGTCTACATTTCAAACCGGAGTAAACCCCGGCGCACATAATATTTTTGATTTCTTAACTCGTGATAAACGGTTTTGCCTGCCACTCCTATCCTCAACTGACACTGAAGAAGAGCCACGCAGGATAAAAATAGGGCCATTTGAGCTAAATTTTGGGAAACGAGCAGAGGTAAAACTGCTTAGGAGATCAAAGCCATTCTGGAAAATATTGGGAAATCACGGCATATTTTCAAACATACTGCGAGTTCCGATCTCATATCCTCCGGAAAAATTTGAAGGCAATATTCTTTCAGCGATGTGTACCCCGGATCTGCGAGGTACTCAGGGGACTTTCTCCCTATACACAACTCATGCCTCTGCCCATAAAGCAAAAGGTGATAGCACTACTGGTGGCGAGGTCTTGGTGCTAGACAAAGTTAAGGATGGATATACAGCTGCTCTAATCGGCCCGCCCGACCCAAAAAATCCAAAGGCTAATCTAAAAGTTTCATTCACACTCCGTATTCTCTCTGAGCATGAGGCTATTTTAACTGTAGGTGATGAGATTCATAAACTAAAACTAAATAAATTTTCAGCGTGGGTTAATGTTGTATTTACCAAGAAAATTAAGGGAATTGCCCGCTTCTGTTTGCGTGCCACTGCTCCTGAGATCTCTCTCTATGTTTCTCCGATAAATGTTCACCCAGATGCTCCGGTTCTTCCGATTGCACAACCTATTTTTTTTACAAGCTGGCTTACTAAATTTCAGGGATTATTTGGCACACTCGGCATGATGGAAGATACTTGGGGTAGAAATGAGCTAGCTCTTGATGATGAACGGTTTCTTGAGCAGGCGTATCTTACTCATGACGAGCGCGAGAATATGTTCATGCGAACATTAGACAAAACACGGGAAGGTGTCTGTTGTTGTGTCTTTGATGCAAGCGATAGGATTCAGCATATGTTCTGGAGATATATGGAGCATGATCATCCGGCTCCAATCGAGTCTGAAAAATTTCGTGATACTATCCCTGAGATGTACCGCCGCATGGATGCACTGCTTGGAAAGGTTAGAGCAAAGATCTCTCCGCAGGATGTTTTGATTGTATTGAGTGATCATGGCTTCTCTTCTTTTCGAAGATGTGTTGCTCTAAACGCCTGGCTGCATAAAGAGGGATACATAGCACTTAAAGAGGGAGGCAGTGGAAGGGATTATTTTCAGGATGTTGATTGGAGTAAAACTAAAGCATTTGCTGTTGGATTATCAGGTCTCTATGTAAATCTTAAAGGGCGTGAGCGTCAGGGGGTTGTATCAGAAGATGAAGCTCGCCTCTTAAAAAAAGAGATCTCTCTAAAATTAGAGAAGCTTACAGACCCGCGCGATGGTAAACGAGCGATTAATAAGGTTTACGATACGGCGACTCATTATAAAGGACTCTACGCAAAAGAGGCGCCTGATCTTATCGTTGGATATAATCCTGGCTTTAGGGTCTCTTGGGATTCCGTTACAGGGACTGTGGAAAACGAGGTATTTTCAGACAATACAAAAGCCTGGAGCGGGGATCATCATATAGATCCTGAGCTCGTTCCAGGAATATTTTTTGTTAATCGAAAATGGGCCCTTAATCGTCCGCATATAGCTGATATAGCGCCGACAGTTCTCGATCTTTTCTCAGTCCCGGTTCCTGGATATATGGAAGGGAACGTGTTAGCGTAACTACTCATTAAGTGTGGGTACTCACTTTATCCTAGTCCTCGTCTTTGTCCTTGTCTTCGTCTGAGTTCTTTGTCCTAGCCCTAGTCAATGTGACGAGGGTAAGGATTCCGGACAAAGACAAGGACATGGAGATTGCCACCACTTTTTGAGTAATTACGTGTTAGCGTAATTACATACTGGTAAAACAGGAACTTGGAGAAAAATATGTTTGGTGGAAACAGTATAAAATTAAGAAAAAGTCTTTATGATAAGCTCAAAGTCGCTGCAGAGATAGCAGGAGCATCTTCTATCGAAGAATTCGCTGAGCGAATTTTAGAGCAGGAAGCTGAGAAGATTCTTAGTAAAGGCGCAAAGGGTGAAGCCTCAAAGGAAGATATTGAGGATATTGCAAATAAGCTGAAAGGGCTTGGATATTTGGAGTAGGGGTCTAGTACAACGTAAACTAACTGTTCTTCTGGGACCTGTGCTTGCAGCCCGCAATACAGTAGAATTTAGTTCGTTTGCGGGCTGGAAGTCCGCGGTCCCAGTTAACAAAACTTAGTTTACTATGAGTAGCTTAGTAAATGTTCTCAATGCTATTCTGAATTACATGTTTGGATTAGTCATGCAGCCATTATTAAATCTTTCACCATGGTTTTCTCTTTTATGTATCTCCGTTATTGCCGGAGTATTATTACTTTGGGTATATGGCAAAATATCTAATCAATCTAAGATTAAAGAGGCCAAGCAGAAGATATACGGCAATATGCTAGAGTCCGTATTGTTTCGACATGATTTAAAGCTCTCCCTACTCGCGCAGGGAAAAATGTTCTGCCACGGCAGTAATTATCTTATGGCGGCGGTAGTCCCTGTCCTCATGATGCTGCTACCGGTGCTGTTGCTTTTAGCTCAGTTAAATCTCTGGTATGCAGCGCGACCACTTACGATCGGGGAGAGAGGGATAATCAAAGTTAAGTTAGCATCAGGAGATCCTTACAAAATTCGACTAGAAGTCCCAGAAGGGTTAGCTATAACTCCGCCCCTAAGGATTGTAGAGTCAACGGAGGTAATCTGGAGCTTTAAGGCGCAGAAGCTCGGTGACTTTACAGTTCGCATAGCAGATGCACTTGGTAATAATATTGAAAAGCAGCTAAAGGTCGGGACAGGGCTTATGGCAGTTGATGCAGTTTGGGAATCAGGTTGGTGGTCAGGTCTACTTTATCCGGGGACGCCCGCGCAGCTTGGCTTCATTGAGTCGGTTTCAGTTTCTTACCCGGAGAGGGAGTATTCATTGCTTGGTATGAATATGAGTTGGATTGTTTTTTTCTTTTTGGTATCACTATTAAGCGGCATATTTGCGAGTCGGTTTATGGGAGTGGAGATTTAGAGAAAAGTTATGAAAAACAATTTACTAATGATAATTTTCGATAGCTGCCGTTTCGATACTTTTAAAGCAGCTAAAACTCCAAACATTTCCCGCTTAGGAGAGTTAAGGCGTTGCTATTCGTACGCAAGTTGGACCGTGCCCTCCCATCATGTCTACCTTCTCGGATGCAGCCCGCACGAGAGTCCAAAAGGTGTGTTTGCTTCTGAGGTGTATAAAAAAGATTTCGTCAATTGGGGCAGCAGACTCAATATTCCAGATATCTCCTTCAAGGGGTTCGTACCACGGCTCTCTCTGCCTGCCTTTTTGCGGGAGCAAGGGTATAAGACAAATGCACTTGTCTCTATGCCAGTGCTTAACCAGACTACACTTTTTAATACTCACTTTGACCGCTATCAGTTAATGCAGAAACATAATGATTTTAATGCAATTATTGATCAGTTAATCTTTGATGAAGCGCAGCCATATTTTTATCTGATTAATGTTGGCGAAACACACTATCCATATACGATTCCAGGTGAAGGTAACGACCTGCCAATTATTCACGGAGTGCATGGAGTTTTTAAGCATATGGATGATCTCGTTGGCGGTACCGTTAAAGGCATAAGCGCTGCACAAGCCGAAGACTTTTTCCATATGGATCGCCTGCTGAGCCTTAAGGAGAAGCAGCGCAAGAATGTAGAGTATCTAGATAGCCTCTTTGCTAAACTCTATGAAAAGCTTCCGCGTAACACATATGTAATGGTCATGTCCGATCATGGTGAGTGTTTCGGAGAGGATGGATATTTTGGGCATGGCCCCGTTATGCATGAGAAGGTATTTGAAATATTCTCTATAGAAGGACGCTTTAAATGATAAAAAAACTTTCGCGCAGAGAATTTTTAAGGGACTCGGCGCTTGGGTTTGGTGCCATAGCAAGCAGCGCTATTCTGCCGCGGCCTCTGAAAAATTTCAAAATTGATGGGTTCCCCTTTCTACGAAATAATAAAATAGCAAGAAAAGCGATCGTGATTGGGATGGATGGACTTGATCCCAATCTTATACGAAAGTTTATAGAAGCCGGTGAAATGCCGACCTTTAAAAAAATTATCGACCGTGGCGGCCATTTTGGTGAGCTTCAAACTACCATGCCTCCTCACAGTCCGGTCGCCTGGTCAAGCTTTATAAACGGAACTAATCCGGGTGGCACAGGTATTTATGATTTTGTTCATCGTGACCCAACAACTTTTACTCCTTACATGTCGACCTCACGTAGTTTTGATTCAGGGAGCACCTTTAGTCTAGGTGATTGGAATATACCGTTAAGTGCAGGCCGCGTAGAATTAATGCGTAAAGGTACACCATTTTGGGAGTATCTAGAGAGATCCGATATTCCTGTTTCGGTTTTTCAAATTCCGGCAAATTTTCCGATTACTCCTAGTCGGATAAAAGCGGTCAGCGGAATGGGAACACCTGATCTGCTAGGAAGTTATGGGACCGCCACTCTATTTTCCGATATGTTGGTGCCCGCAGCCGATAAGTTAAGCGGCAGCCGCGTAGTGCGAATCCGGGAGTTTAATAATATTTATAAGACTGCGCTCTCCGGTCCAAGGAATTCATTCCGAGTAGAGAACCCGAGCTCTGAGATCCCGTTTACAATACAGCGGGATGCCTACGAAGCTGTAATCAGAATTATTATACAGGACAAGGAGATTATTCTTAAGGCCGGCGAGTTTTCCGATTGGGTGCCGCTTAAGTTTGAGATGGTGCCATACATGGTTTCGGTTCCTGGCATGGTGCGTTTTTTTGCTAAGCAGGTTCATCCAAAACTACAGCTCTATGTTTCACCAATTAATGTAGATCCCCTAAACCCTGCTCTACCCATAGCAAGTCCAGCAGATTATTCGGTGGAGTTAGCGCAAGCAGTTGGCAGATTTTACACCCAAGGTTTTCCTGCAGATACCAAAAGTCTTTCGAATGGACTGCTCTCTGATGATGAATATCTGATGCAAGCCAAGATAGTACTCGAGGAGAATATTAAAGCACTTGAATACCAGTTTAATAATTTTCATGAAGGCTTATTCTTCTTTTATTTCTCCAGCACTGATCAGAACCAACATATGTTAAGCCGCCTTATGGATCCGACCCATCCGCTTTATGATCCGAATGCATCCCCGCAGTGCAAAGATGCGGTTAAGTACTTTTACCGTGCTATGGATGAGGTGCTGGCTAAGGTGCTCTCCAAAGTGGATAGTTCAACGTTGCTAATTGCGCTCTCAGATCATGGTTTTGCTCCATTTGTTAGAGAATTTAATCTTAGCACCTGGCTTTATGAGCAGGGATTTACATCAGTTCCTCATGCTGAACAGATGGAGGAGGCTGAAACCTATGCCTGTGTTGATTGGAGTAAGACAAAGGCTTACGCCTTAGGTATTAATGGACTTTACCTAAATCTTAAGGATCGGGAGAAAGAGGGGATCGTTACGGCTGCTGAAAGTGCCGCAATAAAAGCAGAGATAAAGAGTAAGCTTTGCAAGGTGACCGATCCTCTAAACGGTAAACCTATAATAACGAATGTATATGAGCCCAAGGATATCTATAGTGGTCCGTATCTTAATGAAGCCCCAGATTTAGTTGTCGGTTATCAACGTGGTTATCGCATCTCTGATGAATCAGTTTTAGGTAAATTCCCGAAGGAGATCGTGCGCGACAGAACTGATAAATGGTCATCCGATCACTGCATGGATCCGGCGGTTGTGCCAGGCATGCTGCTATCAAATCAAAACTGTAAGATTCCAAATCCAGGTCTTTGGGATATGGGCCCGTCAATCTTAAATTCTTTCGGTATAGAGACTCCGAAAGATATGAACGGGAAAGCGGTACTTGGATAATTTAGTTTGTCTTGACCTCAGTTCTCTATGGTTAGAACTAGAGTAAGGCTTAAAATGATGAATAGTTATAGCCAGTTCGGATAGATCTACCTTAAAAGCGTCGTTTTATTCTATAAAACAATATTTCTTCAATTTAGATAAACCTCCTAACCCACAAACTGAATCCAAATTATGTAGTAGTGTCTTTAACTTGCCTTGATCTAGTCAGATCAAGGGGCAGATATTGGCGATGAAAACTTTAATATTTGACGATAGTTAGGTTATAACTCAGGGAGAGTACAAGTTTTATCAATAGGTTCTGAAATATGATCTTTGGAAACTCAAGTCAGCAGAATGATGATAAGGATGCTGCACGCTCTATACCTGCGGCTATTACCGATACTGGATGCGAACGAGATCTTAATGAAGATCGATACGCAGTAATTGAGTCAAGCGCAGGATTGGCCTGGGTGGTTTGTGACGGGATGGGAGGCACCACAGGAGGAGAACTGGCAGCACAGTTAGCCATCGATGCCATGCGTCGCCACCTTGATTCTTTACAAGGCGTGGAGATTGAATCGGCGCTACGCAGCACATTGCTTGAAGCGAACCGCATTATTGTCTTACGTCGCCAGAACCCAGCTTTTTCCGCAATGGGAACGACTGTAGTGGCGATGATGATTGATGACAATGATGTTGTAATTGGGCATGTTGGTGATTCGCGCGCATACTTACTTCGAGATGGTGCTATTCAGCAGCTTACCACTGACCACACGCTTGTTCAGGAATTAGTCGATAAAAAACAGATTAAGGCTGAGGATGCACTCTCGCATCCACAGGCGCATATATTAACACGCTGTATTGGCTCTGAACCAGGCTTAGATGTTGCAGTCTCCCGTTTCTGGATCTGGCAGGTAGCTGAGGAGGAGGCTAGAGATTACCTCCTGCTTTGTACCGATGGTTTGTACAGTATGGTAACTGAAGGGGAGATTGCTAATATCCTGCGTAATGATTCTCCGCAACAAGCCTGTGTAAAGCTGGTAGAGTTAGCTAAGAATCGAGGTGGTTTTGATAATATTACACTTGCCATTATACCGTTACCAGGACAGCTAAAACATGAGCCGCCAGTAGGGTATAAAAAGGACGATAAGAAAAAGCAGAAAAAACAAACTGAAGTCCAAGCTTCAGAACCTGGATCGCTTTTTCGTGCGGCGATTATCGTTACGATGTTGTCAGTGTTAGCTGCGATGTTAACTGCGCTGGTTATGGCATTTCGGCTTTCGCAGTAATGTGTAGGGGGTAAGGAAGTAATTAAGGATAAGGCTAAATATTTTGGGGGAAGCTATGGATAATGAAAAAAATGCAAAGTCAAATTTCGAGAAAGAGGAGAATTTCGGTGGAGAGAGCGCCACGCGAGCGCGTAATCGAACTGTAATGCTTACTCCTGAAATTACCGGACAGGTGCGAGCGCGACTAGCCAAGGAGCTTGAGCCGGGAGCCACAGCAGTAGCTCCAGGTAGTGAACCACGTCCAAGTTCCAGTTTCTCTGGTAGTAGTTATACCCCTCCACAGGCTGAAGTGCGTAAGGCTCCGACTGAACGTGTGCCGGCAGCTACAGCGCAAGCAGGCTCACGGCCTGGTGTCGCATGGTCTAAGATTACTCCGGTAGTCGGATTTCTAGTCTCTTTTGATATAAATCCAAACGGCGAGATATATGAATTAAGAAGCGGGCGATTGATCATTTCAAATGAAGTTAATCCATCTGGTAACTGTTTGGTCATAGATGACCCAACTGTCTCTTCCATGCATGCGATTATGCGCATTACTGCAGAGGGTGAAATCCAGGTACTCGACCAGTTGTCTGAGTTCGGTACAAAGTTGGTAAGGTTTGGATCAACTGATGAGAAGGATCTTTCCGGTGATAAGAGTAGTTTAGAGCACGGTGATACAATTATTTTTGGAAAGCGTAAGTTTCACCTCTGTGCATTGTCACTAGCGAAGGAGAGTAGAGCATAAGAATGATGTCGGAAGAGCATTTTTTATCGTTACAGCCTGGTACTTTAATTGCCGGGCGCTATGAGGTTATTAGGTGCCTGGGAGCGGGCAGTATGGGGCTCGTGTATGCGTGCAAGCATAAGGATCTCTCAGGACATAAGGTAGCGATTAAAGTTTTATTTGGAGAGGTTGCACAGGATAAAGTAGCTGCTGCACGGTTTCGTAACGAGATCTTTGCCTCCTACGGAGTCTCTCACCCTAATGTTGTGCGCGCCTATGAATATATTCATGACGGCGATATCGTTGCATATACGATGGAGTATGTAGGTGGAGGAGATCTGGCTGAGCGCTTAAGTAAGGGAAAGGGGCCCTTGCCGATTAATGATTGTATTAAATATCTGGCGCAGATGTGCTCAGGTGTACAGGCTATTCATGATGCAGGCATTGTGCATCGTGATCTAAAGCCGGAAAATATTCTGATCACAGAGGAAGGTGATGTTAAAATAGCTGATTTTGGAATTGCTAGAACTGACCAGGGTCCGCGCTTAACGGAGCATGGAGGTGTTGTTGGCACGATTGATTACGTAAGCCCTGAGTATATGCTGAATTCACATGTGGATTGGCGTTCGGATATATACGCCATCGGTATTCTGGGGTATGAAATGGTGACAGGCGAGTCGCCGTTTAAAGGGGATAGCGTATATGCCACAATGACAAAACGGCTTAAGACCGATCCAAAAAATCCAAGAAGCTTGCGCAGTGATTGCCCTGAGGAGTTGGCATCGATAATTCTTAAAGCTATGTCACGAAATCCTGAGGATCGTTTCCAGTCCGCGGCGGATATGTTTTATGCGTTGCAACCGCTTATGTCAGGTCGAGCAGTTAGTTCCGGATCTTATCTTCAGATCTCTCGCCGTAAGGGTGAGCGCTATGTAGGTCCAACCTATCAGGCAGAGCTGCAGAGTCATATGTTAGCAGCGGAACAGGCAAGTCCGGATTACGTAGTGAGCTCAGGTGAGCTACAGACAAATATTCGGCAACGTGAGGATACAGGACCCACACTGACAAACATAGCGAGATCGATTAGCAAGGATTTTCTGGCTGATGACTTTAGCACAGGCACACATGATACTCTTGGTGAGAATAATAGTACCTTGGAAAGAGAGCCTGTAAGGCTTGAGAGTGTGTTAACTTACTCCGATATGATTACCAAGGGCATCGGGTCAACCCACTCAGAGATCACCTTGAACCGTGGCAATATTGACCAGCATCGGCTAAGGACCCTCAATCAGATGGCTGATAATTTTAATAGGTCGGTCTGGGTTGATATGCTTACCTGGGTAGTGGCTGTTTTAATCGGAGTAGGAGTTGGATTTGCGGTACTGAGCGTCCTTTTCCCTAATTTAATTAGGGATCGATCGATGGAGAGCGTAATACTTGATGCGCGCGATGAGGAACTATAAGCAAACACTGGCCCTCATCTGTCATTCGCAGTATGATAAACAGAGCTGTAGTAGATGTTAGATATTATTTTCGTAAGAGCACGACAATTTTCAGGGAGTAAGATTACAACCAATGCGTTTACTTATCGTAGATAACACTACCGAGGCACAAGCATCCTGCGCCAAGCGGATCGAAGCATTTAACCAGAGTGATATGGAGATGTTAGATCTGCGCGTAAAGTTAGTCGGTGAGCGGGAGTATGCAGAGCGGGTACAGGAAGCTGATGTCCTAGTACTCGGTGCCGGTCTGGCTGATAAGGCTACTGCTATTGCGCGCCATGCTATCTCTCTTGTCCCTTGGTTGCATATAGTAATGTTCGTTACAGATGAAGCCTATGGGGGCGGTGCATTTAGAATCGCGCATTCAGTAGGGGTAAGAAAGGTTTTCCCGGATAGCGCTAGTCCGTTAGATTTTCTTCAGGAGTTAGTAGCGATCCATGCAGAGTTTAGGCGGGAAGGACGTACCAAAGAAGGACGTGTAATTGCTGTTACACATGCCAAGGGGGGAACTGGAGCTACCTCAGTAGTCGCTGCTCTTGCAGAGGTATGCAGTGTTTATAGACGTCGCACTATGCTTTGGGACCTGGACGTTGAGACACGGGATTTGAGCCGTTCACTTACAGTTAACGGTGTTGAAGCAAAAATTGTGAGCGCATGGGTGAACGGTAGTCGGGAGATCTCGCGCGAGACTCTAAAGGATGCACTTATACCGATCAGCAGTGAGGTCTCTGTATTGATGCCGCCTGATCGAATGGCAGAATCGATGGATCTTGTATGTCATACCGATGGCATTACTATTGTTCAACGGATCGTAGAGTTGGCACGTGTAATGTTTGACGTGATATTGATAGATACAGCTGGACGCATGGGACCGGCAACGGGCGCGCTCTTAAGGGTGGCGGATGTGGTACTGGTAGTAATTGACGACACCATTCTTGGATTGACCGCGGTAGATCTTTACCTCACATATGTTAAAACATTAGTTGGTGGCACTGATAAGATTGTTTTTGTTGTAAATCCGTATTCTGGTGTTCTACTTGGTGTTCCTCAGATAGCCGCTGAACTTGAGCCGGCGCACCAGTTAGGAGAAATGCCGTGGAGACTGCCCGCTATCCCAAATGATCCTAAGGCGGCACTTTGGCCTGGAAGTGGAAGAACTCTGTATAGTATGGGGCAGAAATCAACCCGTGTTATATTAGAACAGGTGGCTGAGGAGATCGGGATCGTGGATCCTAATAAGGCAAGGCCGAGTGATGGATCAGAGCAGGGCGGAAACGGTCCCGGATGGTTAAGTAAGATACTTGGACGTAAGCCATTGAAACAGCAGGAAAATTTATCAGGACCTAGGGAACTGACATCCCTTGATCCAAAGCGAAGTTAATTTGGTTTGAAAATTGCTTAGTAAGGCTCTGTGCGCCGCCACAGCTATAAAAGTAGGTTTGAATCTAGGGACTTGAGAGTTTTTAAGCTTACTAAGTATTATAGGTGTGGTTGTTTAATCACCCTCGAGAGAAGGTTTTTTTCGCAGGGAATTTTATCTCACATTTGGAGGATTTAATATAATGAATAATGAAGTAAATAAAGATCTTAATATGGTCGATAATAAGAATGAAAAAGGCGCAAGCTTAGTTGAGTATGCTTTGCTTACAGCCTTAATTGCTGTTGTTTGTATCATAGCACTTAGAACGCTAGGTACGACAGTAAGTCAGCAGTTTTCGAACGTAGCAGATCAGGTAGCCAGCTAGTTGCTACTTGTAGCTAATGTGCAATCGAGGAAGCGCTCCTTTTAGGTAGAATAGCTGAATCGATTGCACTGTTTTATTGATAGGTTCGTGGACGCGGAAGGTGTTTTTTAGTTGAGGTTCTCGATGTCACGTTATTTTGGAGGAACAAATCCAGTACGTCAAGGCGACAGAGCGCGCTTACTCCTTGTGGTTGCAGCAGGAGCAGGGCTTCTTGCGTTTTCTCTAGTAGCATTTCTATTTCTAAATTCAGGACCTACTACCGCCTCAACAACAAATGTTACAGTAGTCGAGAAGCAGATGCCAGTAGAGATGGCGAGCGTTCTTGTCCCGGTTCAAAAAATTGATCCTGGCGTCTTATTAGAGCCTACCATGTTCCGTCGGGAGAATAGGCCTCGTATGGGACTATCCGAGAAGGTGGTGCGTGACTTCGAGGAGATTAAGGGGATGTATTCCCGTTCATTAATCGCCTCAGACCAGCCACTACATCGGGATTATCTCACTGAAATTAGGCCAACTAATGTAATAACAGCGCATATCCCGGAAGGATATCGTGCCGTGACGATAAATGTAAATGAAAGAAGCTCTGTTGAAGGTTGGGCTCGTCCAGGTGCGCGTGTGGATGTAGTCTGGGCTTCAAAGATTCGTGGTCAAGAGGCTGTTACTGTGATCGTTCAGAACGCAAGAATACTTTCGGCGCAACGTCAGACAGATACATCTCTATCACCAGTAGCTGGCAGCAATAATAAGGATGTTGGTGTTCCTAGTACAGTGACCCTACTCGTCACAGCAAAAGATGCTGCCAAGATTCAACTAGCCTCAACTACAGGTAGTCTTAGTCTTTCATTGCGTGGTGATAATGATGCCGGCAAGGGAACTGGCAATGGAGGTAGCATTACTATAGATGATCTATTGGGAATTCAGAAACAGCAGGAGAGTAAGGATGACGATGTCGAGGGGTCGGTTAAGATGCGTCTTCCAAACGGAGAATTACAAGAATTAGTAGTTAAGCGTGGCGGTCAGATCGTACATAAAGGGGAGTAGGGGTAAAGATTATCCAGACTGGGAGCGCGAGCATCCTGCCCGCTTGTTAGCAGTTGTTAAGCCAATTAAGCGGGCAGGATGCTCGCGCTCCCAGTCTTCGTCCTTGTTCTTGTCTTAGTCCGAGATCTTTACCTTAGTCCTAGTCAACGGGACAAGGGCTGTGACAAAGATTCCGGACAAAGACAAGAACAAGGACGAAGACTGGGGCAAGGAGAATACCCACACTTAATGAGTAGTTACTTTTTTATTAAGGTTTTTCATGACCGATGAAAAAGATAGTGGAGAGAAGGAATCACTGCTTGGGCTCTTCTCTACAAGAGCAACGCAGCACCGTCCTATAGATGCAAAGCCGATTATTGGAGGCACCTCTACTTCAACTTATAAGCGCCCAACCTTAGTCAAAAATGCAACTTCAACGAGTGTACGCACAGACTCAGGCGGCGGAGGCTCTCATCTCTCACCCACAGCTGCAACGATTTTGCGTGAAGCAAGACGTGAGCTCGGTAGTGATTATAATTTACAATCAGAGCAGGACAATCAGCTTGTCTCAGAGGCGGCAATTGTCAAAGCCGTAGATAAGGTATTGAAACGCCGCGGTGAGGCGATTGACGATATTGAGCGCGCTAATATCATTATCCACTTGCAGAAGGATTTAATGGGTTGGGGTGTGCTACAGCCCCTAATTGATAATCCAGATGTTACTGATATCCATTGCTACGATCATCAGACAGTAGTCTTACAACGAGGAAAGAAGAGTGAAACAACTGGTATTCATTGGCCTAACCATGAGGCTTATTCGGCGTTTGTAGATCGCCTCTTGCTCAGATTAGGCAAATCGCTTTCCACACAGCAACACACAGTTGACTGCTCTTTTCCAAACGGAATACGACTATGCGCAATTCATCAGAGTGTTTGCGGGACGCGCGGTCCTTTATTAAGCGTGCGTGTGCCACGTGTTATTGAGGTCTCATTAGAGAGTCTAGTTACATATCAGATGGCCCCGCCATTAATAGTCAATTATCTAGGTGCATTAATACGTTCCGGACGTTGTACCATGATGGTAGCGGGTGAGACTGGAACAGGTAAGACTACTCTTTTAAAATGCTTAGGCACGCAGTTTGGGTCGGATGAGTCTATAGTAGCGGTTGAAGATACGCCTGAGTTAAATTATAGCCATCCATATTTTAGGTCTCTTGTTTCTCGCCCTGCCAATACAGAAGGAGTGGGTGAGGTAACTTTGCAGGAGCACATTAAAACTACGCTGCGTATGACACCTACCCGTGTCATATTAGGTGAGATGAGAACCCCGTATGCGGCGGAAGCTTTTCTTGAAAGCGCACAGACAGGCCATGTAGGCATGTCTACCATCCATGCGCGTAATGCTCGTGAAACATTGGTGCGTCTTGAGAGTTTGCTAGGTCGTGCGCAGAAGTCGGTTTCTATCGATATTATCAGACAGCAGATAGCTTTAGCAGTTGATTGTGTAGTCTGGCTTGTGCGGGAAAAAGGCTCTGGCAAGCCGCGTGTCGCAGAGGTGGTTGAGGTAGGGAATTTTGTAGAGGGTGTAATTCAGGTTAGACCGATGTTTACACTTGTAAAACACGGGGATCGCGCTATGTGGCGAGTTGACTCCTGGACTAGTGCATTTGATGATGTGCTCGCTGAAGAGGGGATATATCTCGGTGATTCGGCGCAGGAGATTTCGTTTAATAGTGTTGGTCCAGGTAATGGTGTTATTCCTGGGAAAAGGACGTAATCGATCCCTAGAAAAAAGGTTCAAAGATTGATCGCATTATGACGGGCACTGTAATCTTTATCATTGTTATTGTAGTTTTCCTGGCAGCATTTTTCATTGCAGCTCATCTCCTTGGTCTTCCTCTCCTCGGTCGAGCAGGTGGCAGTTCTAGTAGTGTAACGAGTAGCATCCGCACAATAGTGTCTGCGCAGCGCTATAGTAATTTTGACAATAAGCAGAAAAAACAGGTCTCGGTCATGGATACTGCTGGGGAGTCTCGAGCAAAGAGAGTCTCAGACTCCCGCCTGACCTTAACTAAACTTTTGAAGTATGCGCGTTGGAGGATTCCTCCGTTAATCTATCGCCTCTTACAGGTTATGATTAGTACCACTGCGCTCGTATTTGTTACAGTAGTGATTGATCTGAATGTTGTGATGAAAGCTATGTCCTTACTTACTGGTCCAATTCTTATGAATTGGCTGCTAAACACCGCAGTACTAACCAGATTTAACGCATTCGATAGGGATTACCCTGCATTTCTTCTATCGCTAGTTGGCCTGTTAAAAACAGGTATGGATAGTATTGGAGCACTGCAGGCTTCAGCAGAAGGATTGGAGGATGACTCGGTAGTTAAGTCAGAGGTGCAATTAATGATTGAACGATTACGGCTGGGTATTTCGGAGGAGCAATCAATAGGCTCTTTCGGTGAAGATATCTTTCATCCAGAGATCGAGCTGTTTGTACAGGCTTTACTCCTTAGTCGACGAGTTGGTGGTACGCTCTCAGATACATTGGAGCGTTTAGCTAAGCAGGTCAGAAAGCGCCAGTATTTTCGACAATCTGCCAGAGCAGCCGTAGGTCAGCAGCGCGGTTCTATACTTGGAATACTGGGCATCTTAGTATTTCTAGAGGGGTATATCTACATAATGGCCCCTGATCTTATCACTGCTGGGCTTGAGGACCCCTTAGGTTGGCAGATCTGGCAGGTTGGTATAACAGTTATTCTCTTAGGAATGTTCTGGATTAGGCAGGTTACGAAGATGAAAATTTAATAGTGATTAATATGCAGACAAATGTCGTAATCGGAATACTTGCGATGATCATAGCCGTAGCGTCTATGGGCATACTGGTATTCTATTTTCTTGCCTTGAAAAAAGATGAAAAAATAAAAGGATTATTAGGCGGTGATGCAGAGGCGATGACGCAGGGACGTCGAATGAGAAAAGGGGACCTATCGGCGCAGGAAGTTCAGAAGTTAAAAAAGATTACGGAAAAAAATGTAAAGCGTAAGACGGTCATTAGTTTGGAGGAGAAATTCTTTCAAGCAGGCATGTTCTCAGATAAGGAAAAGGCAGATTTTAAGCGTTTGCGTCTTTTGGCGCCTTTAGTTTTAACGCCTATCATGGGAATTGTGCTGATGCCAACAGGCTTTGATCTAGCATTATGCGGTTCTGTATTAGGTCTGCTAATAGGTCTAAAAATGCCTTTTTCAATTCTAGAACGAAAAATTTTATATCGAGCAGAAGAGATTATGTATTATCTGCCACTTGTAATCGAGCAGATTGCAATCGGTGTAAGCAGCTCTTTAGATATCGGGCCATGCTTGCAGCGTGTGGTTTCCATGGCAGACGAGCGAGATAGTCATAATGTAGTTACAGAACTTATTCGACACGCACAGCATTTTGTTAAATCAGGTGTGCCGCTTGAAGATGCAATGTTCGAAGTCGGTAAGGCATCAGGCAACACGGAGCTCAAACACGCCTTTATGTCATTGGCCCAAGTTGCTAAGCATGGTGGTGAAATCACCAGACAGCTGCAAGAATTGGCTGATTCGGTTTCAAGTCAGCGCGAGACTAAAATTGAGGAAAAGATAAAGACTCTGGAATTAAAGGCGACTGGTCCGGTAGCACTGGTATTTATGGGGTTTTTTATTATCTTCCTCTCCGGATTTGCAATGAAGATTAAGGGAGCGCTGTAGTGGTTAGAGCCGGGCGTAGTGACATCTTACTCGCCCTATTCGTACTCGCAATAAGTGCGATGCTCTTGATCCCGTTGCCGACATCCTTGCTAGATATCCTATTAGTTATAAATATTTCGTTTGCAGTATTGCTGCTATTAGTAGCACTTTATATGCCGAATGCTTTGGCTTTGCTTGCTTTTCCGAGTCTATTATTACTCACTACTCTATTTCGCTTGGGGCTAAATGTTGCCTCAACACGCTTAATCCTAATGCAAGGTTATGCAGGGGAGGTTATTCAGTCTTTTGGTCAATTTCTAGTGCGAGGTGAAATAGTTGTTGGATTAGTAATTTTTACGATAATCACTTTAGTTAACTTTATCGTGATTGCTAGAGGTTCTGCGCGTGTGTCTGAAGTTACAGCTCGTTTTGCATTGGATTCATTGCCAGGTAAACAGATGGCAATTGATTCTGATTTAAGATCGGGGTTGCTGTCGGCAGAAGAAGCTAGCCGTAAGCGCGAGGAGTTAAGGAAGGAGTCTCAACTCTACGGCTCAATGGATGGAGCGATGCGCTTTGTTCAGGGAGACGCCGTGGCTGGTCTTTTTGTAATTGTTGTTAATATTGTGGGTGGAGTCTATATGGGGCTTATGTCCGGTAGCACCTTCGTTGAGGCACTCTCAAATTACACAATACTCACGGTAGGTGATGGATTAGTTAACCAGATACCTGCCTTATTAATATCTATATGTGCTGGTATGGTAGTAACTCGTGTATCAGCAGAAGAGAATTCTACCTTGGGTCATGACTTAGGTGCTCAGCTATTTGCTCGACCGACCGTACTGGTATTTGCAGGAGTTGTGATGTTATTCATCGGACTTCTTCCAGGGCTGCCTATTCTTCCCTTCTGGAGTATAGGACTTCTATTATCAGTTACTGGAATCTACCTAATGAGAGAAAACACACCTAAAGGAGTGACTGAGATCATTACTAATTCAGCATTACCCTTAGACCGGCTACCAGAACCTTTACTCTTAGGGCTTGAGGATCGTGGTGTACAGGTACAGCTTAACGCTGCAGTGTTATACAGCGCCTTTGAAGGGCATGAGCAGGCGTTTAGGACATGGTGGAATGAATTTGCTAGGGACTTTTATACAGACGTCGGATTGAAGCTACCTAACGTACGTTTTCGGCCTGACCAGCACCAATCCTCCTCATCGTATCAGATCAGTTTTGGTGATACTGTCATCGAATCCGGCACACTACCACTTGATGCAAGGCTTATTGAACTAGCTGCAACGCAAGCGGAGATGCTTGGCCTCGCCGTTTTGCAGGAGGAAAAGCATCCACTTTGGGGATCCTCGATCGTCTGGGCAAAAAAATCTCCTGATCTCGATTCAATTTTGGAAAACGCCGACCTGCGCTATTACGAATTCCCTGAGTTTATCGGGTTGCGTATTGCTCGATATTTCAGACGCTTTCCCGAGGAGTTAATAACTTTGTCAGAGGTTCATGCTTTTCTAAAAAACCTTGATAAGAGATACCCTGGTTTAATTGAAGAGGTGTTTAATAAAGGGTTTATTAATGCAACCCGTTTCACCGAAACATTGCAGGAGTTGGTGCGACAGGGGATCTCTATAAAGGATTACAAGCAGATTTTGGAATTATGCGCCTCGTACTGCTCTTTAAATGGAGCAGGACATTTGGCAGCAGATGATTTTGACCTACAGGACCTGGTAGGCTTTATACGAACAGCTAAAGGCCGGGTTTGGATTGGGACACTGCTGGGAGAGCGCAGAACCTTAAGAGTGGTTACTTTGAGTGATAAGATTGAGGAAACGCTTGAAAGTGTAGCTGGTAAAACTCAGAATTTGTCATTATCCGAGTCGGATGGGCTTGAACACTTAAGGCAGACGTTTGAATCGGTCATTAATCCCGTTATAAAGCGTGGACTTCCCCCATTTGGATTTTTGTGTAAAGCTGAACTTAGGGTGCCGTTATTGGCATTTTTACGCTCTGTGGACTGCGTTTTTAAGGTCGTTACATTCGAAGATCTAGAGCCAACACTTAAGATCGAAAAGCTGGCGGTATGGTCGTAGTCAACATAGAGTTTCTAATTCGATATTTATAAGTGGTTAACAAATCTGCACATATAGAAGGTGTGATCGAGGAATACTTTGAGATCGGCACTGGAATTTTACGCACCTTATCGGCAGGAGGATTCCAAGCCACAGAGCGTGGCACCGGACGTTCTTTGGTGCTATGGATTATGCGTCAATCGCTCGGTGTGAATACTCAGGCAGTAGGAGAGTTCCTACAGCGCATGAGTAGAATACAAGCATTAGGTGCGGCTGTTTCAGATCTAGAGTCGTATGGTGTTGACTCCAAAGGATCTGCTTTCGCAGTTTTCCCTCAGCTTGACGGACAGCCATTGCTCTCCTTTGAGCTTGATGCTGCCGAGAAGGAAAGAAGATTAATTGGCGCATATCAATCAATTGACATCTTGCACCGCGCAGATCTTTGCTGTGGTGATATTTGCCCAGACTCTTTTTGGATCAGTCGAGATGGACAGGTGCGTTTACTTGGAGTAATGGGGCAGCAGCATGATATAGATCGCGATTACGCAACTAAGGAAAAGCTAGTTCAGTTTATTGCTCCTGAACAACTTAATGGTAGTGCTCCATCGATGATCGGAGATGTTTTTAGTCTTGGTGTAGTAACCCATCTTTTATATACCCGTCGTTTCCCATCTCTCGATCAGGGGGAGAATGAGAGCAAGGGTAATCAACAGTTAGTGAGTCACCTTGTCAAGGGTGTGCCTTTGTGGGTAGATGACGTTTTGCGCGGAATGTTAACGGTAGATCCGCAACACAGATTTGCATCTGTCCCATTGGTGCTTGAGGAAATCAGACAACAAAGGGAACGCGTTATGTCGACTAGCAGTGCAGTCAGCAAACGCAGCTCGTCAGCAATTAAGAAAAGTAATGTATTAACAAAAGTTGCAGAGGATCCTCAGCCGGTCAGAAAAGAGAATGTTACTGTTTCTAAAACTCCTAAAGTATACACGAAGCATCTTGTTGTCGGTACCCTGATCATTGGAGCAGTTGTGGGTTTAATGTTTGTTGCGGAGGCACCAATAGCGCCGGTAAGCTCGGCGCCTTCGTTGCTTGAGCTGCATAAGAACGTAACTAATAGCGGAGAGCTGCGCGACGCCATTGACAAGGTAAGCCAGGAAAAACTTTCTATGGCTGAGCGTGAGCAGTATTTCGATAAGATTATTGATTCTCGAGACCCGCTAGCGCAGGATGTCTTGGTACAGAGCGCGCTGCATGCCGAGACGCCTGAGCTCCGCAGGTTAGCAGAAAAAGCTATTGTGGATCGAGCTCGACGACAGGGCTTGATGCGCAGCGCCGAACAGGTAAGGCAGTGGCTTAGTAGTTTGGGAAATATTACCGATCTATTATCTAGCTATGAACCTATCTTAAGAGCTTTGGATGATGGTCAGCCGGTTGAGATGCGCGCAGCATTGCTGCGACAAGCTTACGCTATATTTCCTAAGATTGTTTTGAGGCTCACTGCGGCCCTAGCATTGGACAAGAATAGGCTGTCGGAGTATCAGGGAGTGCTGGCTCAGCTAATAGGGGATTCCCTTAAGATGGAAGGTACGCAGCAGCGTTCAGCTGGGGCATTGATACTTGCGCATCCCGAAATAGCATCTGTTTTTGGTGAGGACATAATCAAAAAACGTGCTGAACTTGCCGATTCCGATATACTTTGGCTTTTGGAGCTATTATCACAACGCAATGATCTTAATGTTAGAGCAATAGCGGCGCTGGCGTTGGATAGAAAACTAGTAAGTCCATTGCGCGGCACATTTCTTATCCTCGTTCGTGATCGCAGCGATCTGCCAACCGATGTCTTAAATTCTCTTATTCGCGCCTCAGCCGGGACATTGAAATTAGAGGATATAGCTACTTTTGGCCGATGGTATGATGTTGCATGTGAGGGTGTGCTTTTTGCCATAGCTGCTGGAGATTATTCCTCAGAACTTGTATTAGAGGCGTTTGATACACTTACAGGCAGGAGTATTATTTCAGAACCGAGCGCATCTTTAATCGAGTGGATTAGGAAAAATTACTGGGAGCGCCGAGCTAATTTTGTGAAGGCGGTGGCTGCGATTGCAATGATTGAGCTTGTAGGAGAGGAGGAGGTATTAAAGTCATTTAAAGTTTTTGATGGATTTGTCAAAGATTTTGAGCTGATAGATATATTAATTGGCTCGAATAATACAGCCATTGTAGAGATGACTGTAAATAAATATTGGTCGATTATGGGTTTAAGGAGACTGATCGATTTAATGGATCATCATGATCGTAGGGTGCGCATCGCGGTGGTGAGGGCGATGAAGGATTTTAATGATGTCGGAGCTATTAAATTAATTATTGATCATTACGAAAAGGAGAGCGATGCAGAGGTCAAAAAGGTTTATAGTGACACGTTTTGGTTTATTAAACAGCGTCAGGGCGGCGTTGCCGATGTTTCAAGTTGAAAATGTACATATTGTCGTCATGCTTGCACTCTTGTTGTTTGCTCAAGGGTGTAGCTCTGGAGCGAGCGGTTGGGTAGGAAAATATTCGCCTTATACTAGGTTGACCACTTTAGATGGTGATTCTCTTGCCCTGCAGAGCTATTTAGGGAAAAAGGTGGTGCTACTCTTTTGGGCGACTGACTGCAGTGGATCTAAAGGATTGCTGGAAAAGTTAAATGCCTTAGCGCGTGCGAAGGGGGGTCGTGGCCAGATCGTCTTTCTTGCGGCGAGCTTAGATTCCGATATAGAGCAGGTACAAAATTACATTAAATATCGTGAGATTGATGCTGTAAATATCGCATTCTCCGGAAATAATGCAGATGATGAAGCCTTTCAAGCCTTCCGTCTTAAAGGGATTCCAGCGGCTATCGTCATAAATGAAGAGGGTCAGGTAGTCGCAGCGGGGGATGGGGAGGAGGTTTTAAAAGCATTATAGCACTGCCAATACCTCTGCTCAGTCAAAAAGTTTAAGCATATTAAAGAATGTTTTTACCTATTTTTATAACTATATATTCCAGGCACTCCGCTAATGCTGAATAGTCCATATATTTAACAGTCTAAGAGATTGAAAAAAATTATTATCCTGATATAATCTCCATTCGCTCTTTTAATCCCAAAAATAATAGGTAGATGCGCCAGTCTCTGACTAAGCTTGGCTGTTTGCTTGTCTTAGTTAGGGACTGGAATTAAGGAGGTATTTGGTTTTAGTACGTAGCTCTCTTTGCTGTTATAAAAATGGCACCAAGTAGAGCTACGTCGTGAGGTATTTTACACCTTGACGTGGGTTCTCAGCGATGCTTTACGCATGCTGCGCAGGTAACCCCAGGTAACAACAACTTTGGGGAGGGAGGTAGCAAGTGGCTACAAGGAATCGCAACGGCTGGAGAGGGTTCCTCATCAGACGCGGAGATGACTCACCGAGGAGGTGGGCAGAGGCCCTCGACCTGATCGACAAGGAGACGCGGCGGCAGTCGCAGATGGGGCTGTTCAACAGCCCAGTTCGTGATACGGTCTGGCAGAGTCTCAGGGCTACTAGCGATGACCGGCAGCGCCTGGCATTCGTGCTTGCGTATCGCTTGCTAGCAGACCGGCTTGGACGGGAGATCGATGAGACCTATGCAGTTGAGCTTGCAACGCTCACCATGAGCACCGCCCGAGATCTCGTCGCGTTCCGCGCCCTCATCTTCACGAAGCAAGGAGGTGCGGCGACTCTGCTTCGCAGCATCGCGCAGCGGGAGGGTCGGAAGAAGGCAGCAGAGCGGCGCAGCGGCTATCCGTTGGTCGAACAGCTGGTGGAACCTGTACGTTCACGTGTCGCCAATGACGCGGAAGCGCCGGTGGCGGGCGAAGCCCTGGCCAGACCCGCGGATTCGACTGTTCGCGAGCTAGGAGTGGTAGCAGGGGACTGACTGCACCTACTTCATCACGGGCGGCCAGGCAAGGATATCGGCACTGCCGAGTTCTGAGCCTGGCCGCCCGTGGGCCCCTCGAGGACAGTCGATATGACAAAGGGAGCCTCCTTAGTTCTGTCCCAGTCAGTCAAAATATTTATTGACTTGATATATAAAGAAGAGTAGTCTCTGATCATTAAGATGTATTTGGATTGTTTTTCAGCACTTTTTCAGCTCACCCTCGCGCCCCACGGCGCATAATAATCGGCTAGTCCAATCAACATATATTTTCATTTGGTAGAAAAAAATAAAGGCAGATAGCCTAGGGCAGCTATGCAGTTTAGGTTTAAAAACCTTAACGCTGATGTTACAGCTGCAGGTGTCTTTTGGACTCAATGGACTGATGGAGCAGGAGATGAACGAGTTGGAGAGTCGGATTCAGGCTGCAGGGAACCTGCGAGATGCGCTCGCAGCTTGGCAGAGCTTCCGAGGAGTGCCACAGTTGCAGGAAGCAAGGTTCGTGCAGATTGATGATAGGAGCTTCCGTGTGACCGGGGCATTGCCAGTTGGTAACTGTTGGCCAAATGGCATGCCCAAGCACGGATGTGTAGCTAATCGCTCCAAGCTTTTCAACGACATTCATGATGCATTGATAAATGGAGTGGGTGGTTTGATACGTCTTGCTCTTGCAAATGTTGGTGGCGAGAATGGGGTGCGCCCGACGCGAATCGTAGCACTTACTAACTCGCTTTTGCCAAGAGAGGCTGATGAATTAGAGGGGACAATTTGCCACACTCTTCTAACTCTTTGTTGGGGCAATGAGCCAAAGCGCGGGCCTAAGTGCGATGGAATAGTGGTAGTGTCAAAAAATCTGATCAGTGTACTGGAGCTCAGCGCTCATTTCCAGTTCGGCAAACTGAGCGCCGACTGTGACATTTGGGCTGATGTTCCCAGGCCGCCGCCCATGCACGGCTGTTGATCCAACATCTCCCAGGGCTACGGGTTAACCCCCGTAGCCCTGGGTATAATATTGGTTTTAATGCATGGCTGTCCTATCTATCTGCAGTCCTTTCTATCTGCAATATTAACCTAGTGTCCGTCCTTCAGGATGGAAACTAGTTGGTTTGCTAACACTCTGTAACCACTAAAAATTAACGTACCCTTAACGCTGCTCTAACAATTATGTTTTCTTATCAAATTACTGTAAAATCAGTTATATTATATATTAACAAATTATGGCTAAACAACGTGTACTTATAGTTGACGATGAAGAGGATATTTTAGAGCTAGTTCGCTACAATCTGAGTAAAGAGGGGTATAAAGTGACTCTTGCTTCCAGCGGAGAGGAGGCAATGAGTCAGATTAAAACAGAGCAGCCAGATCTTATAGTACTTGATTTAATGCTGCCTGGGATGGATGGACTAGAAGTTTGTCGAAAACTTAAAGGTAGTACCGATACACGGGATATCCCAATTATCATGCTAAGTGCCAAAAGCGAGGACGCAGATGTGATTACTGGGCTGGAAATAGGAGCTGATGACTACGTTGTTAAGCCTTTTAGTCCTAAAGTCTTAATTGCACGTATACGCAAAATATTTGGTAGGAAACGAGTTAATTTAGAGCTAGATAGTTTAATTAAAATACATCAGATAAGTATTAACCCAGGCAGACATGAGGTCTTAGTTAATGGCAAACAGGTTGAGCTTAGTTACACTGAGTTTGGAGTACTGCAAACTTTAGCTAAAAAGCCCGGCTGGGTCTTTAGCCGCTATCAGATTGTAGACGCTATACGCGGCTCTGATTATCCAGTTACAGAGAGATCGGTAGATGTACAGATAGTGGGTTTGCGTAAGAAGCTTGGTGACCACGGACGGTATATCGAAACAGTGCGTGGTGTTGGATATCGATTGGCGGAGTAGCTCATGTCTATCAAAAAACTCTTCAATTATTACTATGTACCTTTACTAATTTATGGATTCTTTTCATTACTATTAGGACTTATTTTTATTTTGCTAGATACTGTAACTCTTATTGTAGTTTCATTAGTGCTTGCATCTGTACTGATTGTTTCCGCCTCTTGGTTCTTAAGTCGAAAATTTGAATCTGAACTTATAAGACCAATCCAGGTTATCAAACAAGGTGTAGCGCAATTCTCTCATGCGCAATTACAGCATGAAATTACGTTAGATCATTCAGTCGAGATTAATGAGCTTGCACATAGCTTAAATCAGATGGCTGAAAAACTATCTGCACAGATGGTGCAAAGTAGGAGGCTTCAAGATATTAAGAGTGACTTTGTGGCTAACGTTTCACATGAGCTTAAGACGCCGATTACAACTATTCGTGGTTTTGTTGAGACACTACTAGACGGTGCTATGGATAATCGTGAAGATCTTGAGCGCTTCCTCGGCATAGTAAAAAGACAGGTTGAGCGTATTTCAACCTTAATGGATGATCTGCTTACATTAGCAAAGCTTGAGCATGAGCATGCCCCGATAGAAATGATACAAACAAATCTACTTGAACTAGCACGAGCAGCTATAGAGATCATTAATTATAAAGCAGAAGAGAAGGGTATTCAGGTAAGGATAGTTGGTGAACAGATCAATTCAAAGGTAAATCCAGGATTAATTGAGCAGGCCTTAGTCAACCTTCTCGATAACGCAATCAAATATAGTGGAACTAATTCAGAAATTGAGATTTCAATACAGTCAACTTTAGATGATATAGTAATTTCAGTTAACGATCATGGTCATGGCATCGAAGAGCAGCATCTCTGCCGCTTATTTGAGAGATTTTATCGTATTGATAAAGGACGTAGCCGTGCACAGGGAGGAACTGGCTTAGGATTGGCGATCGTAAAACATATTGCTTTCGCGCATGGTGGAAATGTTTCGGTAGAGAGTAAGCTCGGGAAAGGTAGTAGTTTTTCTATGCATATACCGCATGAGCCCTTTCTCTCAATGGTAGGCAATGCAAATTGACACTTTTTTTAGGGCTATTATAGCAGAGGAGGCATTTGGCCACGGATGGTCAAAGGCCGACAGACAAAATAACGTTACGTGATTTGTCATTCAGTATAGACTAAATACGGCTGTTCGCCGGATTTACGCCAAAAAATGCCCGCAAACATACTGTTGATCCTAAATCCGGCAGTTGCCGGATTTAGTTCACCTAGTGCTCCTCCAAATAAATTTTTTCACGTCTAGCATCACATCGTTGCCCCACCTTGTCACGCTTCTCAGTC
>CAZKXU010000041.1:0-27714 GCA_964556665.1 uncultured Bdellovibrionales bacterium | reverse complement strand
GTAGAAAAGATGACGGGCGATAAAGATCATCAGTAAACTGCGTTTCTCCAGTTTGATTTTTACAAGACGGATCTTTGAGTTAGTGACGCGAGCTTGAAACCATGGTTTATTAAATAAGGCCGGTCCGAAACGACGACCGATGAAATAGATAATGATGTCGCCGCTTATAATAGCGATATAGCAAACTATAAAAAAAATCCTAAGTTCACCATTTCCACGCTGTGCCGCAATGCCTGCAGCAATTAATGGCAGATCTTCAGGTATCGGTAAGCCGATGGCTCCAGACAAGAGAGCTAGAAAAATCGAGATATATAATATTAGACCTTCATGGCCTAGTAAGGCTTCCATGTTGTTTATAAACGCAGCCTCGATTCTTGCACAGTTATTTGGGGTTGGATAGGTAGAGAGGGGATTGAGGCAAATGACACATCTGGGCACTGTATTGCTTGTAGGTTATCAATCTTTGTATTGTATCTGCGATTGGTCGGTCCAGTTGATGTCTAAGGTTCAACGTCAAACGATTAACGTCATACTTCGACGTGGCTTGTTATACCTTGTCCTTGCCGTTTCATATGCACAGCGCATCATATTCTCTCACTTCGCGAGCCCTATACGCCTCATGCTCATACCAGTAACAGATAATTTACATGCAACTAATTCACCAAGACACTAAGATTTGCAGCTTCTCGCTGCTCTTTGGTCACTCGGTCGCGCACTATAAAATCATTCTCCCGATCACCAAAACCAAGAAATCTTCTTTGGCTACCAATTGGTAAAGGATAATCAAACAATATGTTTCCGCTAGCATCTGTATTTTCCTGACAGTCACCGCCTGTGCTTGTGCAACTATCTGTCGATGAATATAGATCGGTGGATGTTAGACGTGAGCCATTAAAAGTCACGGATTCTGGTAATCCCAAATATTGCAATATAATCTTTGCTATTTCAGAACCTGCATGCTGTGTCTCCTGACTTCTGCTCCCTTCCTCTAGTGCTCCTCTATCTCCCTTTCGATCGTCAAACACACCGTCAGGTCCTGCCGCTTCACGAAAACTAATTGCTATTGCACTACGGGTTGTTGGGATCGCTGCTCCATTGCCTGCAGCACCGGACTCCATAGTTCTGCCGCTAAGATTTTGGACGGTATGTGCGATCAGCAGATTGATGCCTTGATACTGATTACTTAGACTCTCATAAAGAGGATCGCCTAGAGCTGGACTAGGAATATCGTTCGGTCCTTCACGGTAGTCTATGAAGCTAACTGATAATTTAAGGTTTGCTCGAGCTAATATCTCCTGTGAGATATCGATGACATTGTGGAGCGTATCAACTGCTTCAACATCGGTGACGGCACCGCTTAATATGACATTTAGTGCAAGAGATCCATTCTGTGTATCAGCGTCGGATTTTACAACACTAGTAGCGCGAATAGTCTTATCAGCGATCGGATTATTACTTTTTTTATTTTGTGCTTTAAAACTTAAAGTATATGTGCCTGCATTTACAGCATCAGAAGGCATAAGTGGATAATTGAAAGCAATGGGCGAATTCTGAAAGCTGGAAGCGCGGCTCAGAGTTGAATTTTCACTAATCTGAACTGTCTGTCCATCCGGTTTTCTGAGTGAGCTGACCCTAATCTGATCAGCATCTGTAAAGGCAACGATCTGAAAAGCTGTAGTCTGGGCATTGATCGTAAAACTAATTTGACCATCTCCGTTAGCATCTATATTTGACTTAAGATTGGAGGAATTAATTGAAAATGAGTTGATGCCTGCAGCACTAACCTCAGAGTCTCCCTCTGAGTCGCCGCCGCCACCACCACAGCCTATAAGTGCTATTAAGGCAGTTATGAATAAAATTGGCCTATAGATCTGTGGTTGATAAAATTTAAATACAAGCTGCTCAATATATGTAAGCATAATTCGCCCCTTAAAGCTAATAATATCAGTATGTTATGTATTTTGGAGGCTGCCTGCCTCCTAACCTGATTTACGAAACCCCGTTGTCCACCTAGCCCGCACTTTTCTTATTCGTATAAGAAGTACTTGCTAACTTGATAATATTATCTTGGAACGCATCCTTAAGCAAACAAGTGTTCTGTCTAAAAATGATTAGAAATGCTCTAACTAGTGCTCCTCCAAATAAGTTTTTTCACGTCTAGCATCACATCGTTGCCCCACCTTGTCACGCTTCTCAGTCGGAAAATCCTCGCAATACTCCAGTATTGCTGCGGATTTCCTCCTTCCGAGGCGTGCCAATCTGGGGCAACGCTGCGCGCTATACGTGAAAAAACTTATTTGGCGAAGCACTAGGAGGCTTTCATCCGCCAATAGCTGGAAGAATTTATGTAATCTCTTTCTTTTCTTCCAAGATCAAACTCAAACCATATAACAGCTGCTGTCGGGTGAAGGGCTTCGTGATATAGTAATCGGCTCCAACACTGTAGCCTGCCATGATATCTTCAGCTTTATCTTCACCTGTTAGCATAAGTACTGGCAGTGATTGTGTATTTACATTAAGCCGCATGCGAGTAAGCACATCTAAGCCGTTCATACCTGGCATTATTACATCAAGTACTACAAAGCGAAAATTAACAGGAGCTGGTTCATTTTCCAGAATCTTTATACCGTGCTCTCCATCTTCAGCTAGAACTATCTGATACCCCTCCGCTTCCAAAAGGTCCTTAACTAATCCACGGATCATTGGATCGTCATCGATAACTAAAGCTCTCATTGTCATAGTACTCTCCCAAAAACTAAGAATCCATTTTAACTAAGAATAGCTACTGCACGATCAAGTAGCTCTGCTAATACGCTTAAGGCCGCAAGCTCGCTTGGGCTAAGTTCGCTCTGGCTAGTCCCAATACGATCCGCATATATTACACCAATCGCACGATCCGCAAACCCGATTGGCAAAGAGATAAGCGGCCAGCCCCCTTCTAAGATAGGTTCTCCTTGCATTACCGGACGGGATTCTCGGAATGCAATACATTCTATAGCATGTGCATTACTTATAGGGCGGATAAACTTACGGGCATCAAAGTTGTCCGCCTTTCCAAGTAACATACGGCCCTTTAAATTCTTCTTAGCCTGATCGCAGAGCAGTAACAAGACCCTATCAAATTTTAGGCCCCAAGCGATACTCTCCATCACCGTTGTTATAACAGAAGCAACAGGCTCTCTATTTTCGACTGCTTGGCGGACCTCATTTATAAATCCGGAAAAGTCATCAGTTACGGGAGCAGAATTAGTAGCTTGGGTACCACTCTGAGACGGAGTAGGGGTAGCAATAAACTCAGGTAAGGCTGGAAGCTGCAGGTCTAAACTCATGCAGTGGTTCTTAAATGAATCTGTAAGGCCGCTCATAACCTTACTAATCTGCTTAACATCAAGCCCTAGATCCTTTGTTGCTTTTTCTAAAATAGAATCAAGCTCTTTGCGGTCCTTACTAAAAACAAGGGCTGAAGAGATACTGCGTGAAGTGTTTACGATCTGAGCTAATGGATTCTTGCTGCTATCACCTGCAGATGACACTTTAATTAGATCACGGTAAAACTCCGGAAGGTTAAGCGCCTCAAGAACTGTTAAGCTCAGATTTGCCGAGGTTATACCGGTTATCTCATGAATCCCCTGTTCAAGACCCACTCTCTTCTGACGTGAGCGATTGAGGGCAGCTTCGTAAATCTGAGGAAAATAGTATGCAAGCAGTAGCGGCCCTATCTCGGCGAAGGAGCCCGCCAAGTAAGCATGTTCACTACTGACTCCATTTACTGAGCGCTGTTGCTCTCCAAATGAGCTTGTCATTAAGGATGTCAGGATCGTTTTCTGCAAGCATGCTGAAAAGGCGCCGCCGCGTCGGGCATTTGGCACAAACTTTTGCATCAGAATTAGTCCGGTACAGAGCTCGGCTAAAGGTTTCATACCGATCTGCACAACTGCCTGACTGACCGTCATAATCGGCTTTGCGCGTCTATAAAAGGAGCTATTAACCATATGTAGGACTCTAGTTCCTAGAGATGGCTCACGCAGGATGACTTCGGTAATCTGGTTGCCGGTAGTATTAGGGTTAGAAACCAAGGTACGTAGCTCACTCACAATCTTTGCACTGGCTGGAAAATCTCCATCTTTACGTAGTGCGCTCTTAAGTCTATCTAAAAGCTCCTCAGATGAGAGACTGCCTGGATTTGATCTGCTAGAGTCTGACATAAAAAATAATAAATAGAGCTGTCATACTAAGTAAAATCTCATCAGCTAATGCTTTACGTTGATGGAGTTGTAATACCTTCACGCATAGCTAGAGACAATGTCAGCTGTCTGACCTCTTTTAATACATCTACCGGCTTAAATGGTTTCGGCATAAACGATGAGGCCCCGGCAGTTAGAGCTTTATCGCGATCACTTTCAAACGCACAGGCGCTCAATACAATAATCGGAATTTTCGAGATCCCAGCAGCTGACTTTCTTACCTCTTCTATTAAAACTATTCCACTCTCCCCAGGTATGGCAAGATCAGTTAGAATAACATCTGGTTTGTTAATGCTTAATTGATGCAGCCCCTCGCGTACGGTATTTGCCACGCAAACTTTGGCACCTGCGCCCATTAAAATATGTTTTAAAACTTCGCAGGTATCTCTATTGTCGTCGATCACCAGTGTAGAAAGCCCATCTAGTCTTACCTTTGAATCGGGAGTATCTTTCTGTACGACCTGCACAGACTGATTCTGTGCAATTGGCATCAGGATCCAGAAGGTAGAGCCCTGACCTACAACACTGTCAGCGCCTATCGTACCTCCGTTTAGTTCAACTAATTTTTGGGTGAGATTCAAACCGATACCTGTCCCTTCCTGGGACTTGCTATAGATATCCTCGCCACGTTCAAAGCGTTCAAATAGTTTTGCCATTTTTACAGGTGAAATACCGACACCTGTGTCCGAGACTGCAATTTTTACTTTGTCAACCAATGTTTCTACCTTGACCCAAACTTTACCTCCCTGCTTGGTGTATTTAATGGCATTTGAAATTAAGTTGATCAGGATCTGATGGATGTGTTTTGGATCAACAAATAATTGAATGTTGGCAAGATCCTCGGCCAATTGAAGAGGTTCGATCTTTACACTCTTTCCCAAAGCAGTTTGGCCCATAAGTTTATGGCACTGCGTGATTAAGTCTTTAACACCAACTAATTTTGGCTCGGGCTGCTCTTTGCCCGACTCAATGCGTGCCAGGTTAAGTACATCATCAATCAGGTTTTTAAGGTGCTCACCAGACTTTGACACGGCATTAAGGGCGTCGCGCTGCTTGTCATTCAAGGCTCCAAACACACCATCAACAAGAACACTTGAATATCCAACAATTGCAGTAAGCGGAGTGCGCAGCTCATGGCTCATATTGGCAAGAAACTGTGACTTGGCCTGGTTAGCCTCCTCGGCACGAGCTGTTTGAATAGCCAAATCAGCCGTACGTTGTGTAACCAGCTCCTCCAAGCGTTCGGTATATGACTGAATTCTATCCTGATTGCGAGCATTGGCAATTGCTACCGCGCCGCCTTGGCAGAATTCCTCAAGTCGAGTTAGATCATTTGCACTAAGTATAGTTGGCCGCTTATAACCTATTAGTATGGCTCCTAGGGTGTCCCCGCGCACTTCCAGACAGCAGACATCAACAGTAGTAATACCTAAACTCTCAATAAATTGTAGCTCAGGGTCATGATAACGGGAGAAGTCCTGTATTGAGAGGTGTCCGCCTAACCTAAGAACCTGACCAAGTATTCCACTATCGGTTTTAAATGATTGCGGGATGATGTTTTGTGTGCAGCCGTAACCGCCTTTAACCTCAAGCGAGGTTTTCTCTTCATTTAGAATAAAAGCGAGTGATAGATCCGCTGCAAAACGGAAGGCACTTTCACGAGCCAGACTTTTAATAATTCGTTGTAAGCCAACATTGCTTGCGATTAATTGATTGAGTTCATTCAGTACTTCAAGTCGATCGACGAAATGCTGTAGTGTGGATGAAAGCTTTTGACGTTCAAACACCACACCCGAGTGATAGGCAAGCTCGCATAGTTTTTTTGATGATGGATTGTTTACACCGTTAGGAGCAAGAACTACGAGAGATCCTATCGGAGCTCCCAAGCATATAACATCGAAAAAGGTATGTTGACCTTGGCTAGTTTTATGAAAGGTGGTTGCAACAGCATGTATGGCCTGTTTGGCGATGTAGTCTGCAGGCTGGTCATTATGTAGATCAATCTTCTCCTCGCCTGCGCAAGCGATCATCTCCTGAGCGGAGTTAGCTCGATCGCTTGGCAGGTAAAGGGCAGCTGCTTTTACTCCAGGAGTATTGGCAGCGCATTCAACAATCGCACCAAAAATACGCCGTGGCTCCTCACCGCTTTCGATCATGCGTTGAACTGCAGCTGTGCTGTCACCAGCACTTTCCGGGATAAGCTTAGAGCGGGAGATAATCCGCGTTTCCTTTGAGTCACCCTGATCTGTCATTTTACCAAGCGCATTTATCTAATAAATCCAAATAGATAGCATTTTACAGAGAACACTTAGTGCCCCCGGACTAGATCGGCATAATATGAGCTAGGCTTGAATGGGTACGGGTAGCATTCCTGGATGGATTTCTACTCTGCTTCGTAGCCGCGCGTAGCGCGGTCACTGGTGCAGCCGCGACTCGACTGAGCTCGCCGAAGTCTAGCTGTCGCTACGGTATTAATCGATCTTTTTTAGCTGGCGAATTATGATCCGAAATCAAGATCAACCAGTAATTTATTAGCTTCCACTACATCACCGGCTTTGACCCAGATGCGCTGTATACTTCCTTCGCGTGGTGCTTTAACTAGGTGCTCCATTTTCATTGATTCCAATATCAATAAAGTGTCACCTGCAAGGACTTTTGCACCCTCACTGCTTTTTACGGCGATTACTCTTCCAGGCAGAGGAGATGATAACGCGGCATGATGGGTAGTTGACTCGGAATGTCTCCTAAGCGAAGGTGTCTGCTCTATGACTTTTGATATACCATACTGAGTTTTTATCCAACAACCTTCTTCGGAAAGGAAAACTTGTGCAGTAGCTAATTTTTGATCAATATAGAAACGTAGTGTGTTTCCGGTAAGAGAGATATGTTTAAATATAATGCTTTCATCAGCGCTTCGGCTAACGCTGACGCTCTCATGCTCGAGGCGCTCAGCTGAAAACTCAAGAGCTGTACTGTCAACAACAATCGTACAAAATTGTTTTGCACGTCCAAAAATTCTCCAGCCGCTACCGTCATTCCAGCTTCCATGCTGCTTGTTTGAATGCAGTAATTTCGCAATAACAAAAACAGCTGCTGTATAGAATCTACTCCGATCTTTGTCCTTTTGAGTCGGTAGTAGGCTTTCAACCCAGTTAATATGATGCTCTACTTCAATAAAGGCTCGTTGTGATAGGACTCTATCTAGAAATCCTAGATTTGTACGGACTCCTGTGATGATTGTTGCTTCTAATGCTTCATGAGCACGTGCAATAGCCTGGCTGCGATCTGCGCCATGTACTATAAGTTTGCCTAGTAGCGAATCGTAGTAGTGCGAGATCTGATCATTAGCAATAAATCCGGAATCAAATCGCAACCACTCTTTTGCAGGCGCCGCCATGTGTAAAATCCTACCGGTCGAGGCAATAAACCCATCCTCAGGTGACTCAGCCAAAACACGCAGCTCTATAGCGCAACCACGTGGTTGACTAAGATCTCTATCTTTAAGAATCGTAGAGAGTTTTTCACCTTGTGCAATTCTTATCTGTATTGCAACTAAGTCCAGATCTGTAATCGACTCTGTAACTGGGTGCTCGACCTGCAATCTAGAGTTAACTTCAAGTAGATAAAAATTCTCCTTTGTGTCAAGCAGGAATTCCACGGTGCCAGCATTGTTGTATTTGGAGGCCTTGGCTAAACGCAAGGCTGCGGCATGCATCTTGTAGCGGGTTTTAGCACTGATGTTAGGGGCAGGGGCCTCTTCAATGATTTTTTGATGCCGACGCTGTGCTGTACAGTCGCGATCAAATAGTGATGTAACCTCGCCGTGAAGATCCCCAAAAATCTGAACCTCAATGTGCCTTGCGGTCGGCAGAAACTTTTCAATAAAGATAGTTCCATTCTTAAAAAAGCTTAATGCTTCATTAGAGGCGCGTACCAGAGAATCTACAAGTTCAGCTGGCTTATATACCTTACGCATACCGCGTCCACCGCCACCGGCTGAGGCCTTTATCAAAGTAGGATAGCCGATGCTCTTACAAAATTGTAAAGCGTTGTCGATTGATTTTTGCGAGATCATGCCATTCTTTACCTTAATCTCAAGAGAGGGCAGTAGTGGAACCTGGACACGCTTAGCGATCTTCTTTGCGGCTATCTTATCTCCGAGAGCCTGCATGCTATGAGCAGAAGGGCCGATGAATTTTATCTTCTCTTTGTTCAAAGCTTTTACGAATTCAGCGCTCTCCGATAAAAAGCCGTAACCGGGATGCACTGCATCGACCTTTGCTTTTTTAGCAATTTTTATAATACGTGGAATATTTAGATATGTGTCCTTTGGTTCATTTCCGGGTAAGGAGAACCGTTCGCCAGCCATTGTTGCATGTAAGGAGTTACTATCTGAATCGGAGTGAATAGCTACGGTTTCATGTCCTAAATTGTGACAGGTTCTGATTATTCGTACGGCAATTTCGCCTCGATTAGCAATTAGTATTTTCATATAAACTATAATACTTAGATCCTGGGACCACGTGCATCTTGCCCGCAAACGAATTAAATACCATTACGTAGCGGGCTGGAAGTCCGCTGTCCCAGTACCTTAAGTTCTAAACACCCCAAACTCAGTCTTATTCCATTTTGCATTGGCGCTGGCGGCTATCGAAAGACCCAACACCCTTCTTGTTTGAACAGGATCTATTATGCCGTCATCCCATAACCGTGCGGTAGCATAATAGGCATTCGCCTGCGCTGCATACTGATTTTCAATATCGCTGCGATATCTATCGAGCTCTTCAAGATCGAGCGGCGTTTTTTTAGCAGCGGCAGCGTCAATCTTGACCTGACTTAAGACACCTGCTGCTTGCTCTGGCCCCATTACCGAGATCCTTGCATTTGGCCACATAAAAAGCATACGTGGTTGGTACGCGCGCCCAGCCATTCCGTAATTGCCGGCACCAAAGGATCCGCCTATCACAACTGTAAATTTTGGAACTTCTGAGCAGGCAACTGCTGTTACCATTTTAGCTCCGTCTTTTGCTATGCCGCCATGCTCATACTCTTTTCCCACCATAAAGCCTACGATGTTTTGGAAAAAAACCAGCGGTATCTGACGCTGGTTGCAGAGCTGTATAAAGTGAGTAGCCTTCAGAGCGCTTTCTGAGAATAGAATGCCGTCATTTGCTAAAATACCGACTAGGTAGCCTTCAATCCTAGCAAATCCACAAATTAGGCTCGTACCATAGTTTGCCTTAAATTCATCAAGCTCGCTGCCGTCCAGCATGCGCGCCAGAATCTCTCTAATAGGAAAATACTTCTTGTGATCACTTGGTATTAATGAATACAACTCTGCAGGATCATACAACGGCTGACGTGCTGTTGTTAAATCAAGCGCTTGACCATGGCGCACCCCAAGATTTGCAACAATTCTTCTTACTTTGTCTAAGGCCTGATAATCATCATCGGCGTAATGATCTGTAACACCACTAATCTTGCAATGTACATCGGCACCGCCTAGATCTTCCGCAGATATCTCTACGCCAGTAGCCGCCTTTACTAGCGGAGGTCCGCCCAAGAAAATTGTTCCTTGCTCGCGCACAATTACAGATTCATCACTCATGGCCGGAACATAAGCTCCACCAGCAGTACAAGAGCCCATGACTGCTGAGATCTGAGGAATACCCTTGCCGCTCATGCGCGCCTGATTATAGAAAATGCGCCCAAAATGTTCGCGATCAGGGAAAACCTGATCCTGCAAAGGCAAATATGCCCCTCCGGAGTCTACCAAATATATGCAGGGTAGGTTGTTTTCCAAGGCGATCTCCTGAGCACGCAGATGTTTCTTTACGGTTAATGGGAAATAGGTGCCACCTTTTACTGTCGCATCGTTTGCAACAATCATGCACTCCCGCCCAGAGACGCGGCCAATTCCGGTAATAATGCCTGCACCGGGACGAACACCTTCATACAGTTTATAGCCTGCCAAGGGTGCAATCTCTAGGAATGGCGCATTGCGGTCAAGGAGGTTTTCAACTCGCTCTCGCGCTAAAAGTTTGCCACGTTTCTTATGCCGTTGTATGCTCTCTTCGTTTGTCGGATAGATTGATGAACCTAAGAGCTGCTCCAATTCATTTACACGCCGTTTCGACTGTAGGAGGTTCTCTTTAGTATCTTTGTCCTGTAAGTTTAAGCTCGATCCGAGTTTCATATGCTAGTGAAAAAATCAAACTAACATAGAAATGCATTTGCTTCAATTGTCTAAGTATTTAGAAATATTACACAAATTGCATGAGTGAATCATTCATTTTTAGGCTGCATCTTAAACCGTAGTTGTTCAAAGGTTTTGCTCACATTCGATCTGATAAATACCTCGTTGCAATTAATGGTTTCACCTTTTTTTGAGGTATTTATATGCGTTCAGCACACGGTTCATCACATGCAGCAGGGGCAGCGCAAGAGCAAGCGGCATCAAATGTAGTACTTAGATTGATGCATCATCCTCTCCTGTCAATCGGCACTCAACTCCGCACTAAGCTAAATGATTTCATCTATAGCGATGATCCGAAAAATCTTACTATGGGTTTTGCGCAACAGGATTCAAAGTTAGGACAACTTTTGATTTTAAGCTGTCATAAAGCTATCAGGGATCTAGATCGCTTTATAGAAGGCGCAGATCAGATCGAAGCCAATGAGTTAGGTATAGGATTGCGCTTAAAAATCGAGCATTTTTTAATCAATATCACGGCAGGTCACCCAAATCGTTGCCAGGGTATCAACGACCGGGATCTTACCGGTGTACTGAATGATGCCATCGACCTCAAGGCGCAGCTTGATATCTTTATGCTATCAATTCGCGCAGCATTAGTTGCCTCCGCACAGGAAGTGACAGTGGAAAACTGATGATTAATCTCGCTTAAATTTTCTATATTTAATGCGGCCAAGCTTGGAGGCTTCAGCTCCTAGCCGTTTAATCTTGTCAGCTTCATATTCGGTAAAGTTGCCATCAAACCAGTAGGCGCTGCTGTTGCCTTCGAACGCCAGAATATGTGTTGCAATACGATCTAGAAACCAGCGGTCATGGCTAATTACAACAGCGCAGCCGGCAAAGTTTAGGAGAGCCTCCTCAAGTGCACGCAAAGTATTAACATCTAAGTCGTTTGTAGGTTCATCTAGCAGCAGCACATTCCCACCGCTCTTAAGAGCAAGCGCAAGATGTACTCTGTTCCGCTCACCACCTGAAAGGACAGTAAGTGGTTTTTGCTGATCCTGCCCGGAAAACCCGAAACGGGAAAGATATGCACGTGCATTAAGCTCCTTGTTGCCTAATAGAACAGTATCGCGTCCTTCTGAGATGTATTCGTAAACTGAACGTTTGTCATCCAGTGGAATTCTGCTCTGATCTACATACCCGATCTTGACTGTGCTTCCTACAGTAAAGCTTCCACGATCTGGCTTCTCTATGCCCATGATCATCTTAAAAAGGGTCGATTTGCCTGCGCCATTAGGACCAATCATGCCTACGATGCCTGCTTGAGGAAGTGAGAAGCTAAGATTCTCGTATAACAGATTATCGTTATAGCCTTTGGCGATCTCCTGCGCCTGGATTACCACCTCTCCTAATCTAGGGCCGGGAGGAATGTATAGCTCAAGCTCCTCATCCCGTTTTGCAACATCCTGGTTTAATAGCTCTTCATAAGAGGCTAAGCGCGCCTTGCTCTTGCCGCGTCTAGCAGCAGGAGACTGTCGCACCCATTCAAGTTCCCGTTCCAAGGTTTTGGCTCTTTTGTCCTGTACCTTCTCCTCGTGAGCAAGTCGCCTCTGTTTCTGCTCTAACCAAGAGGTATAGTTACCTTTCCAGGGGATGCCTTGGCCACGATCGAGCTCTAATATCCATCCGGCTACATTATCTAAGAAATAACGGTCATGTGTAACGGCGATTACCGTGCCGTTATACTCTTTTAAGTGCTTTTCAAGAAAGAGGATGGACTCAGCATCAAGATGGTTGGTTGGCTCATCAAGAAGGAGTACGTCCGGTTCTTGTAAGAGAAGTCGACATAATGCAATTCTACGACGCTCACCGCCAGATAGCTGATCAACTAGCTGATCGCTTGGCGGACAGCGAAGTGCATCCATGGCATGTTCAAGCTTGCTATCAAGCTCCCAGGCGTTAAGTGCATCAAGTTTCTCCTGTATCTGTCCCTGCCTATCAAGCAAGGAATTCATCTCAGAATCGCTTAGCTCCGTGCCGAGTTTATTACTTACCTCCTCAAATTCCTTAAGTAACTTGACTGTTTCGGCAGCTCCTTCTTCCACAATCTCTCGCACCGTCTTGCCTTTAGCAAGTGTAGGCTCCTGCTCTAAATAACCTACGGTAAAGCCGGTATCAGAATGAACCTCACCACTGAAGTCCTTTTCAATTCCGGCAATAATTTTCATGACTGTACTTTTGCCGGCGCCATTTAAACCTAAAATCCCAATTTTGGCTCCATAATAGAACGATAGAGAAACATCCTTAAGGATTGTCTTGCTGGGCGGATAGGTTTTATTAATCCGCACCATGGAGAAGATAGTTTTTGGCCCGTCATTACTCATAATGAGAGGGAATATATTATAAAACGAGGGAAGAAGCTACGGGATTAGCCTGTGCTTCTCATAATTATAAGAAATGCGGGTTAGCTGCCAAGTTAATAAATTTTCAATTTATGGCAGCTATTTTTTTCGACGGCTTAGCAGCGGTGCTCGGCAGTCCCGAGGGCATAAATAATGCCTTCACAGAACGGCTTGCCTTTGAATGATAATGTATATGTTAGCTGAGTATAATCTCCTCCGTCTGTGCTTAGATATCCTTGTGAACTAAAGATAATGGGAGCAGATACATGTACTGTAACATTAGACGGCATATCAGTAAAAAATATTACAGAGTCGTCGGCAGAAGGATCGTTTACCGGCAAATAATCGGCGCCAAAAGCCAATACTGAACCATCTGTACTGACGGTTAATATGCCGCGAGCTCCGATTCTTAAAGTTTCTGCCTTAGCATGTAGAAGTGTCTGCTCCAGCGCTTCCTTACCAGCAGTACGTAATGATGATTCGTACAGCTCAGAAAGTACAGGAATGGCAGTGAAGGTAAGAAGAGATACTATCAACAATGTGACTACGAGTTCAAGAATTGAATATCCATATTCACACTGTCTTTCTCTCATTTGTTCTCGCTGATATTAGTGAATTGAATTCCACTATTAGCAAATTTTTCGATTTTACCAAATTCATTGATCAAAGCTTGATCTTCCTCGCTCTGTTCCAATCTTTTTACCAAAGTAGCTTTTGAAAGAGTAAGCTGCTTTTCATTAAACGGGATAGATCTGACTTGTTCATCTACCTCGAAGATAAAGCTAGCTAAAGCTTTGGCAGCCTGTTTAGCACGTGTTGCCTGTGGAGAGGCTTCAATATCAGCAAAGACTACGATATTAGCATCTGGAGTCGTGTTGCTCTTGGCAGAATTAGAATATGAATTGCGAAGTAGTACAGCTGAGCTAATGCCTGCTATACATAGAAGAGTGAGTAAGATTGTACGTAAGCTGGAATCACTCTCTATTGTATCAAGTTCTGAAATCTCAAAATTTGAGCTGACCACCTCTGATTCGACTGCCTTAAGCCCTTGCTGCACTAGATTCTCATACTTAACCGGTTTTACTTCATCATCTACTGTCATAATGCCTCTAATCTTAAATAGAAATTTCTATCTCAAGTTGCCTTCTATATCTTAATCTTTTGTAAACGACGACTTCCATAAATATCTATCCATCTAAATTCATACGACCCACTTGCATGACTAAGTGAAAGCATGATGAAGGGCAAGCGTCTGCGCTTTACACTAATCAGGTAATTTAAAGTTATGCCGTCTGGCAGCTCTACATTATCAAAAGGCTTTGGCAGAGCATTGTCCTTCAGATGGAACCACTTGACTGCGCCTGCCGAAGGGTTGTCACGAATTTCCTGGTAAAGAGCATCCCGTATTTTTACTAGCGTGCGCTCTGCCACTTTGTCGTTCTTTGAGTCGACGATCAGATCGAGGTTGAAGTACGAGGTAGTGCCTATTACGGCTACTAGAAACCCCACTACTATTAATTCGCCGAGTTTTAATTTTAACCTGCTCATATTTCTTCCTTCGTGCAATCTCTCATACTAAGGTTATCGGTACATCCAGTAACCAATAAACCTTTCTTTATTAATCTTTAAACTATTTGCAACCTGTTGAAGTTCTCCTAACATAAATCTAGCGCGATCGTGTTGGCCTTGTTCAACAGCTTGCTGTATCCTTGTCACTAGATCTACATAGGTCATGTAGCTGTATGAAATGGTATTATAAATAGTTCCGGTTTGGGCTACCGGGGCACATACCTGAGGAATGCGCTGCCAGTCCTGTATCTGGAAGAGATTCTGTAAGGTGTATAGCTGCGCCTCTACATTATTCACGAACGAGATCATTAAAGGTGCAAAATCAGGCGCGCCAGCTGTCAGCTGCTGTGGCGAACCCACAGGATTCATAGTAAATGCATTATATGCCTGTGCTCCGGTATGACTGTACCCTGCAGCTCCATTCTGTGAATCTGTAGCAGTATTGCTCTGTTGAGTTGTTTCTTTATTATTTGCAGCTTCGATGTTTTTCGCCTGCTCCTCAAGTTGTGGAATGCCTTTTATCATACCACGAGCATAGATCTTCATCTGTTCAATCTTGTCAATTGAATTTTGAGGCTTATCAGATTGAGCTATGGTTTCGATCTCTTTGGCTAGGTCATAAAAATCCGGATAACCATATAGGCTTGCTGTGCCGGCCATCTGGTTTGTAGTTGTTGCTATATGTGTCCAGTTGTTATCTGTGGCAGCTTTGCTAAGCCCGCCTACGGTTGTCTCAAGTTCTTTTAGAAAATCAAGAATTAGTGGAATCAGATCCGGACTGCTGTTTACAAGAGTTGAACTTACAAGAGGAGACTCAGGCTGTGGAGTAGGGGTAGCCTGTTCTTTGGCCTCTTGAGTTTGGGCCTGTGTGGCCTGTGCAGCAGCTTCAGGAAAGCGCTCTATAATAATAGCACGTCCTTTGATCATGCGTTCGAAGAGATGGTTTAGTTGCTCAGTGAAAGTTTTGCATTTCTCTTCCTGCTTTGCCTCGGCGCTACGTTGTAGCTCTTTAGCGATCTTGCTGCCCTCAGGGTACCCGTACATCGATGCTGTCCCGGAGAATGCGTGTGCTACTGCGCGTAATTCCTCCCAATTCTTTTCCTCAAATGATTTGGTTACACGGCTGCGGTAGTTTTCAATTTCGCTTAAGAACTCAAGTACTAGTGGAATCAGATCTGGACTCTGTTCGACAAGCCAAGGAATATAAGGTTCAGTTGTTGCAAGCGCCTGTTGAACAAGAGTAAGGGAAGGCTGTCCCACCTCCTTTTTCTGTCCACTCTCGCTTGTTGTTGTTTCGCTTTGCTCACCAGCAGGAAGATATTTCTTAAGGGTCGAAAAGAACTGCGCCCAGTTGTACGGTTTTGTAACAACGTAGTCGCAACCCGCCTTATAACAGCGATCGACGTCCTGCGTGGTAGCAGCCGCGGTCGCAGCTACTATTGGTCCGGTATAACCGCTGTCACGTAGTGTCTTTGTGGCGGTATAGCCATCCATGATCGGCATATGCATATCCATCAGGATAAGATTGAAGCCTCCCTTAGTAGCCTCTTCAACAGCTAACTGGCCGTTCTCAACAAACGTGAAATTTAATCCGGCCTGATTTAGGTAGAATGAAAGGATGCGTTGATTGTCTCTCGTATCCTCAGCGATCAGTATCTTGCCGCCGATGCTTCCTTTAGGAGGAATTTTTGGCGCGGCAGAGCTAGTAGTAGCGGAAGCTAGAGTATTGTAAGTAATCTCCCGAACTTCGCTTACAGGTCCTGTCTTAATGGAGGCTGCAAAGGTACTTCCTTCACCAATCTTGCTAGTAACTACGATGCTACCGCCAAGCCTCTTGGTAAGTTCTTCTGAGATTTTAAGACCTAGGCCGGTGCCGCCAAATCTGCGAGTAATGCCGCTTTCAGCCTGACTGAAGGCCTTGAATAATTTGGAGATCTGTTCCTCGCTAATTCCGATCCCACTATCTGTGATGGCGAAGGTCATCAACTCTTTCTCTTTGTTGAATGAGATATCGACTTTTACCTGCCCATGCTCGGTAAATTTAATCGCATTTCCGACAAGATTAACAATGACCTGCTTAAGTCGTAGTGCATCGGTCATGACTTTATCAGGAATTGGGGTACTAAATTCAATAATAAAATTTAAGCCCTTTTCCTCTGCTTTGCTGCGCATCAATGTTTCAACATCCTTCATGACGTGCACAGGGGAGGTTTCAATTGATTCTATCTCTAGTTTGCCTGCCTCTATCTTAGAAATATCTAAAATGTCATTAATTAGCTCGAGTAGATGTTGGCAGTTGCGAACTATAGTGTTAACGGATTCTTTGCGTGCGTCTTCGCTTTGCCCTTCGAATAGCAGAGTCTCGGCAAATCCTCTTATCGCCGTAAGAGGAGTTCTTAATTCGTGACTCATATTTGCAAGAAAGCTTGACTTATAATTGCTAGCTTGCTCAAGGAACTGGGCCTTCTCCTCTAGTAATTTTCTGGTCTCTGAAAGCTCTTGGAATGAAACCTGTAGAGAGATGCTCTTTTCTTGGAGCTTCTGATAAGTGCGTCTTAGGTTACACATCACGTGAACCTGTGCAATTACCTCCGCTGGCTCACACGGCTTTTTAATGAAGCAAACAGCGCCAGCGTTTATACCTGAGGCGCGACGTTCATGCGCATCGTTGTCTCCTGACATCAAAATTACAGGGATGTCACGAATGCCGGGTTGCTCACGCCACTGCTGACAAAGCGTTATACCGTCAATCTTTGGAAGTACTACGTCCAGTAGTACAACATCTGGAAAGACCTCACGCACCATTTTGTCCCCCTTTTCAGGGTCTTCCGCTAAGAACACCTTCATGCCTACGGAGGTGAGGACGGCATTAAGACTGGTGCGTAGTGTAAGCGAGTCGTCAATAATAAGAACACGAGGCGGTTCACTAGAGACTGCTCCGAATAGCTCTTTATGGTCGGATAAAGTCTTACCGATAATTCCATTGATTCGTTCTAGAATGTCGTTCGGATTTAAGCTGTCAACTTGAATTATGTCTGAGAAAAGTCCTTTGTTCTTGTTTGCTAGATCAATTTTGTCTCCCGCCGCCAGTAGAATACGAGGGATCCTCTCCATGCGTGAGATATTTTGTATCTGTTCTACAAAATCTATCGCTGTAGTATCAGGGAGCTGATAGTCAATGATCAGTAAGTTAAAATTCTCAAAGCACAGATAGTTAATAGCTTCATTCCCCGTCGCAGCTACAACGACATAGTAACCGCCCTCTCGGATTTGATCTTTGAGATGCGTGCGTCTTTCAGACGAACCGGAGATAATAAGAACTGAGCTACGTTCATCCGATGATTGTGTGTGAAAGCCATCGAATATTTTTTGAGTGCTGCATTGCGCAGAGTCTCCTGCAGCAGTTGCAGAGGTATCTGTGCGCGTAGGTGAAGTGTCTTTGTTAGTATCAGTTATAAGAGCAGGCTCAGGTGCAGCTGCAACGCTTTGAGTGGTTGCCGTAGGCTCTGGTTTCTCTTCGGTCGGAGCATTAACTGCTTTTTGTACCGGCACTTCAGGTTCAGTAACTGGAAGAGAAAAATTAGGTACAGGTGTATTATTAGCAACCTTCTGACTGGCAGAGTCTGGCTCCTTTGTGCCCATGCTAAGTATCTGGATTAGACCGCGGGCCTTGTCACTAAATCTCTGAATAAACTCCGGCCGCTTGCTGGCTGAATCCTCAGCGCCAGTAATCTTTTTGGAGGCATCTTCTTTAGCCCCTTCCTCAATCATAGGTTGCGGCTGCGCCTCTTCAAGAATCTGACTTTCTGTAGGGAGACTATCCTGTTGCTCAGTAGTAGCATCTTCAGCAGGCAGATATTTTTTAATCGCCAAGAGATCTGCTTCGATTGCCTTGCGCAGCTTTTCTATCTGCTCACAGATTTCGTAGAGCGCCCCAATCTCAGGGGCTAATTTGCTTTTTTCGATTGTGCGCAGAGTTTTCTCTAGCTTTTCTGCTACCTCTCCTGCTGAATTAAGCTCAACCTCCCATGAGGATCCCTTTATTGAGTGAGCCGCACGAATCAGGGTCTTGAGAGACTCATCCCAACCATCATTTTTCTCCGCTAAACTTGGGACACCTTCAGCCAAGGCAAGCAGCTGCTTAGGAGTTTCATCCTGATAGCACTTAAGCAGCATCGGCAAAAGTTGTTGTTTAAGCGGATCCATCCCTATCCTTAAGTTCCTTAACTAGTCTTTGTTACAGAGAGAATCCTATTTACTAACTCTGAAGGATTCCCACGTTTACTCAAAAAATCTTTAGCTCCCATGGCTATTAGTTCTGACTGATTTTCCGGTGTGTCATCTCCGGTCAGCATAATTACAGGAATTGTAGCAGTCTGTGCATTAGCCTTGATCTGCTTTAGAAACTCCTTTCCATCCATAACCGGCATTTTCAGATCACAAAGCACCGCTTGCGGGTTGCAAAGAGCTATCTTTTGCAGTCCATCCTGGCCATTTTCGGCTTCGAAGACTTCGAAAAGAGCTTTGCGCAGCATTGCGCCCATTAGTTTACGAGCAGGCACGCTATCCTCTATTATCAGAATGCGTGTCTTGTCGATCGGTTGATATGTTCCGCCCAATGGTCGTGGAGGAGGGGGTGGCTGAGCTGCTGACTGGCTCTGATATTGCGGAGGCGGTAGAGTAGGATTGCCTTGAGCTGGAACCATATTAGGAGGAAGTGATGGCTGGGCTATCTGTGCAGCAGGCGTAGCATGTGCCGCTGCCCGCATCGCCATACCAGCAGGAGAATTATCCTGCGCATCATATTTTAGATACCCTTTAACTTCATCAAAGCTTGTTAGTCCTGCTCGCAGTAGATCTGCAGCGGCATCATCTAGATCTGCATAGCCATACTTTTTGGCAACACGTGCTATTTCGTCACTCGGAGCCTTCTTGCCTATTAGTTCCTCAATAGGCTCGCTGATCTCAAGATAGCTGTAGATGCCGAGTCGTCCTTGATAGCCTGTTTTATAGCAGGTCTCGCAGCCTCGACCTCTTTTAAGAGTCTTTGCATCGAGCTTGTATTTAACCATAAGCTCCTCATACTTCTTAAGCTCTTCTAGTGGGTATGGTTCGATACAGTTTACGCAATTCTTCCTTGCAAGACGCTGAGCCAGAATACCTACTAAGCTTGATCCAAGCACAAATGGATCAGCGCCAAGATTAAGTATTCTAGTGACTGCTGAGTGAGCATCATTGGTGTGTAGAGTTGAGAGTACCAAGTGTCCAGTTTGCGCTGCACTTAGAGCGATCTCCATAGTCTCTGGATCTCGAATTTCACCGATCATAATTGCATCCGGATCTTGGCGCAGGATTGATCGTAAGGCTGAAGCAAATGTCATATCAATCTCGGCGTTGACCTGTATCTGATTGACTCCGGCCAGCTGATACTCAATCGGATCTTCAACCGTAGTAATATTATTTGTTCCATCCATTAAACGACGTAGTGCAGTATAGAGCGTGGTTGTTTTTCCAGAGCCGGTAGGTCCAGTTACAAGTAATAGTTTTCCACTACTGTCTAGCGCGCGGATTAATTTCTTTTCGATCACTTCCGGGATTCCCAAGGTGTGAAAACCTACTTCACCATGCTCAGTGCGCAACAGACGTATAACAATCTTTTCTCCGTATGGTGTAGGAATTGAGGAGAGACGCATATCTACACATTTTCTCTCAACACGAACACGGATACGTCCGTCCTGAGGCCGGCGCTTCTCAGCAAGATCCATTTTAGCGAGTAGCTTGAAACGCGAGTTCACATATGCCTGTAACCGTTTTGGAATCTTGAAGATGCTCTGCATGACGCCGTCGATACGGAATCTGATCTGCAATCCTGTCGCGGAGGGCTCAAGATGCAAGTCACTAGCATTTGATGCAATGCCGTCTCTTAGTATCTGATTAACTAATTTTATAACTGGAGAGGTGTCTTCAAGATCTGCAACCTGATCATCCGCGTTTGAAATTTCAAGAACCTGAATATCTTCGTCCTCTGATTCACTTTCGGTAGTTGCCTGTACCGGAATCGTCGGGAATTGATCCGCAAGGAGGTTGAGAATTTTACTTTCTTCGGCAATAGCAGGTGTGATCTTTGATGAGAAGATGAAGCTCATTGCGCTTTTTGCTTCTATGTCTAGCGGGTTCGCAAATGCGATAATGACGCTATCCTTATCCTTTAAGACAGGGATCATTTTGTGTTTTACACACATAGGCGGGTCGATTACATCTTCAAAAAGATCAATCATTAATGTTCCAACAGTTTTAGGATTAGTCAGATCAAGGTAGGTGATATTGAGTGCCTTGGCGATCGCATTGATTGCCACCTTTTCATCTACAACACCAAGTTTGCTGAGCGTAAGAATAGGGCCGGCCTTGATCGATTCTAGATCTTCGTCGTCAGGTATCTCTGCAAGGACACCAAGCTGTTTCAAATAACGTGCAACTGAGAGTTTATCGCTCAAAAATCCCCCAAAATAAAATGCCAAGAGATCGATCTAATAATCGGTAAAACAGCGAATATTCTTTAAAGGTCTGATTTTGTTGAAAAAGCGAGGCCGGGTAACTGCTAGCGTAGGTTTTCTATTACCCATATGGAGTACTTTTCAAGCCTTTGTTTTATCCACTGCCTAGCTCCTTTGGAAGCCCCTGCTTCCTGTATGTAGGTAAGGATTTATGTCTTGCTCCAGCGAGCAATCACTCCCTTTAACTGTGTAGGATTTATAGGTTTTGTTAGAAAATCGTCCATGCCTGCATCTGAGCATCGTTTTCGATCTTCTTCCGTGTCATCAGCGGTCAGTGCTACAATAGGAATGTGTTTACCGGTGCTTTTCTCCTGCTCACGTATAGCTTTGGTTGCTTCGATACCATCCATCTCCGGCATATTGATATCCATCAGAATCATTTCGAAGCTATCCGTAGCGAGTTTTTCAAGCGCTTGCTTGCCGTTTCCTGATGCGGATACTACCAACTTAAAGGCTTTTAATACCTCTACTATAAGCAGTTGATTCAAAGGATTATCTTCAACGACGAGTACTTTCATAATATATCTTATGAGCAGATATCGGCACATTAAATCTGGCACTGAAATGTAAAATCCAGAACATTGATATATTATCAAATGATACGGTCATTATATATTTAGAAAGTTCTCAGAAGATCATTAAAATTATTCCGCAATCTGTCGATATTACAATCAATGACAGTATTTACCTGGGAAGGCAAAGCAAGAGGCGGAAAGATTATCAGTGGTGAGATAGAGGCACCAAACGCTAAAGCTGCACTTAACGCACTGCGCGCGCAGCGCATTACACCGGACACAAGTAAGCTCAAGGAGAAGGGCGGGGGAATGAACTTTGAAATAAAGATTCCCGGCTTTGGTCCTAAAGTGATAATGAAGGACGTTGTACTTTTTACACGTCAATTTGCGAGTTTAATTGATGCAGGTGTTCCGATGATGCAGGCGCTGGAGTTGCTCGGACGCTCCCATTCCAATAAGGCATTTCAGCGTGTGCTCTACGGGGTTAAAGATGAGTTAGAAAACGGCGGTTCGCTGGCAGATGGCATGGCTAAGTTTCCTAAGGCCTTTGATGACGTATACATTAACATGGTAATAGCGGGGGAGAGTGGTGGTACTCTTAACGTTGCGCTAGAGAGGCTCTCCAGTCAGCTTGAAAAATCAAGCAAATTAAAGCGTGAGTTAAAGACCGCTATGATTTATCCGGCCCTTGTAATTTCCGTTGCCGTGATTGTAACGATGGTAATTCTAATTTTTGTAATTCCTACCTTTGCGGAATTATTCTCAGATTTCGGTGCGGCGCTTCCGTTGCCAACACAGGTGGTAATAGATCTCTCTAACTTTGTTACAGGTAATATAGTGTATATCATTGCTGGATTCGGCGGCATTATAGGCGGCTTTATAAAGTTTTCAAAAACTGAGCGTGGTAAAGAAGTTATACATCCTCTGCTTCTTAAGCTCCCAATCTTCGGTGACATTATTCGTAAGGTTGCTGTAGCTCGTTTTTCAAGAACGCTTGGAACTATGATTAATTCAGGCGTACCAATTCTTGAAGGACTGAGTATCTGCGCAAAAACAGCAGGCAATAAGGTAGTAGAGCGGGATATCAAACGTGCTGAGATTGCGATATCTGAAGGCAAGTCAATGGATGAGCCTCTCAGTCAGTCATCTGTCTTCATGCCTGTTGAGGTGCAGATGATAGCGGTAGGTGAAGCAACCGGAGGTTTGGATATGATGCTTAGCAAAATAGCGATCTTCTATGAAGAAGAGGTCGATACTGCTGTTGCCGGTATGAAGCAGATGATCGAGCCGATAATGATTCTTTTCCTTGGTGCGATTATCGGAGGACTCGTAATCGCTATGTATCTTCCGATCTTGAAGATGGGTTCGATTGTCGGAAATTAATTACATCCTTAGCAATGCTACTGGGAGCGGGCATCCTGCCCGCTTTTTTGAATTAGCATGGACGAACAAGAGGGCAAGGATAAGTGCTCCCAGTAAAAACTTAATTTCTGCCAGATCCTTTTCCAAAAATCCACTATCCGAGTAGTCAACCCGCTGGTTGTAGGGGTCTCTGCCTGACAATTTAGACAGCTAGAACTTTTTTGCGGTGACAACGAAGAGACTAGATTGAGAGCTGATTGATTCTTTAATGTTAGTTGAGTTTTATCTACGGCACAAAGCTCCAAATTGTTACTGAAATTCGGTAACGTAGTAATCGATCTGGTGCCTAATCTGTTCTTCAATATACTACTTGGTAAAGACTGTACACATTCTACTGTCCCTACTGCTTCAATATTTTCCAAAGAATCCAAGGGGCTCTTAGTCGAACAAATCCCATTATTCATAACATGAGTATAGATCATGGTAGTCTTGACATTACTATGACCTAAAAGTTCCTGAACGGTGCGGATATCGGAGCCGCTTTCAAGCAGATTCGTTGCGTAGCTGTGTCTTAAAGTATGGCAAGTCGCGCGTTTGTTCAGTTTTGCTCTATGGACTGCCTTCTTTAAATATCCCGCCATAATTGATTCATGTAGATGGTGGCGTCGACGAACACCGCTTCTAGGATCGCTGGATATGTTTTTACCCGGAAAAACCCATTGCCAGATCCACTCTTTATTTGCATTAGGGTATTTTCTATCTAAGGCGTAAGGCATATAGACTGTTCCAAATCCGGTCTCTAGATCTTTTAGATGTAATGCCTTGACCTTCTCAAGATGGCGGATTAATTCTGATTTGACAACTTTTGGTAATTGCACCACTCGATCCTTTTCGCCCTTTCCATCCCTTACCACAATCTGTCCCCGTTCAAAGTCCAGGTCTTTTACTCGCAGGCGCAGCGCTTCGGCTAGTCTTAAACCTGAGCCATAAAGTAAGCTTGCAATAATTTTGGGAGTGCCTGGCCGGAGGTAGGCAAACAACTTCTTCATCTCCTCTTTACTAAAAACAACCGGAAGAAATTTGTGTTTTTTAGCCGCTTCGAACCCCTCGAAGCGATCCGGTGCAATTTCCAATACATGGCGATACAGGAAGACGATGGCGTTCATAGCCTGATTTTGCGTAGCGGCAGAAACTTTTCGTTGTACCGCAAGAAAGGTCAGGAACTGTTTAATCTCTGTAGCTCCCATCTCATTCGGGTGGCGCATCTTATGGAATTTAATGAACCGTTTGATCCAATCCACATAGGTATTTTCAGTACGGTAGGAGTAATGTTTACGGCGTATGACCTCCCGTACTGCAGGTATTAAGCGAGCTGCTTTGGTTCCTGGTGGAGTCTGTTGGAATGGAGCATCTTTTTTTATTGAAACTGTCGAGCTCATGCTTCTATATCGAAATATTATAGAATGTTCATTAAATGTCAAGAGTCTGGTAAGAATATATTGTATAGTAAGTTCATATAGTTGCAGCGATCCCTCACGATCCTACCTCTCCAAATAGGTGGATCGTAAGTGTGGATCGCTTGCTTTTACAATCTAGGTTTGACTAAGAATAAATTCAGAGTAAAATGGAGTCATTACGGTGATTTTCAGCATGTTTATTTGTTGTCGACTCCGTATGATCGTGAGGAGTGATCGTTTAGTTGAGAGAAACTGATTAAACTTAACGATCACTATGTTAACCCTTCTTTAATTGAATGAAAGATCGGGCCAGAATAATTTCAATAATTTGCGCTTTAATTAGTATAGTCATCTTCACCTATCTTGATGGCACTTTTACCACATTTCTTAAAGAGGATGCCTGCTTAGATGCCGGGGGACATTTCCTGCCAGGAGGCGACTGCGATGGTATCGCTAGAAGTTTGTCTACGTCTGCTCAAAGTCTAGGAATGGGACTAGCCCTTATAATCGCTATTTCCTGCTTCTATTTTATTCGATGGTTTTTGCTTAAGACGTTGAAAGTAAGTAATATAGTGAAGGGTTAACAAACCCGCCGAATCGAGAATTTACCGGTGCGCCTGTCGGCGCTCCGGTAAATTCCGATTCGCGGTTTACGTTAGGTTGCTTTAGCAAAGGGATTCTTGAGTATTCTTAAATTAGTCGGAGCTACTGTCGTTGTAATGATATTAAGCGCCGCCGGAGAGCTTGTCAGAGAATTAAATCCTAATTGGTGGAGCAAAGCTCAAAAGTGTGAATATGAACTCGAGAAAAAGTATATAGAGATGCAGAAAGAAGCTGATAAAGATGGGCAAACTATTATTCATATCTATAACAATTGCGATGGCGGATTCTTTTCGTATAGGCCTCTCGCAAAATGTTTTTTATACTTTTTCCCATGGGCCAAGGAAGAGAATTAAGGCCTAACAACGGCGCCGTGGCGAGACCGACCGAAGCGATCTCTGAAGGTAGTTCGAGATTTTTTACTTCCGGTCGGTCCACCACGCGGTAGATCGATATCTCTTTTTTGGAATCGCCATAACGGTATAAAACATAGTAATTACATTTCGGAGTAAATATGACTACTACAGCAACAGCGATAAGTCGGAACTTAGATCAGGTAACTATGGGCGATTTAAAAAGTGCCATGTTAACTGGCACCCCACTTTGCTTACGCGGACCTAGGGGTTCGATTACTGGTTGGGTGAATGCTATCGAACATGAGGATGGTTCAGGCCATAAATTCAATTTAAGAATGTCCCTGACTGATAGCTCAACAAAAGAAGTATTTGTAGCTACCAAGGATCAGCCTAAAAGTTTTGGCATGAAACCTGGATTTTCTGGCCCAGTAATGGCATTTACAACCGACGCACCATCAAGAGATGAAATATTTCAGTCATTTTTTACCGGTCAACCTCTTGTGGGTAAAGTGAGCATAAAGGGCGTGCATGTGGTAGTTGCTGATGTGGTAAAAAAAATAGAGCGTGAAGATGGCTCGGGGCATTCGTTTAATTTGCAAATTGGCGGAGCACCAGCTTATCTAAGAACCAGAGATTAAGAGATATCAAAACCGGGTTCGCCGAGAAAAAACGCTCCGCGTTTTTTCCGCGAACCGGTAATTCGTTAGGATCTAGACTATGTCGGAGCCTTCTTCTTTATTTTGTCGGGTAAGGCTTTCAACGGATGCCTTGTCACGGTATTTATCCAGTCGTATTGGAGAAGTGTTGCGATTTGATGATTGGCGAACCATCAATAGTGAAATCGAGGATTATTTAGATGAGATTCGATACGATCGAGATCAGCTTAATAGTTCTTGGTTTGACACAATAACAAAAAACACTGAACTATGCGCAAAACATACATATCTCCCCGAGACTCACGAGTTTCAGCTTAGCATTTTCAACTTTAGCGAGTCTGTCCTAGATTTCGTAAAAGCTCTTAACGTTCTTCGCCATCTAAGCCAGTTTAAAGATCTGCCTGGGACCGATTTTGCATTAATTTATAGCTTCTTCTGGGATGGTCATATTGACGCAATATGTGAAATTAATCAGCGCAGCTCTATCTTGCGCCCAGCTTCGTTCGCTTCGTCAGAGTTTTCCAACTTTAAAGATATCTCTGACAAGGCGCTGCAGTCTGTTTTGGATGGATACTTAAAAGATGGAGACTCTAAATCCTAACAAAACCGACCTGGCCGAGACCGACCGGCGCCATCGTTGGTGGTGATTCGAAATTTTATACTGCCGGTCGGTCCGGCAGTCGGTACACGTTATCCATAGGTAGTTGCGTACAATTTATATGGGCAAAATAGCAGCAGGAAAAATTTCATTCGAAGAAGCCCTTGCAGAGTTTGAGGCTACGTTGATCGACACGAATCCAGATCCATTCACGGTGAAACGAGTGGTGGAAGAATTCGCAAATTACCTGTCCAATCACACATTAACCGAGAGCCAAGAGAGAGAAGTGCGTGAAATTTGCAGATTAGCCAGCTCATCTAGATTTGTGGATACGACAGATTGGAGGGGAGAGGACGATCGAATTTTCGTGAGAGGTTTGAAGCTAGATGAGCTACTCGTTACTCTCGGATTAAAACCTAGCGCTCTGGATAGGCGAGGCGAGTGAGATGATCTAACAATCGTTACTGGGGCTAACAACCAAATCGAGCCGAGGCGCTTATGCCCAGCTCAGTTAGGCAGTTATCCACTTCAAGCAGCTCTTTTATTAACCCCATCTTCTAATAGTTCGTGCAGCAGGGTCTGATATGGCTTATGACTCTTTTTGGCTAGTTTACGTAACCTAGCCAATAATTTTGGTGCAATTCTAACTGCTATCATTTGCTTGGCGTTGCCAGTGACCGGTCGACCTACCCTAACTGCTCGTTTTAGCTCTTCGTCGGTTGACTCTGGTATGTCACTGAAATCAATCTTATTGTCTGAAATATGCTTTACGTTCTTTGCGCGACGCCTGCCTCGCGCTGATAATCCGCGTCGTTTCTTTGCCATCTCTTAGTCTCCTAATAGTATAAACAACAAGAAGTATTTGGCCGGTTTTTGACATGCCAAGCCGCTTCCGTCGCTTTTCAAGAAAGGAGTGTTGCAAATCCTCCCAATCTAACCCCTCGGGATCAGAGAATATTGTTACACTCTCTTCAAATGAGATACCATGCTTATCGTAATTACTTATAGCCTTCTTGGTGTCCCATGAGAACATATTAGTGTATATACACTATCGACGGGTGGTTTGTCTAGCTTAATGTTTTTGAATCATATATAATTGGATAACAAAGCGGCGAATTCGCAGGTCCTAACGGACCGCGAATTGCCGTAAACGTTAACCAAAGCTAGAGGTCTCTATGACAAGAGCTGTGCGAGTGGAAAATAAA
>CAZKXU010000040.1:0-28913 GCA_964556665.1 uncultured Bdellovibrionales bacterium | reverse complement strand
TACTAATTAGCTAGCACTTCGTTGCAGGCTGGAAGCCTGCGGTCCCAGTAAGTCGGTAAGAACTAATGTTACTGCGTACTAATCCTTCCACAAATTATTTGCCGCATACTTCAAGACTGTATCAACGCAGCTTGGTGGGTAGCCATTTTTAATAAGCTGCTCAACCATGCGGTCATACTTGCTGCCCTGATCTTCGTCACGGGTGCGAGCCTTTGTAATAATTCGTGATACATCACGCACTGAAGCCATGAGTTTCTTTTCGATCGCCTCCTTGAGCGGCTCGTATGATTCGTACGATATGCGCTCACCTTTACGGCTTACTGACCAAAGGAAGGCAATGACTTCCTGTCTAAATCCATCACAGGCTGTGCCGATAATTGCGATCTGCTCCTCTATTGATTTCATGAAAGCTTCGTCCGGCTCTAGCTCCTCAGAGGTGTTGCGATCTTTAACACGTTTCTTTGTTACATAGGCTTCAGCATGATCAAGATAGTTCTGGAAGAGGCTCTCTGCTTGCTCCTGGTAGGAGTAGACAAAGGCCTTAGTGATCTCACGTTCAAGTATCTCAAGATATTCTTTATGTAGAGTGTCTTGTAGAAACTCAAGATAACGTTTACGTGTGTCATCCGGAAGATCTGACTCCTTAACCATATGCACTAATGATTCGCGCACACTTATTGGATGGATGCAGTTTGCATCGATGTTATCAGAGAGCGCATTGTCGAGTGCCTTCATGATAAAGCGGGTTGAGATACCGGTCATGCCCTCGTTTTTCGCCTCCTCACGCAGCTCCACTACATCGATCTTCTTAGTCTTACCTTTCTCTACTACCTCTTCACCGTTATAGAGCTTAAGTTTAGTCATCAGATCGCACTTATTGGTTGGCTCAAGACGGGATAGAATCGCGAACATCGAAGCAAGTTCGATTGTGTGCGGAGCGATGTCTGCGGTAAAGCGGGATTGTCTGATGATCTTTTTATAGATCTTAACCTCTTCCGAGAGACGTAAGTTGTACGGAACCTTAACGGTTACAATACGATCCAAGATCGCTTCGTTAGTGTGATCACTCTTGAATTTTTTCCATTCAGCTTCGTTCGAGTGGGCAACGATGACGGTATCAACATAGATCATGCCGTGACGACCAGGGGCAGGGATACTCTTCTCCTGCGTAGCGGTAATCATGGCGTGCAGATACTCGGTCTCGTTTTTAAATACCTCAATAAACTCTACCACGCCTCGGTTGCCTACGTTAAGTGCACCTGAGAGATCGAGCACTCGTGGGTCACCTTCAGAATAAAGATCGAGCTTTGAGATATCCTCGCCACCTATGAGTACGCTTGTATCCTGATTGTTTGGATCAACTGGAGGGACTACCCCGATTCCGCGTTTTGCACGGATACTAAACTCCATGGTTCTGATAGGCATCTCTTCCCAGCGACCCTGGAACTCCTCCTTTAGTCTGTAACGACAAACAGGACAGAGATCACCTTCAACCTCAATGTCCAGCATCTTGCTGAATTCCTTGCGCAGATGGCGTGGAATAAGATGGAGAGGCTCTTCATACATTGGGCAGTTATCAACACCGTAAAACGGCGGCTGCCTTTCTAGACCCTGTTTAAGTTTTTCCGCTAAGGAGCTTTTGCCAGAGCCTACAGGGCCTACTAAATAAAGTACCTGACGACTCTCTTCACCTTTAAGCGATGCTGAATGGAAATACCTAACGATCTGATTGATGGTTTTCTCCATTCCGTAAAAATCACCGGCAAAAAAGTTATAAACCTTAACTTTCTCACCTTTGAATATGCGCTTTAATTTAGGATTCTCCTCAAGGTTTAATTCAGTAACTCCTTCGTTTGCAATCATGTCAAACATGCGGCGGTGAGCAAGTTTAGGAATGTTTGGATCTTTTCGTACCAGCTCTAAATACTCCAGCATGGTTCCTTTCCATATCTGCTTTACTCTGTTGTCTCTATCGTTCTGAATTAATTTCTGAAAATCTTCGCTCATGATTCCTCGCTTAAATCTAAAGTCTGCTTACTTTACAATATATTTTTTTATGCAAACTGTGCAAACCGAAATCAGTAAATAGAAAAATACACTTACGGCTTACTTGTATGATGACGTACAGTGTTTGTCGTGTTCAGAAAAGTTCTCAAAAGCTGTTCTGGTATTAATAGTAAGATGCTAACTGTGCATGCCAGTGAAGTCAGAATTGAGAATATTACTGTAAGTGGAAGACGCTATAACGTTTACTGTAACTACATTTTGTTAGAGATTTAGTTAGATTAGGTGCAGAAATAGTAATTACTCATTAAGTGGGGGCAATCTCCTAGTCCCAGTCTTTGTCTTTGTCCGGAATCCTTACCCTCGTCACAGTCTACGCCCCGTATACTAGGACTAGGGCAAAGAACTCGGACAAAGACAAGGACAAAGACGAGGACTGGGATAAGGAGAATACCCACACTTAATGAGCAAATACCAGAAATAAATACACAGGCAATACCGAGAGCTCTCGACAAACAATGTTATTTATTCTCTCTATTAGTCAGCATAGTAGCTGCCGCGCAGTGCCATGACTTCACGTCCATCAGCAGTTTCAATAGTAAGGAGTTTCCTCTTTTTCATCTCGCTTGCTGCGATTGTATTGCGGAAATAAAGGGAAGGTATCTTACAGTAAGGAAAGCTTGAGAGATAATCATTCTCTTCATCAAGCAATATCTGAGTTCCGGCAACTTTTTTTCCTGCAAGTCTTCGTTTCATTAAAGGGGTCTCCAAAATAATAAAGTCTCCCAACGCTTAATATATAAGCAACCCCCGAGAACCCTCAAATACCTGCTATAAGAAAAACCATCCGAGCTAAAACGATGGGAATTGTGCTAATTCTTTTATTCTACACCAAAGGTAGTAATCCTTAAAGTTAAAAATATGGCAAGCGGATCAGTTTTAGGAAGCGAGTGAGAGTATTTAGTAAGTAATTCTTTTCCTTATTAAAATTTGATATTTACTATGAATTTATTTAGAATAGACGTTCTAGACTGAATGATTTTGGAGTTGAAATGAAGAAAAATTGGGATTCCTTAGCCACTCTTGAAGATGCGCTTGACCACGGACTTACAGAAAATGAGTTTAAAAATATCGTATCGTTGTTGCAACGTGACTTAAATATGGTTGAGTTGGGGATATGTTCCGCACTTTATTCTGAGCACTGTTCCTATAAGAGTACGAAATACCACCTGAAGAATCTTCCAACATCTGGAAAAACAGTATTACAGGGGCCTGGTGAAAATGCAGGAGTAGTAGATATCGGATATGGGCAAGCTGTTGTATTTAAGGTTGAGAGCCATAACCATCCAAGTTTCATAGAGCCGTTTCAAGGAGCAGCAACAGGGGTAGGTGGAATTCTGAGGGATATCTTCACCATGGGTGCTAGGCCCTTGGCCCTTATGAATGCGCTTAGATTTGGCGCTGCCGAAAATTCTAGAACTCCGTACTTACTCTCACGTGCAGTAAAGGGGATCGGATCATACGGTAACTGTATGGGCATTCCGACAGTTGGCGGGGAGCTTTATTTTCATGAGTCCTATAACGGCAATTGCTTAGTGAATGCTTTCTGCCTTGGCTTGGTAGATCATAAGAATATATTTCGGGGCCGTGCATCAGGAATAGGCAATTCAGTGATTTATGTTGGCTCAAAAACTGGTCGTGATGGCATTCATGGCGCCACTATGTCCAGCGAGGAATTTGCTGAAGATAGTGAGAGTAAGCGTCCTACCGTGCAAGTAGGAGATCCGTTCTATGAGAAGCTTTTAATGGAAGCTTGTCTCCAGATCATGGAGCAAAAACTTGTAGTAGGCATACAGGATATGGGAGCAGCAGGTCTTACATGCTCTGTCTACGAGATGGCAGATCGTGCTGGTACCGGTATAAGAATTGACCTCGACAAGGTGCCGCAACGGGAAGAGGGGATGACTCCTTATGAGATCATGTTGTCAGAAAGTCAGGAGAGAATGTTGGTCGTTGTCGAGCCGCAGCATGAGAAGAGGGTATTTGAGGCGTTTCAGCACTGGGAGCTTGATGCAGTTAAAATTGGAGAGGTCATTGAAGGGAAGAATGCCGACTTATACTGGAATGGCAAATTGTTCTCTTCCATGTCGGTCGATGTAGTTACAAGCTCTGTGCCGCAATATCGTTGGCCAGAGAAGAAACCGGATGATTTTGATGCTAAAAATAGTTTTGATGCACTCTCTGTAGAAGTGCCGGCGGACTTAGGCAGTATTTGGTTAAGGATGTTAGGATCGATAAACCTAAGCTCCCGTTTCCCAGTCTATCGTCAGTACGATTCGACGATTCGCTCTAATACTGTTGTCCATCCTGGAGGAGATGCAGCACTTTTGCGTATTAAAGGAAGTTCGCCGCAGGCTACAGAGCGCGGCGTGGCGATGACGCTCGATTGTAATGTGCTCTATTGTTCAATTGATCCGCATCAGGGGACAGCTCTTTCTTTGGCCGAAGGTATTAGAAATTTGGCAGCAGTAGGGGCTAGGCCGATCGGCATCTCTGACTGTTTGAATTTTGGCAATCCGACTAAACCGGAAGGGATGTGGCAGATTGCAGAATCAATTCGTGGTTTATCAGAAGCAGCGCGAGCTTTTGACGTGCCTGTTATAAGTGGCAATGTGAGTTTGAACAATGAAAATAACGGGAAGGCTATTTTGCCGACCCCATTGTTGGCAGTGGTGGGACTGTTGGACGATGTCTCAAAGGCAGTTGCTATCAATTTCGTTAAGGAAGATGACGTAGTTTTGGTGTTTGGTGATACTAACGAAAAGGATCTAGGTGGCTCAGAGTATCTATCACAGATTTATGGAATAGAAAGAGGAGCTCTACCGTTACTCGCTTACGATAAAGAGATCGAAACGGCTGCTTTTATCCGTTCATTAATTGATCAGAGAATGATTAAGTCTTGCCATGATATCTCTAGTGGTGGATTATCAATCGCGTTGGCAGAGTGCTGCTTTAGCACCTATAGTGCGATTGGAGCTTCACTGAATGTAGAATCATATAAAGGCAGAGAGGATTCCCTCCTTTTTGCAGAGAGTGGGGCTCGTTATATAGTGTCTTGCGATTCTACCCACCAGAACAAAATTAGAGAGCTAGCAGCATCCGCCAAGATCAATATAGGTCTTAGCGGTGTGGTGGGCGGCGATGTGGTGGCTATTAATGGGGTAGCTTCGCTTGCCTTATCTCAAGCATATGAAATTTGGAAAGGTGGGCTATGCAAACTTCTTTAGACGAAAATTTTGACTCGGATAAATTCAAAGAGGAGTGTGGTCTCTTTGGAGTTTGGAATCATAAAGAGGCCTCTAATCTTGCATACTTGGGGCTTTGTGCGCAGCAGCATCGTGGGCAGGAGGGAGCAGGCATTGTTAGTAACGATCCAGCACAGAAGAGTAAATTTTTCGTGCACCGCGGTATAGGTTTGGTGCAGGATGTATTTAAAGATTTCGATTTTGCAAAGCTAGCGGGAAACTCGGCTATTGGACATATTAGGTATAGCACAGCAGGCGGACTAGGAATCGCCAATGTGCAGCCATTCTTTGTTGTAATCTCCTCCGGTGGTGCAGCGGTTGCGCATAATGGCAACCTTATTAATGCTGATGATCTGAAAGCTGAATTAATCTCCAAGGGTGCAATCTTCTCTTCTACTTCTGATACTGAGGTAGTTCTGCATCTCATGGCACGCGAGGCAACACCGCTACCATTGATGGAGAGACTGATCGCTGCTCTTAAGAAAATCCAAGGGGCTTATTCGTTCTTATTCCTGTTTAAAGACAGAATGATAGCAGTTAGGGATCCGGGTGGACTTCGTCCATTAGTGCTCGGTAATCTGAACGGAAGTATTGTAGCTGCCTCTGAAACCTGCGCCTTTGATCTAATAGGAGCCCGTTATTTAAGAGATGTCGAACCTGGTGAAATCGTAGAGATTAGCGCGGATAGAGAGATGAAGAGTTATTTTCCTTTTGCGAAGGTGAAGGAAAGTCCATGCATCTTTGAGTATGTCTATTTTTCAAGACCTGATTCAAATGTATTTGGTAGAAACGTTTACGCGGTACGAAAGCGTCTTGGTCAGGAGCTGGCTAAGGAACATCCGGTTAAGGCAGATTATGTAATTCCTGTGCCTGACTCAGGAGTTACTGCGGCGTTGGGCTACTCTCAGGAGACAAAAATACCGCTTGAAATGGGACTAATCCGCAACCATTATGTAGGCCGAACATTTATCGAGCCCAAGCAGTCAATTCGGGATTTTGGCGTCAAGATAAAGCTTAATCCAAATCCGGAGCTTCTAAGCGGGAAGTCAGTTGTCATAGTTGATGATTCGATTGTGCGTGGTACGACTAGTAGAAAGTTGGTTGACATGATTCGAACGGCTGGAGCTCGCGAAGTACACATGCGCATCTCTTCGCCTCCTACGACTGATCCATGTTATTATGGTATCGATACTCCGGAAAAGGATCATCTGATTGCTGCAACCAAGTCAGTTGAGGATATCGCTAAGTTTATCGGTGTCGATTCGCTAGCCTATCTGAGTGTTGATGGATTGTATCGCGCTGTACAATCAACGCAGGGTAAATTTTGTGATGCCTGTTTTACCGGTAAGTATCCTTTGGGGACTCCATTCACGCAGAAGCAGGGAAAGCTTTTTTAGTCCTCCCAAAACTCATTCTTGAAGATCGGACGCCCGACAGAACCTTGATCTTTATATTTACCATCTTGGTCATACGGATCGGTGCTGGCGCTCTTAAGTTCAAAAATTGCAGCGCGAGCAATTTTCAACTTCGGGTAGAGTAGGATAGGATTAGCCCCATTATTTGCAAGCTCGAGTGTAATCGGTCTGCCGCTATGTCCAGGTTCAACCATCATTGCGGTCTGCACGATCGTCAATCCAAGTCTAGCCATAGTGCTGCGGCCTTCAATTAGGAAGCCGAGTGAGTGTCCAACCGTAACTGATTGCAGCGTCGCTCCTAGTATAAATTCCCCAGGTTTAAGCATGTAAGGCTTCTCCGCGGTAATCTTTATCTCCTCATATTCCGGTAAGATGCGGCGCTTCGGATCAATTATAGTTCCAGGCACAGGGCGTAGTAGATCCTCTGATAAATGCAGAGTAACCCCAGCAGCACGAATATGCTTAGGCGAGAATGGTTCAATGATTAATTCACCACGTTTTATTGCAGCAATTATATCTTCGTTAGAAAACATCATAATTTTGTTTTCAATAGACTAGTACACTGTAACATAAGTTTTTCATTGGGACCGCGGGTTTCCAGCCCACTACGCAGCAGCAGTAGATTCGTTTGCGGGCAAGATGCCCGCGGTCCCAGCGTGAAACAATTTATCTTACACTCTACTAGTTTCTGTTAGAAATAAGTCGATTAAAATTAGTCTCGGTCGTAGATTGCAAAACCGACTTTTTTACTAGTATTCTCAACAGTTCTTATCCGTCAGGACAATAACTAATATAATGATTCAGCTCAGGTCTAGCTAGATTCCTGGTTTTATCCTAGAAGGAGCAGTTCAAACTAGGATATGGCGAAAAATGCCCGAAAACACACTGCTTTATCTAGTTTGCGAATTCACCATTAAGCTGAGCCTACTGCCGAACTGTTTTCGGGCATTTTTTGGCCTAAAAAAAGGTTAGAACTGCTTCTTCTAGGTAACCTAAGTCCGGCAACTGCCGGATTTAGGTTTATATAACAGAACGCAGTTATCGCATTCAGGAATTGCTCGATTAGGCCTGAGATGATAAATTGGTACGACAGTTTATATCACATAATATCGGATATATGTCTCATAACAACGACGAAGAAATTGAAAAGCTTGGCCATAGATGGCTATTTTTTACTTTGTTAATAGCGGTCGGATTTGGCGCGTTTTTAAAACATGTCGATGATACCCTAACTTATTCTGACAGGGAGAAGGTTCTAGGGGCCACGTTATATGAGTTACGGCTCGCACAGACGACATTGGATTCACGTGTCACTGATCCTAGGCAGCTTGCAGATTTTGCACATACAACTAGCAGCCATCATGAGGCTCCGCATCATTAAAACCTAACCTTTGAATGGTGGTGATTTTAAATGTCAGAGCTTTTCCGCTTTGTCTCTTCATTCAGATGTGATCTGTCATACCTCTATACTTTTCAATTAACTCGTAGTGCAGAGATAGAAAAGAAAATTTTTTGGCTAAGGAGCCGACTATCCCGATCTCCTTTCTGGATAAATGGACACCTTGAGTATGCTCAGCTATCCTTGCAGTGTGATAATGTAGCCGCTGCATACCCTTCCTTGTTAGCCGTATTAGAGCTTGGTGCGAAGGGAAGGGTTGCAATAGAAGCTAAAAGGATGTTAGGTACGTCGTATTTAAGGCGTGGACTTAATGAGCAAGCCTGCGCATATTTTGAGGAAGTTATAAAGGCACGACCAGAGCGGTTTGATGTAAAGGAGGAGCTTGCAGCGGCGCTGATGGCGATGCGCTCTTACAAGCGTGCTGGAAGTTTACTCACCGAGATAGGTGTGGATAGGTTGTCTGCACCGGCTAGAATGGCATTATCCTATTGTGAGCAGAAGTTAGATGAAAATAACCGAGAGTGAGTTGGAAATTTTACAAAACGAGATTGAGAGTCTATTAACTGGATTGCACGCCCATCAATGTGAGCGGGCAAAAAAAGTCGCCGCTTTTCATAGGAAAGATCTAACCTCTGAGGATCTGCTAAATCCAGATAATTTCCCTGAGATTATCAATGATCCTAATTTTATGTATGAAGATGGCACAGCCGCAGGGATCCTTGCAGCGAAGATTGCGATTCGAGAGTTCCTCCAAAGTAAAAACAGAGGTAATCCTAGTTGTTCAAATTCCACAAGATCGTTTGCGCGTAAGTAGGTGGCGCTGAGAATATAATAATTATTCAATCATAGCTGTCAAGTTTAAATATGATACGGTACAGAGAGAGGCTCAGGATAAACCTACATCCCCACACACTGTTGGCTGGAGGCGCTATTTATAGTGATGGAGGGGGAGTGAGATAATACGGGGTAAGCAAACCGGCTAGCGTAATTACTCAACGGTTAAGCGCTCTAATCCAGATCTGAGTGTCTTTAGTGACTGAGGCGACTCTGACTCCACGTTCAACGCCGATCGTGATCTCTAAATCGGCACCTACATTACGGGCTTGTACCATTGTAAATCCGATAAAATCATGTGGCGGAAAAAATGGTAGAGCCAATCGAGAGCTTTCTATGCCGGTACCACGTACTGATAATATATAGACGCCATCCTCTTTTTTTATCAACTTATACTCTGATTTAGAGCTAAATTGCAGGATTACGATCGGCATATTGTCAGCGGGAGCCTTGCCGAATTTAATATCAGTGATATTTTTATCTCCAGCAGAGGAGGGAGGCAGTGGTGTTTCAAGTGATATTGCTGTTGCTACTGCTGTTGATACTACTACTGTAGGAGTAGAAGTTGGCATAGGAGGAGATGTTGGAGTTAGTTCTACTGTAGGCGTTGCTAACGGCACGATAGTCCCTGTTGGGGTCTGAGTTGCTAATGGAGTAGGGATTAGGCCAGTTTCTTTAATATCAGGAAGGGCTGTAACGACATCCTGTTTCTTAATCCAAAGAGAAATAGTTAGATTTCCTTTCTTGCTCTCTGTTTTATAATCTATCTGCTCTGCCTTAAGGTCTAATACTAAACGTAATCGGTCTGGATGTGCTCCAAAACGAATTGCAGAGATAAATTTATTCTCAGAAGGGAGAATGGTTTTAGTGATCTTTAGATTCTTATTAAATAGATCAACTACTAGTCTGTTAGGATCCGTAAGTAAGAAGACCTCATCCTTTACTTGGGCACCAAGAACGGTAAGGTTGACTTTAACTTCGTCTAGCGCGGATGAGGTAAGACTAAATTTAAATTTATTCTGTTCGTGATTAGCAAGCTGATCTGCCCAGGTTGAGCTATGCGCTGTGAGCTCAAGCGCAGTGATCATAAGAATAATTAGCCTCTTTAACATGCGAAGATTATACGGATAGTTCTAAAAGTCGGCTAGCCCCTTCGACAGGCTCAGGGCGAAACCCATCGATAAACTTAGGGCTTGTAGTCATTACTCAAAATATTACTGCTGTATAATGGGACGAGGCGCTGTAATTATGGTAGAATAGTGGTTATTATCTGAGTCTACGGTATTCGTATAATCTGTTCGATTCTCCTCCCATGCCCTTATAATGCCCTCTACCTCTGTAGCAGGTTTGGCATAGTTTGCTCGTGACCAGTGGCGACATTCCTCAGATCTATTTTCTTGCGTCAGATCAAACTTAAGGGTTCTGCCTGAGAATGCGTCCTTTACCTCTCCGTCAATAGACATTTTTATCACAAAATCTCGCACCGCTAAGTTGACCAGATCGCGCGGCGTGAAGCGTGGTTCAAATTCTCTGGCGAGTGTCTCGGCGTCCTCTCCACTTACGCGAAAGCAGATCATTGATCCAACATTACCAAAAATACTATTGCGCATGTTGGAGTTTAGCTGCGAGAGATACTGGTTTGTAACTGTAAGATTAAGTCCATATTTGCGGGACTCACTCATAAACTCATCAAAGGTATCAGTAGCAAAATTATTAAATTCATCAATATATAGACAGAAATCGACTCTTTGGTTCTCAGGTATATTGGATCGCGACATGGCAGCCTGGTAAATCTTTGTCAGTGTGATCCCGCCCAGGATCTGAGCATTCTCATCTCCTAACAAACCTTTTGAGATCTTCATGAGTAGAATTTTTTTGTTATCCATGATCTCTCGGAAGTTAAACTTATTCTCCGGCTGAGCAAGGATGTTCTTAATCACATTAGTCGAAAGAAGCTGCCCAATTTTATTAATAAGCGGAGCAGCAGCCGCGTCATAGAAATTTTCTGACCATGCAGTAAACTCGTTCGCCCAAAAATTCCTAACCACTGAGTCTTTAATATTGCTGGCCATCAAGATGCGGTAATTTTTGTCGGTGAGAATACGAATTATTGACAAGACCGTCGTGTTAGGATTGTCGAGCAGTGCTAGCGTAGTATAGCGCAGTACATGTTCGAGTCGGTGATTCCATTCAGCACCAAAGAACTTTTTGAAGATTTCAATAAAACCAATGGTGACTCTAATTTTCATCGCCTCAGGCACGCACTCTAAAGGATTAAAACTAGGAGGAAAATCTACATCTGCAGGATCGAAGAGGACTACGTCCTTTATCCTATGTTCAGGGATGATTTTAAGTATATTGTCAATTAGATCACCGTGCGGGTCTATTACACCTACACCATGACCATTCATGATATCACTCTTTACTAATAGTTCTATCACCTTTGACTTTCCAGAGCCCTGTTTACCAAGAATGTATGTATGTCGTCTACGATCTTCACGCTTAATACCGAAGGGAACGCGCTGATCCCTAAAATTAGTATGGCCAAAGAAGGAGATGTTCGGATCAAGCTGATCTGTTGGTAGTTCGGTCGGTGGTGCTTTACGTTGTGAGATAACGTGAACTATATTTGGCACCTCCGCTTCATTAGGAAGATGAAAAATAGTTGCAAGCTCCCGTGTTGATAATAAAAATGGAGCTCTTAGGGCACGGGTCTGAAAATATTTTAAGTCGGCGAGCCGCTTATATAACCTGACTGAATAAAATTGATTATAGTCAATGGTATTGAAATTACAGATTGAGCCAAATAGAGCTTCCAAGGTTGAGCGTGGTTCCCGTTTAGCGTTTGAAGTCAAACAAACAGCACGGATATTGACATCAAAAAGGCGCGCACTTAATTTTTCCTTTTTTTTGAGAGAAAAAGTGCCGCGAATACCAGGCTTAAACCAGTATTTAATTCGTAAAATGTCAATAAACCATCCGATAAGTTTGCGAAAGGCGATCGATATATTATGGGTAGCGCTGTCACGGCGAGGTCGGCAAACTATCTGGATAAAAACCCGTTCATCCAAGTTGCATTTTGCTAACACGCTCAGTATGGAGGAGAGCGGATCTCCTTCAAATTCACGGTAATCCTTTATGGGGAAGAGATCGTCACGTTTCAGTCCAATTTCTACCCCTAAAGTGCGGGTGTTCTGGCTTAGAGTTTCTGTTGCCTTGGTATAGTCAGGAATCTCAATTATGTCGGCATCTGGACAGACACCGTATATATGAGAGGCTACAATCTGGCCTACAGCATCGTTTGGTGTAGCGAAGCAGAACGCTATGTTCTGACCTGTTGCAAGCAGTTCAAAAGAGATCCTCTCGTACTGTAAGGTTTCATGTAGCTGTTGCAATACTGTATCAAATGCAGGCCCAGGTTTGATGCTCTGATGCTGAATTTTTACGACGTAGGTCTTCATCTGAAGTAAAAATAGAGAAATTTAACTAGTCACCAATTGTTATGCAGCTACAGCTTAATGGGTAACATCGACAATCCTAAGTCAGGTTACTCATCAAGATAACGCTATGTAAAGAGCACTAGATGTAAGTTCTCCGTATTGTACAGCTCTGAGATCTGGTTGTCAAAATTAATAGCGCAGCCCTAGCAAGGTAATTAATTGAATCTATTGGTTAATGTGATAGTCCTAGAAGGCCTAGTAGCTCTCTTCGTCACTATCACTAGGCGTCTCATCTGGTACAGTGAGATCCTCCAGTAGGTGTCGTTTGAGCTGTCTCTGGTGGTTTTGTAGTTGTAGGAGTTTTTTTTCGAATGCAATTAAAGCGGCAGGATGTTTGCTTGTAAGCTTAAATCTTCTTAGCTTATTTGTACCGCGTTCCGGGAAGCTAAAGTGCAGTGTCCTTCTGCTGCTGTATTCTTTCTCGCCAGCCGGGACTTCAGCTTCGACCTTTAATTTATCATCTAACAAATGTGCTAGTTCCAGTCGCGCGCCACCACGACCTTCTGACATAATAACTACCGCGTCGCTGAATAGTGTTATCCATTGAGCAGCATCGCTGGCTCCTTTATCGATCTCCTTTATTACTCGATTGAGAGCCTCATTCTCATGATCCTCAACCAGTTCGCCACGCAGCATCATTGTGACAGTCATCTCTTTTGAATTTGCGCTGAAGGCATAACGTCGCGCTGCTGTTCGTGCCGCTAGATACTCAAGCATCGTTTTTGGCTTCAATCCACGCCAAGATTTGCCTGCGGCATATTGAAAAACTAGTGGAGAGAGTATGAGTGAAGCCCACAGCAGCCAGCTTTGATGTAGTCCTACAGCTACCGTTCCACATATGATTATCATTGCTACAGCCGCAGCTAGGCCAGATGCCTGGCTTTTTGCAACAAGTTGAATCTTCTCCTCCGGTGGGATCTGTCGCCATAACTCTGAGTCATCTAAGCCGGTATTCATGTAGTTCAATAATCGGCAAATTTTGCCGGGTATAAAGCAATATTATTCCGTTCGAGAAAGATAACCAGCTCATCCTTGGTCTAAGCTAGGGTTATACAGGATTAAAGCAGGAAACGGGCCATGCGCTTAGCCATATATTCAATAAGGATATAATTACTGAGGATCATCCTTTACACGGAGCTTCAACTCGATTGTTTTGGTCTTTGTGTCTCCAGTAAAGTCAACAAATCTCTCTAAGATAAAGATACGGTCCTTCTTAATATCGATGATTTCACCATTGTTTGGACCTATCTTGACCCCTTTCTTTACTGTGAAGCCGCGGCCAGCGCTATTCTCCACAATCGCTTTAGGTTCGTCAAAACCCTCAAGTATCGCAGTTACTTTGAGCTGACCTATGTCATAGCGCTCCAGCTCTGTTTTGCCAGCGGTGTCAATCTTTGGTGCAAAATCAAAAGGACGGAAAGGATCGCGCTTCCCGGTAGGATCATAAACCCACGTATTAGCTTCAGCATCATCTCCCATGCTTGCAATTAAGGCCTGTTGCTGATCAGAGCTTAAAGCTCCAACCTGTGCTTCAGTAGTTCCAGCCTCTGCACCAGGCTTAGCCACGGCATTTGGGTCCTCACCAAGAAAATATCTGTCGTTTTCTACTTTATACGCAAAAGGCTTTCCTGTGGCAGGATCATTTGGAACACGGTCGAAATATCGTGGAACAAGCTCTTCAAGGGAGACTGGTGGTTTGTGAGTAGGGTTATGCGCCATATAGTCTGTAAGCGCTAACTGTATCTTTAACTGCTGCTTACGGGATTCGCTTGCACCGGGCACATCTTTTACTGCTTTATTAATAGCTTCCATAGCAGAGACAGGTTTCTCCTTCTCTGCAAAGATAAAGATATACCCGAGCTGCACTATAATAAGTGTAACTCCGATTATGGAGAATTTTTTTATGCCGTTTAATTTTCTTCTCTTAGCCATGAGATCTTATATTACCCCTTAATGTCTAATAAGATGGGCGCTGAGACAAGGAAGGATTTTATCGAATCTAAAGAAATCCGTTTGTTACAATATAACAGTAGTTTCGGGGTGAGTAGATTCGAACTACCGACCCCCAGTTCCCAAAACTGGTGCTCTAAACCAGGCTGAGCTACACCCCGAAATTTGTGAAGAAATCGTAGAATTCCTCATAAATTTCGGCCCCTAGAAGCACCGCTATAACATCTGAACAGAGCTATAGCGGGCGCAGTGGGACCAACGTAAGCCCGTTCTTGCGACTATAAGCACACTATCCTACAATAGCCCGTCTATATTTGGAAGATCTAGGAGTTAAATATGAATTCTTTTTCAATTCGCGATATCCATGCTGATAAAATACCTCTTGGTTCATATAAATTGAGTGGCTGGGTAAGGACTCATCGGCAGTCTAAGAACATTTCATTCATAGAGATCGCGGATGGCAGCGCCGTAAAAGGTTTACAGCTCGTAATTCAGCCAACTCTTGCAGGCTATGCTGAGGACGCCCAGCGAGTTGCGACAGGTGCAGCGATTGAGGTCAGCGGCAAACTAGTGGCCTCCCCTGCAAAAGGACAGAAATATGAGTTTCAGGTAGATAGTTTTAAGCTTCTAGGAGAGGCAGACCCTGAGAGTTATCCGTTACAGAAAAAGGGGCATAGTCTTGAATTTTTGCGTGAGGTTCTGCACCTGCGTCCGCGCACTAACACGATCGGAGCGATGTTGCGTTTACGATCGGTGGCTTCAATGGGCATACACACATTCTTTACAACACGTGGGTTTTACTATGTCCATACACCGATTATCTCTACCTCCGATTGCGAAGGAGCTGGAAATATGTTTCGGGTTACAACCCTTGACCTATTAAATATACCGCGAGCGGAGGGCAAGGTTGATTTCTCTCAGGATTTTTTTAGAGATGAAGCAAGTCTAACCGTTTCTGGGCAGTTGGAAGGGGAGATCTGTGCTACTGGAATAGGCAAGATCTATACCTTTGGACCGACTTTCCGCGCCGAGAATTCTAATACCGTAAGGCATCTTTCGGAGTTTTGGATGATTGAGCCTGAGATGGCTTTTTATGCTCTTGAAGATAACATGCTACTGGCAGAGGAGTTTATTAAATATCTGATAAACTATGTACTTGAGCATGCGCAAGCTGAGATGGAGTTTTTCGAGAAATCAGAGTTTACGCAAGGCGCTGGATTAATTCAACAGCTTCAGGAGGTTGCCAGCTCTAAATTTGAAAGCCTTGATTATACAAAGGCGATTGAGATTCTAGAAAAAAGCGGTAAAGCGTTTGAATTTCCTGTGAAATGGGGGATGGATCTACAGAGTGAGCATGAGCGTTATCTCACAGATGAGTATATTAAGGGTCCAGTCTTTGTGGTGAACTATCCAAAAGCTATAAAGGCTTTTTATATGCGTCAGAATGATGATGGTAAAACCGTGCGCGCCATGGACTGTTTGGTGCCGCGGCTTGGAGAGATCATCGGCGGTTCGCAACGTGAGGAGCGTTATGATAACCTTGTAAGTCGTATGAAAGAGGCGCACATGGATGTTGAGCGCTATTGGTGGTATCTCGATCTGCGTAAATACGGCACCGTTCCGCATTCAGGATTTGGTTTAGGATTTGAGAGATTCCTGATGTATGTAAGCGGATTTACAAATATCCGGGATGTTACGCCGTTTCCGAGATATCCGGGGTATGCTAAGTTTTGAAAGTATAGAATCCTGCCGACATACTAGGTATGAATAGCAAAGAGCTTATAAAAATCAATGAGCAGTTCGGTGCGCATAATTATAAGCCGCTACCGGTCATGCTATCTGAAGGCAAAGGTGTTTGGGTTACAGATGTTGATGGTAACCGTTATCTCGATATGCTGGCGGGATATAGTGCTCTAAACTTCGGCCACCAGAACGATCGACTAATCAAAGTAGCAGAACGACAGCTACAGAAGCTAACACTTACAAGCCGCGCCTTTTTTAGTGAGGAGCACTCTCTGCTATGCAAGGAGCTGGCAGAGTTCTGCGGACTGGAAGTAGTGTTGCCTATGAACACAGGTACGGAAGCAGTTGAGACCGCGATTAAGGCGGCGCGTAAGTGGGGTTATGAAGTAAAGGGGATACCGGATAACCAAGCAGAGATAATTGTTTTCAGTAATAATTTTCATGGTCGCTCAACAACCATCGTTGGGTTTAGCACGGAGAGTAAGTATCGCGAGCATTTTGGGCCGTTTGCTCCGGGATTTAAAATTGTTAATTACGGCGATATAAATGCAGTTGAGAAGGAGATTACACCTAATACCTGTGCTGTGCTAGTAGAGCCGATTCAGGGTGAAGGAGGGGTAATCATCCCTCCACTGGGATTCATAAAGGCACTAAGATCTATCTGTGATAAGCAGCGATTATTATTGATGGCAGATGAGATACAAACTGGGCTCTGTAGAACTGGAAAAATTTGGGCGGTAGAGCATGAAGATGTCATGCCGGATATATTTATAATAGGTAAAGCACTCGGTGGCGGTATCTTGCCAGCCTCGGCTGTGGTTGGGAAAAAGGAGGTCATGGATCTTTTTACTCCGGGTACGCATGGTAGTACCTTTGGAGGTAATCCTCTGGCAGCGGCGATCGCACGTGAGGTTATACGGTTAATTAAAGATGAGAAACCGGAGAGGAGATCGGCAGAGCTTGGTGAATATTTTTTCAACGCCATTAGATCAATTAAAAGCTCTAAAGTTGAGGCGGTGCGCGGAAGAGGATTAATGATCGGATTAGATATTAGCAATTCTTATGGGTCTGCTAACAAGGTTGCTTATGAACTTCTAAAACACGGGGTTCTCAGTAAGGATACCCGCTCTCAAACATTACGCTTTGCACCTGCCCTTTGTATCACGAAGCAGGAGATTGATTGGGCATTAGAGCGGATTGAGAAAGTTCTAGTAGGATGATACGATACTAACATAAATTGTTTCCAACTTACTGGGACCGCGGGCTTTCAGCCCGCATACGAATTTGCAGATAATCCGTTGCGGGCTGGAAGCCCGCGGTCCCAGTCTTAAATTATGTCACAAGAACGAATTCAAATATCAAGTGGAACACCCTGGGAACCCTTAATTGGTTACAGCCGTGCAGTTCGTGTCGGTAATAATGTGTATGTTTCCGGGACAACAGCTTTGGATGCGAGCGGTGAGGTGGTAGGGGCAGGGGATGCCTATATTCAGACTCGCCATGTAATAGATATTATTAGGCGCTCGCTACAAGATGCCGGTGCAAATCTTTCGGATGTCGTGCGCACCCGTATGTTTGTAACCGACATTTCGCAATGGAAAAGTTTTTCACGTGCTCATCGTGAGGCTTTCGAAAAGATCCGTCCAACTAATACATTTGTACAGGTGGCAAAATTAATAGATCCACGCATGCTCATCGAGATGGAGGTTGATGCGGTGCTGGGGTAGTTTAGGGAGATAGATCTTATGTTTGCAAAACCGAATCAGCCAGGTCCACAACGTTGGGCACCAAGAGAAGAGGGGCAGCGCCCGGCTTGGTATGAGGTAGTAGATCGAGGAACACATGGGTCACATATGGCTCAGTTTTTGGCAGCGGAGCGAGCACGTAGAGATGCTTCTCAAGCTGCTGCCAACGGGACACCACCATCTTCATCTTCAGCAAGCTTCTTTGAAGGTGACAACTAAAGCTACATGTCTGCTAATGAGTTTGACCTAAATGTTGTTGGTATCCTCTCCCCAGGTTACGGACACGCTTCCGGAATCAGATCCAAAAAATACCCTGAAGGAACTATCAATCTGCAGCGACCCCATTTTTTTAAGCACGGGCTGGATATCTCAGATTGTTTTGCCGGTACGCTTAATGTCTCGATCGCTCCACGCTCGTTTCGTATGAAGACAGCAGAGTTTCTGTTGCATGAAATCATCTGGAAGGAGGGGAGAAGAGCTGAGAATTTTATGATTGCCCGTTGTAAAGTAAAACGCGGAATCGATTGGCTCCCCAGCTTTGTATATTATCCAGATCCGAGCACAAAAGATAACAGCATCGATGATCCGCAACAGATTCAGATCCTTGCTCCTAAGATTGAAGGTATTAAATACGGAGACAAGATTGAATTGCTCCTTAGATCAAAGGAGATTGAGATCTTATAGAAGTAGAAAACTTATCTTCGTGGCATAGCTGCTTCGCAACTCATTAGCGCATCGTGATATACAACAACTGTTTCATCCCTTCTTGTCCCAAATGAACTTTGTAAAGTACGAAAGCAAACAGAGGCATCTTCTCTTCTTCTCTGCCACCAATCGCCAAAGGCGTGAGGCTTAGTTGAACGCGCTAGCTCTATCTGCTCTTTAGTAAAGGTATATATTATACAATTCTTTGCAGCAGCAGCACTTACTAGCGCATAGATCAATGTATTGACCACACTTGCTGGTCCATGTTGCGGTTCATATCTATCTTGAACTATTTCTGGTATGATTCCTTCTAAGGGTCCTAAAGTTAAAACAAAATCAATTAGATCCTCTCTTTTTCGTCTCGCTAAGTCTTCAGCTAGTCTTATAAATTCTTTTCTAGCGTCTGCAAGGACTGGAGAGACAGTAAAGTCGGTCTGATGACTATTCTTATATATTGCGTCTGCAAGATCTCTGGCTAAATAAATCCCAGTATCCAATTTTGAGTGAAGGACTGAAACGGATTCTGCGGATGCTGGATCTGTACGTAAAGATTCAAGATGCTTAGCTAACAGTTCTCCAAGTCTGTCGGATTGTGCATGAAGGCTGTTCATTTCACGCTCAGTATGCATATCTTGAAAGACTCTCATTAGGGGTTCGATATCCTGCCAAGATAGATTGCTAGCTCTTTCAAACCTGTTCATCCCTAGTCCTGGTACTCTTGCATGGTCAACCATACTGGAATCCTAATAAAGAGATATTAAAGCTGTGTAATTATACAATATAGGGATTTCCTAAGGTATAGCAGCGAAGAATTACCGTACTAGCTATCTAACTAGTTGCAATCTCCTAACGCCTAAGTCGCATGCTACTCCGCTTCTATTTTATCTTGACATTCTAAGTAAGATTTAGTATATATATCTTACTTATGATCTCTCGAATGCTTAACCCGTTAACATTATTGCAGAAAAATAAGTCAATATTGCTACTTGGTCCACGAGGTACTGGAAAAACTGCGCTCATTCGAGAATCTTTAAAGCAGATAGAGAACAACATTCAGATTGATCTTCTGCGCGGGGATCTTTTTCGCCGTTATCTTCATGAGCCCATACTACTAGAAGGTGAGATAAAGGAAAAACTGGCAAGATCGCAGAAGCAACTTACTGTTTCAATCGATGAGATTCAAAAAGTTCCGGCACTATTGGATGAGGTGCATAGATTAATAGAGGGATACAAAAATCAACTTGTTTTCTTACTCTCGGGCTCAAGTGCTAGAAAATTAAAAAGAGGTGGTGCAAATTTACTGGCGGGACGTGCAGTTACAAAAGAATTGCATCCTATAAGTCAACTTGAGACTGAACTAAATCTACTAAAAGCACTAAATGTAGGCACACTGCCTGGCATCTATTTCGATGATCATGCTTTGGCCATACCGACACTTGATTCTTATGTCTCAACCTACTTGAGAGAAGAGATTCAACAGGAATCTTTGGTGCGTGGAATTGATAGATTCTCTAGATTCTTGGAATTTGCAGCGCAATTAAATGGTGAGCCTGCCAACTTTGCGAAGTTAGGGAAGCAGGTAGGAATCGCCGGTAAGACAGCGCAGGAATATTTTATGATTCTTGTTGATACACTAATTGTTCACGAGCTTCCAGGATGGTCTCAGTCAATAAAAAAGCAGCTTGTTCAAGCACCCAAGTATTACTTTTTTGATTGTGGAATATTAAATGCACTGAATGGCTACTTGCGAGTTGATCTACGCCAAGGCGGGTTTCTTTTCGGAAAGTTATTCGAAACCTTTGTGATCAATCAATTATTCAGCACTAATGAGTATCACAATCTTGGCCTCCGTTTTTTCTACTGGAGAGATAAAAATGGACGGGAGGTAGATCTTGTTCTTGCTAGAAATGTGCTGGAACCAGTACTGGCGATTGAGATTAAATCGAACTCGAACCCAAGTGCGAGTGATTGTTCAGGCCTTAAAGCATTTGAAGATGACTATCCTAAGGTTAAACAGCTTTGTGTATGCACTACTCCCCGAGCATATAAAGAAAAAAATATCCTCTTTACGCCCTGGCAAGAAGCAATTGTCAGCTTAAAATCTCTATTTTAGAGAGGAGGAAGCTGTTATCTGAGAGAGCCATGATATGCAGCAGACTCTATTTCTCTCTGCTGCATAGAATGTATCTATTTAATCCTCGATACCCTTCAACGCCAATTCATCTTTGTAGTACTTTCCAAAGCGGTTCTCCAGACATTCAAGTAAGGAGATCTCCTCGCATTTTATATGCCCACTCTTTTTGGTGGTTTTGCCGGTTAGCAATAAATCAAGCGGCGCACAGATTCCGGCAGCGGTCGTTATCTGGATCGCACCAAAATGATGGCTACCGATGCGTGCATTATAGACCGTACTGGCATATGTTTTTTGCAGTAACCGTTCCTTAATCCAACCACGTACCTCAACGAGTATAATACATTTATCCTGGTGAGTGGTGGCGATGCTGCGTTCGAATACGTTCTTTAATACCTCCCGATCTTCATTAAATCTAAGCTCATTCATTAAAAATGCCATATAGTCACGGTGCCCCGGGTAGCGCACCGATTTATAATCCAATTTTCTTACTCTACCCATTAGAGTGTCACATAGGGTGCCCAGACCTCCGGATGTATTAAAGGCTTCGTATTCATCACCATCTAAGGAGAAGCGCTCTAGTCCTTCGAGCGGAAAAGCGGCTAGTTTCTTCCCATCATCAATGACCTCACACATATTCCCATATTCATTGATCAGCCCCTCGGTCGACCAGGTGAGGTTGTATTTGATAGAGTTGCTCGGATAGATAGGCAAAGCACCTACGCGCATCTTAACTGTATCAATCTTTTCAAATGAATTTACTAAGTGGGCGGCAGCGATGCTTATAAATCCAGGGGCCAATCCGCACTGCGGAATTAGGGCAGTGGTGGCTTGGCCACCATGTTTAATTACAGCTCTGGTAGTTTCAACATCCTCGGTTAAATCAAGGTAGTGGACGCCTGCTTTTAGGGCTAACTCTGCCACCTCAACGTTGCAGTAGTAAGGCAAGGCGCTTAAGACAGCCTGACAACCAGTTAGTAATTTTGTTACTGATGCTTTGTTTTTAAGATCGAGTTGATGCGCCTCTGCGTTTTTCCACATAGAAGCCACAATTTTCGCGCGCCCTAGATCATGGTCACAAACTCTTACGGTATAATCACCGTCTAAAGTTAGAAGTCCGGTAATGGCCTCTCCAATCTTGCCAGCACCGAATAATGCAACTGTGTACATAACATCCCCTTAAAATACTTTTTCATTTTAGAATAAAATCTAATTACACTCTAAATGCAGTATTGGGGGAATACAAGATGTTATAAGTTGTTAGAATTGTTGAAATTAGTAGCTTATCTGAAGTTCACAATAAGAGTTAAAGCTAAACAGCCATTGATTCGATATACCCTGTATGAGAAACGTGCTACTCATAGATGATAGTGAAGACCTCTGTGATGTTATTAACGAGATTCTAAGTGATGCTGGATATAGTGTTGCTGTCGTTGATAGTCCAGAAAAAGCACATGCGATTATAAGCACTAACAAGATAGATGTCATACTTTGTGACCTGGTGATGCCATTAGATAAAGGTTCCGATGTAGAGGAGTCTTTTGAGGAGGATGGCTCAGCTATGGTTGGTCTTTCAGCGATTTCAGATTTTTCAAAGCAATATCCAAAGATACCTATAATTGCCATAAGTGGTGAGTTGACCGGAGAGCCTCTACAGATTACCAGGAAATTTGGAGCCTTGCTTTCCTTGGCAAAACCGTTCGGTAGAGATCAGTTGCTGAAGGCGTTAGAAGCAGTCATGCAGGACGGGTAGAGCTAGCTCAACTATTTTTTATGCTCAAGAGTTTCAGCGAAGATGATGGCGCACCTGCCTACGCTCAAAAGCTTCGGCGTGGTCCTCTGTAGTTACGATGGTATCTTCTAAAATCTGATAAACCGCTGAATATTATTAGGGCTAGTGCTTCGCCAAATAAGTTTTTTCACGTATAGCGCGCAGCGTTGCCCCAGATTGGCACGCCTCGGAAGGAGGAAATCCGCAGCAATACTGGAGTATTGCGAGGATTTTCCGACTGAGAAGCGTGACAAGGTGGGGCAACGATGTGATGCTAGACGTGAAAAAACTTATTTGGAGGAGCACTAGTTAAAACATCTGCAGCTATGTTTGTTAAATTAATCTCTTCAGTATCAGTGTGCGCGGCTATTTCAAAAAACCTTTGAAATGGTGGAAGTTTACGCACAATCTGTTCAATCAGAATCTCCTCCTTATTTTTGACTTGCCTCATGACAGGGCGGCTCTATTTTTAAATGCCGACTAGAATCTGCTTGATGGGCACCGGTAGTGCGCGTGCTTAGTGTCCTCGGATCTGCTAGGATTACGGTTAGCTGAGTTATTTTGGGTAGAGGCAAGGTTTTTTCAGCATCTCCGGCCTCTTAGAGCAATTAGTACTTTTCGTGAACCCCGGACTATGCGCGGCAGCGAGTCTGCCCTGCCTAGCCCGAGGTCACGCATAGTGCGTGGTCTCTAGGGGCGGAGGGAACATGCGGAGGTTCATGTACGGCCGGTCGGAGCGCGGATTCACCTTGCTGGAGTTGCTGTTAGTGTTTGCGATTATCGCGATTATCGGGTCGATCGCGATCGCGGATCTGCAGAACCAGCGGAGGTCTTTCAATAGCCGCGCGGCCATCACGCGGTTGGATCAGATCTGGAAGGTGCAAGTTGGCCGCGGAATGGCTAACGGCGCCGTCGAGTCTGAACTACAACCAGGCGGTGCGTATCCGACGCTGGTCGACATGGTGAAGGCTAGCGAAATCGCCTTTCCGGAAATGAGGGACGATGGCACAGCGTGCCGCAGCGGCTACGTGTTCGCTGTGGTCGTCGGCGAGCCGAACTTAGACGACACCAGGTCATGGATGGCCTACGCCTGGCCAGACGAATACGGGTCGACGGGCGTTCGCTGCTTCAGAGCGGGTCCTGGGCTTAAGTCGGTCGAGTACGCTCATGCGTGGGTGCACGACGACGTGCCCAGCCTTCCGCGGCTCCTCACCCACGCAACGTGGATGTCAGTCGACGGCTAGGTTCACAAGGTTCACCCCTGCCGCCCGCTCGTGCGTTTCTACGTACGAGCCGGGCGGCGGGGTGCCCCTAGATAACTCAGCTAGTTTCTATTCGTTCAGCGCTATCGAACTAATCTAATCGTACCGCTGGCTGCCATCCGGAATCTTCCACACTCTAACTAAGCCATTGTCCAACCTTACAAAAGAATATTTGAATTAGCCTATAGGTTGATTTGGATATTATTATAATGGGGTTTATCCCATCTCCATCATCGATGAACACATCGATTGCACTCATAAGTTTATAATTCTTCATACGTCATTCCCCATTTCCGTTGACATAAGTTTTGAGGCATATCGTTTCCTAGGCATTGTTTGATTAATACATCTACCGATGTTATAAATTACGAATGGCAGTTGGTGTTGTTAAGGCAGGCAGACCTGCACAAATAGAGCATTTCGTAGCAATCGATGCTCGCGCACCATACGCTCAGGTCACCGATCGAGAGCTGACCGCGGTCGGCCTACCGCCGCCACGGATTGAGTTGCAAGAGCTCTTTCAATCAGAGAAGCCTCCTCTGGGACACCGGCCTCGATGCACCTTAGAAGATCGATTTCGAGAATTTAGAGACGCCCCGATGTCGGTGCTAAGACGTCTATTAAGTGTACTGCAACATCCGGCCCGGAGTGTAGAGCATATAGAAGTGCGTAAGGCCCCGGTACAGTGCTTGGCTCAGCTGCAGGGCGAAGATTTTGAGACGCTCGGAAAAATTGTAAAGCGTCTAGAGACGCTGCATGAGTATCACGGGCGGTGTCTTGGCTGGGTGGCGAAGCGGGCACAACCAGATCGGGACCGTAGTGAAGATCTGTTACGACCTTCACCTCATGTTATGATCGCTACGGCGAAGATTTTTTACCAGTTAGGCGAGTTACAGAAGCAGCTGCAAAGAGTAGCGGAAGTAAATCCCTATTTAGATGCTTTACGTCGTAGGTGTGAAGAATTTCTAGCCGATGGCCGCTATGCGGGACTTATTGCGGCAAGTGCCACGCTTGCTAGGGTTCGCTTGGATTTTGATATTCCAGTTTCGGCATTACTCCACGGAACAGTTTTAGACAAACTCGGCTTCGATCAAATCTCCGAGTATTCAAGTATTTCTGCGGAAGCATACCAGCGACTCTTTGAACTTTACGAAACCTGTCCGGCGCTGCGGGGTCAGCGTTTGACCGGTCGCGCCTCGATCATACATCTCTCATCACAGGTCGAGCGTCATATTTCCGCGCCGCTTGGTATGGTGTACCGCGCATGTCAGGAGTTGCGCTCGACTTACCATGGAGATAATAATAAGCCGTGTTTTGCAGCAACATCTTCTAACTCTCAAGTTCGGGTTGAGTTTGTCGACTATTCAGACCGAGCGCCGATCGCTTTTTCCTCTGCTGGAATAGTTATTGGCAGTGGTGGCGAATCAGGCTATGCGATCTGCCAAGAGATCGCGAAATGTGCCCTGGCGCATCAGGCCGGCCTACCGCTCGAAGGCGGAATGAAGGCCACTCTACCGATCTTCCAGAACATCAGAATTGCATCAGTTACGGTGCCGGGAGCCGAAGGGGATGGAGCCTTTGCCTCTACAGCGCGACCGCTTGCTTGGCTACTGGCCAATTCAACCAAGGGTGACCTTTTAATTTTAGATCGAGTGCCTCAGGGTGCGACCAACGAGGAGCTAACGGCGCTATTGGAGGTGGCGTTAGATGAGCTTGTTAGAAAGGGCGTAACTCTGGTTGTTAACTCCGAATTAATTACTAGTCCGACTGTTGCAGCTAAGCTGGTGCACCTACCACGCTACGGAGCTAATCAAGCTAGCACAGGTCAGGACCGTAGCGCGCCTGCACCGATACATTTTGGGTCGCTTGAGAATGCAGTCTGCCCGGCCGAGTTAGTTGAAAGGGCGCGCGGTTGGTATCGCTCGATCGTCGAAGGTGCTACTGAACCGGGTAAATTGATGGCGATTTCGACCGGCACCGACGTAACGGCAGCTAGCGCGGAGCGCCCCAGACCGGATGAAGAGAGTAGATCATCTAGCGAGTGTCTCGGCCTAATCGCAGAATCCATCTCAGGTTTGTACGAAGGGGTACATTTTATTGATCAGCGGGCTAAGCAGCGATTTGATCAGCTTGTAGCCTCGGGCAATAAACTAGCCCTGGCAGCGGCCTTAGAAGCGGCGCAGTATTTGGTGACTCATCCAGGGCCAAAGCCTCAGGATTTAGCTGAAAATTTGGGACGAGCCAACGATGCGGCTTTCCATATTGGCTCCCCGCGATCTACTCCTCCGCAAACGTTATTAGGGACTCTTCACGAAATTTCTCGGCTAGTAGAAGGTTTAGGTTACTTATGCAGGGCCTGGCCAAGTGATGCGTACAACCTTTCTCTACAATACCATCTACGGCTTCGGGAGTTCGCGGCTGAAGTTGATCGTATCGATGCGGTCACTAACGTGGATCGTATCAGAGCTGCGAGTCCCGGTATCGATCCCGCGGAAATTAGCGAAGGGTTAAAAGAGGCCATTTCCGAATATGTTTCTTCGAGGCGAAGTGGAGTCTTGGCCGTATTTGCTTTTCTGCGTGAGAGCCTGGCCATTGCTGATGGCGTGAGAGTGGCTATTGAAAGCAAGCGGCTACATATTCCAGTTAACAGCCAGCCTGATGTGCCAGCATCATTTAGCGCCATCTCGCCCGTAATTCCTAAGCGTCCCTCTGGTTCGCCTAACGCTGCGGGAGTAAAGCTTGATTTTGCATTTAAACCGGCCACGCGCGGCGCGGTAATTTTCGGTCCGCAATCGAGCGGCAAGTCAGTCGCCACCTGGTCTATTGGCAAGGCGTGTTTGGCGGCATATCTGCAGCTCCCGATAGATTCTAAGGTCTCTGGTGAACTGGGCGGTAGGGTATTCATACTCGGCGAAGCCAAGGAACGCACATACCAAGCCATGGCGTCGAACATCGCGCAGCTATGTGCGGAAGATCTTTCTGGTGCCACGGTAGTCTTGGACGAAATTACTTCGTTCGGTCCAGCCAAAAACGAAGCGCTAACCCTGGCGCTACTCGAGTATCTGGTAGCTCGAGGTGCACGTGTCGTGTGCAACTCTAACTTTAGAAAACGAATTCCATTGGTGGCTGAGCGGCTGGGGCTTGAAATTTACCAGACTGAGTTCGATGAGCGTACGGGTAATTTTAGCTATCACATTGCCGCCACCCGGGCCGCAGATATCCCCCCAGTAGCGCCGTGGACCTTTTTGGCGCTAAAAAAGCTTGAGCGCGATAACGTGCTCGCTAAAGGAATACTACCTAGAATTCAAGATAGCTACAGAGCTCTTGTGACCGCTAGTTAAATTACTTACTACTTTAACTTCCTCTCTCTTCATGAATAGTTTTCTCTTCCACTTCATGGACACCCATACATATCATACGCTAGAGCAGTTTCCACCTCAAAGCCTTCATCAATTACTCTGATCGATCACGCTTGACTATTATTAGCTGCTAGTATGGTAGTATCCAGCCATTTACCAATAGTGTAATTCCGAGCAGTCAGAAATTTATCTAGTAATTTTGAAATTTCAAGGAAAACTTAACTTGTAAAGACAGCCTTGGCGGCACTCACCCCGTGAAACCATTCTTTTTTGATTTTTTTGGCAACTTCTCTTAGAGACTTTAGCGGACCGATGATCCGCGGAAAGCGAAGCCGTAGTTTTCTGGATGTTTCTAGCCACTCATCCGGCGTGATTTTTATTCGTTTTAGAATTGGCTTTAGCTCCTCTGATATTTTAGCCTTACCATCAATCATCAACCGACCAGTTGTATCGACCAGCTCGAAGTATTCCTCAGTAGTTAGGGCTTTGTTCGAAATCTCTTCTATTGATACCAGGGTTGGACCGGACGTTTTATTCTTGGCTATTGATTGTTTCTTATAAGCATTAATCCGATCCTGCACGCTGGTAAAGTCGCTATCTTCCGGAGTCTCTGCAATGCCAGCTCTGATTGGATTTAAGTCTACATAAGCGCTGCAAGCTAGAATGCCGCCTACCTCAAAGACTCGTTGACAACTAAAACGCCCTTCCCAGAAGCGGCCGGTGCAGTCGTCCTCTTTATTCGCCCGTCGAGCAATATTCTCATTCATGCAGCGATTAAACCAACTTATGTCAGAAAGCCGTCTACGATAGAGTAGTACCTTCTTTTCATCATTAGCTATTGCAGCTATCTCTTCCTTACTTGGCTTTGCAGCTGCGCCGTTTTTGTCGCGGCGCAGCGGAAAGAGTTTTCGCCAACGCTCGGCAACCTCTTTGGCATCCCAATCTTCTACCAAGTCAGGACGGTTACGAATAACACAATGTAAGTGGTTACTCATTACTGCATAAGCCACTACTTCTATTGCAAAAATATCAACCAGAAGTTTAAGCCTATCTCTAATCCATACGCGGCGATGCTCATAGGACTTTTTTGAAAGCGTATCTCTGCCGCAAAGAAACGCGCGCCGTACGCAGCGGCTTACGCAGTGATATACACCAACCTCATCCGGATCGTAGATCTCGCTTCGTGCGTAGGTCATGGATTATCTGTCGGTTGTTGGAGGTCGGAGGTTTAGATAAAAGTGTAAAAGAATGGATGTCCAAATTTTGTTAGGTGGCACGCCCAGAGGGAATTGAACCCCCAACCTACGGATTTGGAATCCGTCGCTCTGCCAATTGAGCTATGGGCGTACATGTATGACTTAAAACCTCCACTTTCAGTACCAGAGGGAATTGACCCCCTCGGGCCTAGCGGCTCTCCCAATGTACGCTTGCTACGCAAGCGTCATCACAACGTCTTCGGTAGGCACCCTACGGGTGCCCCTCGTACGTCCTACGGATTTGGAATCCGTCGCTCTGCCAATTGAGCTATGGGCGTACATTAAAACTTTTAACATCACTGGGACCGCGGGCTTCCAGCCCGCAACGAATTACTAGCTAATGTGCTTGCGGGCTGGAAGCCCGCGGTCCCAGTGATGTCTTAACCTAAAAAACTGGTGAGGGAGGGATTCGAACCCCCGTAGGCGCTAGCCAGCAGATTTACAGTCTGCCCCCATTAGCCGCTCGGGCACCCCTCCGGTTATTCAAGATCGTTTCCCCCGCTCTCGATTTTTCGTTCGCCGTAGCCAAAGAAA